>NZ_CP129107.1:1200000-1500000 GCF_030406725.1 Alteriqipengyuania flavescens | reverse complement strand
CCCCATGGCGATGGCAGCCCCCGTCCCGACCAGCGAGACGGCTATGCACACGGCCAGCAACGCTACAGGCCAGCCACGCGAAAAGACGGCCCGCCCCATCGGGACAGGCCACCTTTCGTTGCGGGCAGGCGTTGCTGCCAAGGTGTCAGTCGCCCCGGGCGCTGGCGACCTTTGCTGCCGAGCGGGCTGGTCTCCAGCGCTTCTGCTGCCGGGACATAGCCTTCCAGCGCGCTGCGACGCAGGACATAGCGGCTCAGGATCACGCCGTAGAGCAACTTGGTCGAGATGTCGGCGATGCTGAAAAGCAGCTGCCGGACCGCCCGGCGCTCGCCATCACGATGGCGGACATGATCGGCACGATGCGATAGCGCGGGGCCAGCTGGAAGCTGGACATGATGAAATAGAGGATGAAGGCGAAATGGGCGCCGTAGCTGACCATCAGGATCAGCGAGCCCATGGTATACTGGCCGCTGGTAAGCGGGACGAGGTTTTCGATATTCCCCAGCACCGCCTGGGCGCCCAAGATTGCGGGTTCTGTAGTCATTGGCAAAACTCCTGGCACGATCCGTTATCGGCTAACGGTCTCATCGCGCTCGGCCTGCCCAGTCCCCTGCTCCGCGCCGAAACCTAAGGCCGCCCCAGGGGTTTAGTTCCCGCCACGGAATGCGGGCTAACCGGGGAAAACACAGCGAAATGAAGGGCACGAACATCGCCGGCGGGTGGCCGGGCTGGATCTGGCACCGCGTGGTCCAGAGCTACTGGTCGCTCGCGGTGCTGGCGGTGATCGGATCGATTCCGATCACGCTGGTCGTGCTCTATCTCGACCGGCACGGCGGTGCGACGTGGCTCCTCGACCACGGGCTTGCGACCGCGGCGAGCGCCGATACGGCCAAGGATTTCCTCGGCGTGGCGACCGGCGTCAACGCCGCTTTCATCACGCTCTATTTCTCGATCACGCTGATCGTGCTGAGCATGGCAGCCAGCAACCTCGGCGTGCGCCTGATAGATCGGTGGCTGGAACGCCGCCTGACGCGCACCAGCCTGGCCGGCCTATCCTTCACGCTGATCGCCTCGCTCATGGCCATGCTCTCCGTCGACGCGGAGATGGAGTACGTTGAGGTCCCCTTCCTCATCGTCGGCTACGTCGCGGTGTTGCAGGCGATCAACCTGGCGATGCTGGCGGTCGCGCTGCACGATCTGGGCCGAACGATGTTCGGCGACAGGTCGGTCGACAACCTCGGCGTGGACGCAGCCAGCCGGACGATAGATCTCGCCAGCATCCCCGCCCGCGATACGCAGTGGCAACAGACGCTGTCCGCCCCGCGCGAAGGCTATATCGAAGGGGTGGATACCGACCTCCTCGTCAAGCGCTTCGCAGGGCGCAACATGCGCGTGCGGGTGGAGGCCGCGCCCGGCCAGCACGTGATGAAAGGCGATCCTCTGCTGCGCGCGGACGCCCCGTTCGACGAGGACGAGCTGAAGCGCGTCATACCCATCGGGCCGTTCCGCTCGGACAGCCAGGGCCTCGTCTTCCAGGTCCGCCTGCTCGTCGAAATCAGCGCCCGCGCGCTCTCGCCCGCAGTCAACGATTTCTACACCGCGCTCACCTGCGCCGACAAGCTGGCCAAGGTGATGCGCAGTCAGGTGTCGACCTGGGTTTCGGCGGGTTGCACCCCGTGCCTGGGCGAAGAGGATTGGCTCGAACTGCCCGGGCAGGACTTCCGCTCCATCTTCGAAGGCCCGCTGTCCGCATTCCGGCAGGCGGCGGCCGATTATCCCTCCGTCTCCATCCACATGATCCGCAACTACGGCCGCGTCGCCGCGTGGCACCGTGACAATGCTGAGGACCCCGACGGCGAGTTCGGGGATTTCATGCGTACCATGGCTACGGACCTGCGCGACCATGCCACGATCCAGGCCAAGCTGGACAAGGACCGCGCGGACATAGCAAAGGCATTCGCAAGCTATTTCGGCGACGGGCCGGCGACCGAGGGGAAACGATGACTGCCGATATCAAGTTTTTCTGGTCCCGGCTGAACGCCAATTACTGGTTCTACCCGGCGCTGTTCTGCATCCTTGCCGCCGCACTGGCGTTCGGCATGATCACGCTCGATCGGTCGGGAGCGGCAGCATTCCTCAACGATGTCAGTTGGATCGTCCCGTCCCGGCCCAAGGGCGCAGCGGACATGCTGACGGTGATGGCGGGCAGCATGATCGGCGTCGCCTCGACCGTCTTTTCCATCACCATCGCCGCCGTCGCCTATGCCAGCGGCAATTACGGCCCGCGTCTGCTTACTAATTTCATGGAGGATCGAGGCAACCAGCTGAGCCTCGCGACCTTCATCGGCAGCTTCGTCTACGCAATCATCGTCCTGCGCTCGGTTCGCGGGGCGGACGAGCCGGCAGCCAATATAGAGGGAGTCGGCACCGCGGTCGCCGGTTTCACGCCGCAGCTGTCGCTGCTGGTTGCCTATGCCCTGATGGGGCTGTGCGTCGCGGTGCTGGTGTTCTTCCTCAATCACATCCCGTCCTCGATCCGCGTGAACAAGGTGCTGGAAGGCATCGGTCGGCGCCTGCTCGGCAACATCCGCGCTGCCTATCCGGTCGAGAACGAATTCTCCGATGCCACCGCGCCGCGCGAGGGCAAGCCGCTTTGCGCCTGGGCCACCGGCTATATCCAGCTGATCGATTTCGGCGACCTCGTCAAAATCGCGCGCGATAACGACGCGGTCTTCTCGCTGCGGATGCGGACCGGTGACTTCGTCCACCGCGACCTGCCGATCATGGATGTCGAAGGCTGCGAGCCGGAGGATATCGAGGACAAGATCCGCGCCTGTTTTACCCTCGGCGCCACGCGCACGCCCGACCAGGACCCGCAGTTCCTGATCGACGAGCTGGTCGAGATCGGCCTGCGCGCCCTGTCGCCCGGCATCAACGATCCCTTCACCGCCATTACCGCGTTGCACTGGCTGGGTGCCGCCACGACGGAAATCGCGCGGCGCGACCTGCGCAAGGACGTGTGCGGGGAGGATGTGGAGGATTGCCCGGTCATCCCCGCGCGCGACGATTTCAACCACTACGTCCAGCGCGGCTTCGGCTCGATCCGCAGCGGCGTGGCGACATCGCCGATCGCTTCGGAAGTGATGCTGGACACGCTCGCAAATGCCGCCGCGCCGGTGAAAAGCCAGCAGCGCCGCAACCGGATCCGGGCCGAAGGCGTGCTGCTGGGCGAACAGGTGCGCCAGCACCTCGTCGGGCCGGACCTCGAGCGCTACGAACGCAACGAGGTCGCTTTCCTCAAGAAGTTTGGGGAAGAGCCCGCCTAGGCCGCGTCCCCGCCGCCTTCACCGCCAGCAGCGCGCCTGCCAGCAGCGCCATGCCAAGGATGTCGGGCGGGGACAGGACCTCGTCGAACGCCGCCCAGCCGACATAGGCGGCGATGGCCGGCTGGGTCAGCAATGCCACGCCGATGACCAGCGGGCTGAAATGGCGCAGCGAATAGACCATCAGGCCCTGCCCCAGGATCTGGCTGGTCACCGCCAGCGTCAGCACCGGGGTCCATTCGCGCGGCCATACCGGTTCCCCGAAGGCGATGCCGCCCAATAGCAGCAGCGGCGCGGCGGACAGGCCGGCCAGCAGCAGCACCTGCCACGGTCCAAGGCTGGCACGCGCCTTTTGCGCCGGCAGCAGGTAGAAGGCATAGCAAATGCCTGCGACGATGCAGAAAACGTCGCCCGCCAGCGTCTGCGCGCTGATCTGCAGGCTGCGCCCCAGAAGGATCGCGGCGCCGGCCAGCGCCATGACAACGGCCAGCCATTCCATCCGCTGCGGCATGCGGCGCACCACCGCGATGCTCCACAGCATCAGGATCAGGCTACCCGCATTGCCGAACAGCGTCGCATTGCCGAGCCGGGTCATCTCGATCCCGATGTGCCAGCTGCCTAGGTCCACGGCGAAGAACGCGCCCGCGCCCAGCACAAGCAGCAGGAGCTTGCGCGGCACAGGCCCGCCCCCCGCCTTCCGCCCCTCCCGCCACGCAAGCAGCGCAATGACCGGCAGGGCGAGCGCGATCCGCCAGAATGCGGCGGACACCGGCCCGGTATCGGCCAGCCGCACCAGCCACGGTCCCAGCGCCAGCGCGACATTGCCCGCCAGCAGCGCGGCGAAATGCCACGCGGTCGGTACCGGCTCCACCACGGGGGCAGGATCTGTTGCAGCAGGCGGGGCGCTTGTATTGTCCACCGCCCGCCTCTAGCTCGCTTGGCCAAGCGGGGACAATCGAAAGGATAGACAAGGTCCATGAACGAAGCGCTGCTCCAGCCCCTCACTCTCGGCGCGCTCGAGGCGCGCAACCGCATTTTCATGGCGCCGCTCACCCGCGGCCGGTCGCAGCAGCCGGGCAGCATCCCGGGCGAGCTTATGGAAACCTATTACCGCCAGCGCGCAGGCGCGGGCATGATCATCACCGAGGCGACCGGCATTTCGGTCGAGGGCCTAGGCTGGCCCGCTGCGCCCGGCATCTGGAGCGAGGAGCAGGTCGAAGGTTGGCAGCGCGTGACCAAGGCCGTGCACGAGGAAGGCGGGCTGATCGTCATGCAGCTGTGGCACATGGGCCGGTTGGTGCACCCCGATTTCCTCGGCGGCGAGCCGCCCGTGTCCGCCAGCGCGACCACCGCGCCCGGTCATGCGCACACGTTCGAAGGGCGCAAGGACCACCAGCAGGCCCGCGCGCTTGACACCGACGAGATCCCGCGCGTGGTGGAAGATTACCGCAAGGCTGCCGCCAATGCGAAAGCGGCCGGGATGGACGGCATCCAGCTGCACGGCGCGAATGGCTACCTCGTCGACCAGTTCCTGCGCAGCAGCACCAACCTGCGCGAGGACCCATACGGCGGCTCGCCGGAAAACCGGACCCGTTTCCTGCGCGAAGTGACCGCCGCGCTAATCGGTGAATGGGGCGCGGACCGGGTCGGCGTGCGCCTGTCGCCCAACGGCGAGACGCAGGGCTGCGACGATCCCGATCCGGCCAGCATCTTCGGCGAGGCGGCAAGGGTGCTGGAAGACCTCGGCGTCGCCTTCATCGAATTGCGCCAGCCTGGGCCGGAGGGTACTTTCGGCCAGACCGATGTGCCGCAGCAAGATGCGCTGTTCCGCCAGCATTATTCGGGCAAGCTGGTGCTCAATTCCGATTACTCGGCGGCGGAAGCGGTTGCCGATATCGACAGCGGCCGGGCCGACGCGATCAGTTTCGGCCGTCCCTATATCTCCAACCCCGACCTTGCCGCGCGCATCGAAGCGGGCGCGGACTGGGCGGAAAACGTCAACGTCCCGCAAAGCTGGTACCTGCCGGGCCCCGCCGGGTACATCGACTACCCGGCCATGGAAGAGGCCGGCCAAGAAAAGGCAGCTCACGAAGTCGCGGAAGGCACCGCCTGATGCCTTACCGTTCGTGGCTGTTCGTCCCCGGTGACAGCGAGAAGAAGCTCGACAAGGTCAACACCGTCCCCACCGACGTGGTGATCGTGGACCTTGAAGATGCGGTGGCCGCCGACAACAAGCAGGCCGCGCGTGAGCTGGCGCACGACTGGCTGCAATTCCACATCCGGCACGAAGGCGCGACCAAGTTCCACCGCTGGATCCGCATCAATGCCTTCGACACGCCGTGGTGGCGTGACGACTTGCAGGCGGCGATGCCCGGCCGGCCGGCGGGGATCGTGCTGCCGAAATGCACCGGGCCGGACCAGATCCAGCAGCTGTCCGCCGAGCTCTACGAGATGGAGCAAACGCTGGGGTTCGAGAAGAACAGCACGGAAATCCTGCCGCTGGTGAGCGAAACCGCGAAGGCGGCGATGTCGATTCCCACCTATATCGGCGACACCAACCCGCGGCTTGCCGGGCTGACCTGGGGCGCGGAGGACCTGTCCGCCGCGATCGGTGCGGGGCGCAAGCGGGACGAGGACGGCGCGTGGACGGACACGTTCCGCATGGTCCGCGCCCAGACGCTGCTGACCGCCCACGCGCGCGGCGTGATGGCCATCGATACGCTGCATTCCGACTTCCGCGATCCGGACGGGCTTGCGCTGATGGCCACCGCCTCGCGCGCGGACGGCTTCACCGGCATGCTGGCAATCCATCCCGGGCAGGTGGAGATCGTCAACACCGCCTTCACCCCGACCAAAGCGGAGCGCGCCCATGCGCAGCGGATCGTCGATGCCTTTGCGGAAAATCCCGGCCTCGGTACGCTGCAGATCGACGGGGAAATGATCGACCAGCCGCACCTGGTCCAGGCGAAGCGGCTGCTCGGCGAAGCCTAGGGCTTATTCCGCCGCCTCGAGCGCGTCGACCGGGGCCTCTGGTTCGGCGGGTTCCGGCGTCGTCTCTGCTGCCGGCGCTCCGTCCGCCTCGCCGGCGCCTTCGCCGCTTCCGGTTTCCGTAGTGCCGCTCGCGCCGTCCGTTGCGCCCTTGGCGAGCGGCGGCTGCGATGTCGTTTCGGCGAGCGGAATCATCGCATCGCTGATCGAACCTTCCAGCACCTCTCCGTCGGCACCGGTATCGCGCGCGGCGTTGTCGGACTTGCCGCAGGCGGCGAGCGCCAGCAGTGCGAGCAGCAGGGGGGCGGTGGTGGCGAAAGTCTTCACGCGGCGCTGGCTCCGTCGGCAATTCTGTCGGTCGGGCCCGAGCTTGCATCGCACGGGCCGAGCGCGGCGAGGAAATCGCCGGCGCGGGCGAGCAATGCCTCATCCCATGCCCCGGCCGCAAGCGGTTTGCCGAGGCGCGCCAGACTGGTGACCCCGTATTCGGCGATGCCGCACGGCACGATGCCGCCGAAATGCGACAGGTCCGGGTCCAGGTTGACGGCAAAGCCGTGCATCGTGACCCAGCGCTTCACGCGCACGCCGATGGCGCCGATTTTCGCCTCGCTGCCGTCGATGTCGCGTGTCCAGATGCCGACGCGGCCTTCCGCGCGCCAGCTTTCCACCCCGATGTCGCCGAGCGCCGCGATCACCCAGCCTTCCAGCGCGTGGACGAAACAGCGCACGTCGCGCCCGCGCCGCGCAAGATCGAGCAGGACATAGCCGACCCGCTGCCCCGGCCCGTGGTAGGTATAGCGCCCGCCGCGCCCGGTCTCAACCACGTCGAAACGGCTGTCGATCAGCTCGTCCGCCGCGGCGCTGGTCCCGGCGGTGTAGACCGGCGGATGCTCCAGCAGCCACACCAGCTCGCGCGCCGAGCCCTGCTGGATCGCCAGGTTGCGCGCCTCCTGCTCGGCCAGCGCCTCGCGATAGGGCACCTGGCCCTCGCTGCGGCGCCACTCGATCGCCGGGGCGGGAACGGTTTTGTCGGTCATGGCCATTGCGTGGCGTCACTCGCTGCGACTATCAAGGGGCAAAGGGATCAAGGGGGCTACCGACAATGAACTTCGATATGGGCAGGGCGTGGAATCACGCCGTCGAGCTGATCAAGGGCAGTTTCAAGCTGCAGCTGGTCATTGCCGGTCTCTTCATACTGGTGCCGAGCGCTATCGCGTTTCTCATCGCCCCGGAAATCATCGTGCCGCCGGAAAATCCGGGGAGCACCGATATCTTCGCACCGACCCCGGAAGCGGAGCTTGGCACCTCATTGCTAGGCTTCGTGCTCAGCATCGTCCAGATGATTGGCCTCATCGCGATCCTCGCACTGATGGCACGCAGCCGCCCGACGGTGGGCGAATCGCTGGGGATTGCGATGCGCAGCCTGCCCACGCTGATCGGTGTCGTGGTCATTATCATCATCGGTGCGATCATCATCGCCATCCCGTTTGCGCTGGTCTTCGGCGTCGGCATGGCGGGGCTTGGCACGGCGGGCGGCATGGGTTCGCTGGGCGTCACCTCAATCATCCTCGGGATCGCGGCGCTGGTATTCTTCTTTTATATCTACACGCGCCTGTCGATGATCATGCCGGTCGTCGTGCTGGGCGGCGAACGCAACGTGTTCTCCTCGATCAAGGATTCCTGGCGCCTGACGGGCCCGGTGGCCTGGCGCCTGCTGGGTTTTTACGTCCTGCTGTTCATCGCGGCCATCGTCATCTCGATCCCGCTGGGTTTGCTGATCGGCGGGGCAAGTGCGATCGGCGGCGAAGCCGGGGGCGCGGTGTTTGCCGCGATGCTGGTGAACCTGGTGGTGAGCGCGGTGCTCAACATCGTGATGATGGGCGTGCTGGCCGCCGTGTTCTACCAGCTCAGCGGCACCAGCGCGCCGGACATCGCCGAAACTTTCCAGTAAGGGCCGCCTAGGCCTTCCAGCCCCAGAAGAGCTTGCACGGCGGGATGTTCCACGGGGCGTAGCCATCGTCAATGCGCGCAAAGTGCGGTTCCATGAAGTCGCGGGCGCGGGCGCTGAACTGGTAGACCAGGAACGCGCCGCCCGGGCGGATCACCCGGTGCGTGGCCGCGGCGATGGCGGGGCCGACCCCGTCCGGCAGGGTGGAGAACGGCAGGCCGGACACAACGTAATCGGCATGGTCCGCACCGTGCGCCTTCACGATTGACTCGACATCGGCGGCCGAGCCGAGGACCGGCGAGAAGCGGCTGTCGGGAATGGTCCGCTTAAGGTAATCGATGAACAGCGGGTTGGTGTCGATCGCGATCAGCTTCGCATCGCGGCGCAGCCGGTCCAGGATCGGGCGGCAGAACGTGCCGACGCCCGGGCCGTATTCCACGAAGACGTCGCACGCCTCCCAGTCGACCGGGGTCAGCATCCGGTCGATCGTGTTCATCGACGACGGGATGACGCTGCCCACCATGCGCGGTTCGCGGATGAACCCTTCGAGGAAGACGCCTGCCGGGCCAAGCGCCCGTTTCACCTTGCCGATCATCCCGCCCGCACGCGCGCGCGCCGCTTCGTTGGAAGTCATGGAATTCGCATACCCTTGCTGCCCGGCGCGGGTCCCGCGCGGCTTCGCCCCATGCGTTCGCAAATAGACCGCGCCATTGCAAGCGAGCGGTGCCCGCAGTAGCGGCAATCGGGTGAGCGAAACCGCGCCCCCTCCCCGCACGCCGTCCCCGCCGCCCGCCAGGCCCGGCACCATTTCGCGCGAGCGGCTGGTCCTGCTTTACATGGTCATGCTGACCACCGCGGCGGGCAACACGGCGATGCAGTCCGTCATGCCCTCCATCGGCACTTCGCTGGGCGTGGCGGATGTGTGGATCAGCCTCGCCTATAGCTGGTCGGCAGTGCTGTGGGTGGCGACCGCGCCGTTCTGGGCGCGGCGGTCCGACCGGCGCGGGCGCAAGACGATGATGGCGCTGGGCATGGTCGGCTTCATTTCCAGCTTCGCCCTGTGCGGCATCCTGTTGTGGCTGGGCCTCAATGGCTACCTCACCGCCTTCCTGACGCTGGCACTGTTCGCGCTTGCCCGCGGGCTGTACGGCGGGTTCGGCAGCGCGGCGCCGCCGGCCGTGCAGGCCTATATCGCCAGCCGGACCGACCGCAGCCAGCGCACCAATGCGCTGTCGCTGATCGCGTCGAGCTTCGGGCTCGGCACCGTCATCGGCCCGGCGCTCGCCCCGCTGCTGATCTTTCCCGGTGCGGGGCTGACGGGGCCGTTCCTTATCTTCGCCCTGTTCGGGCTGGCGACATTGGTCGCGCTGCGCCTGCGCCTGCCGAACGACAATCCCGCTTTCGAGACCCGCTCCGGCGTGGTGCCTGCGCCCTATGGCACCGGCACCAGCGCGAACGGTGCCGGCCGGGCGGAGGACGAGGACGAGCAGCAGGCGGCAGAGGACATCCCGGACCTCAAGTGGACCGACCGCCGCCTGCGCCCCTGGCTGGTTGCCGGCCTATTGGGTGGGCACGCGCAAGCGATGGCGCTCGGCATCGCGGGCTTCCTCGTGCTCGATCGGCTGGGCCTGCGCGCCACGCCGGACGAAGGCGCGGGTCCCATCGGGCTGGTGTTGATGGCAGGCGCCATCGCGACGCTGCTGGCGCAATGGGGTCTGATCCCGACGTTCAAGCTCGGCCCGCGGGCGGCGACCTTGTGGGGCATGGCGCTCGCCATCGTCGGCATATTGATGTTCGGCTGGGCGGAGAGCCTGCATCCGATCGCGCTGGGCTTTGCCATCGCCTCGCTCGGCTTCGGCCTTTTTCGCCCCGGCTTTACCGCAGGGGCATCGCTGGCGGTGCGACGCAGCGAACAGGGCCAGGTTTCGGGCATCGTCGCCTCGATCAACGGCGCGGCCTATGTCGTTGCCCCGGCGCTTGGCGTGTGGATTTACGGCCACTCGGACCACGCCGCCTTCATCATCGTCGCAAGCCTGTGCGCGATAGTGGCGGTGCTAGGCTGGCGGGGCCTGCAGGCCGATGCCGACCTGACCGGGGAAACCGGCGCTACCTGAACCCAATGCGCCAGATCGGGCGCGCCAGGTCGTAGGTGTAAGAGGCGAGCGCGTCAGAGGATTTCCTCGACCTTTTCCTTCGGCCGGCACAGGCGCACGCCCTTTTCGGTTTCCACCAGTGGCCGTTCGATCAGGATGGGATCGGCGACCATCGCATCGAGCACGGCGTCGGCATCCGCATCGGGCAGCCCGCGCTCCTGCGCATCGGTGCCGCGCAGGCGCAGGCCCTGCGCCGGGGTCATGCCCGCGTCGGCGAACAGCTGGGCGAGCTTCTCGCGCGTAGGCGGATTGTCGAGATAGCGGATGACCTCCACGTCGACGTCGCCCCGCTCTTCCAGGATCGCGAGCGTGTTGCGGGAGGTGCCGCATTTCGGGTTGTGCCAGATGGTCGCTTTCATCGCCTGTCTCCTCGGCGCCCCTGACTTTGCGCGGGGCCGTTGCGTTGCCCCCACTCCCTAGCGCGCGAAAATCTTCGTGCAAGGCGATCACTGCGTTGCAAATGCGAATTCTTCGCAATAGAGGCTGCTCCTGCAAATCATTCGCAATAAGAACAGAAAGACTCTTGTGACTTCTACCAATCCCCGTTTTTCGCTGCGCGTCGCCATTCTTGCAGGCGCAGCCATGCTGCCCGCCGCTCCCGCTTTCGCCGACGAGGCCGATTCGTCCGGCCCGCGCGTGCAGGAATATTTGCCCGAAGACATCCTCGTGATCGGGGAGCGCAAGGGGTACGAGAGCGAGGACGGCTCGACCGCCACCAAAACGCAGACCCCGCTGATCGACGTGCCGCAAGCGGTCTACGTCCTGACCGAGGAACAGCTCGATGACCAGGGCGTCCGCTCGCTCGGCGATGCGCTGCGATACGCCCCCGGCGTCAGCCTGGAAAGCGGCGAAGGCCACCGCGACGAGGTGTTCATCCGCGGCCAGGAAACCACCGCCGACTTCTTCGTCGACGGCCTGCGCGACGATGCGCAATATTACCGCCCGCTCTACAACATCGACCGGGTCGAGGTGCTGAAGGGTGCCAATGCGCTGATCTTCGGTCGCGGCGGCGGCGGCGGGGTGATCAACCGGGTCACCAAGACGGCCGACCCGCTCGACACTTTCATCGCGCTCGACGGAACGGTGGACAGCTTCGGCGCCTTCGCCGCGGCCACCGATGTCAGCCAGCCCCTGTCCGACACGGCCGGTATCCGCCTCAATGCGACATACGAGGAATTTGCCAACCACCGCGACGAATACGACGGCCGCTTCTTCGGCATCAGCCCGACGCTGTCGTTCGAAGTTGGCCCCCAGACCACGCTGACGGCCAGCTACACCTATGACGACGACGAGCGCGTGACCGACCGCGGCATCCCGTCGCTCGGCAACCGCCCCATCGAGGGCTATGACGAAGTGTTCTTCGGCCAGCCGGGCTTCAACACCAGCGACGTGCAGGTGAACATCGGCCGCGTGCGGGTGGACCACGTCTTCTCACCCCGCCTGCGCGGCAACATCGCCTTCCAATATGCCGATTACGACAAGTTCTATTCCAACATCGTGCCCACCGGGGCGACGGAGACGACGGTCGACCTGGGCGGCTATGCCGACGGGACCGAGCGCCAGAATTTCGTCGGCCAGGCGAACATCATCGGCGATTTCGACACCGGGCCGCTGCACCACAAGTTCCTGCTCGGCACAGAAGTCGTCGCCAGCGACACGCTGAGCTTCCGCGAACGCGTGCGCTTCGCCAGCGGGCTGACGACGGAAACGGTCGACCTTGCGCAGACGATTTCCGTCCCCGTCTTCTCGACCGAATTCCAGCGCCGGCGCAGCAGCGACCTGTTCGTCACCTCGTTCTATGCGCAGGACCAGATCGCGCTGGGCGATACGATCGACCTCGTCCTGGGCGTCCGCTACGACGAATTCGACCTCGAGGCCGACGTCCAGGATGCAAGCGGCGCGGTCACCGGCACCACCACCCGCCTCGATAGCCGCTGGAGCCCGCGCGTCGGCATTATCGTCAAACCGGTGGAGACCGTGTCGCTCTACGCCAGCTACACCGAGAGCTTCCTGCCGCAGTCGGGCGACCAGTTCGTGACGCTGAGCCAGCAGCAACAGGCGCTGGAGCCCGAACTGTTTGAAAACGTCGAGCTAGGCGCGAAATGGGCGCCGCGGCCCGACCTGTTCCTGACCGCCGCCGTTTTCCGCCTGACCCGGTCCAACACCACGGCGGTCGATCCGGTGAACCCCGGCCTCGTCGTCCTGACCGGCGAATCGCAGGTCGAAGGCTTCGAAGCGAGCATCGCGGGCAAGCTTGCACCGGGGCTGCAAGCGAACCTCGCCTACACCTATCTCGACGGCGAAATCACGTCGGACAGCGACTTTGCGGATGAAGGCACGCGTCTGCAGCAGCTGCCGCGCCACCAGGTCGCCGCCTGGGCGCGTTACGACGTGACGCCGGTCGTCGGCATCGGTGCGGGCGTGATCCACCAGTCGGATCAGTTCGCCAGCTTCGCCAACGATGTGGTCCTGCCCGCCTACACCCGCGTGGATGCGGCGCTGTTCTGGGACGTGTCCGAAACGCTCGATCTGCAGCTGAATGTCGAGAACCTGCTCGACACGGATTACTACCCCAGCGCTCATGGCAACAACAACATCGCGCCGGGCGCTCCGCTGAACGCCAGCATCACCGCCCGCGTGAAGTTTTGACGCCTATTCGCCGTCCGGCAGGCCCATCGCCGGCACTGCCTCGGCCGCGTCTTCGGGATCGATCCCGGGCGCGGGCGCAGCGCTGATCAGCTCCTCGCGCCGGGCCACGCGCCCGGCGCGCTGGATCGCGCGGGTTAGCCGCGGATAAACCCCGCAGCGGCACAGGTTGGGGATCGCCGCCTCGATCTCCGGCTCGCTCGGCGCGGGATTGCTGCGGAGCAATGCAGCAGCGGCAATCGCGATGCCCGGCGTGCAGAAGCCGCACTGGATTGCCTGCTCGGCAACCAGCGCCTGCTGCACCGGGTGGCTGCGGTCCGCCGACAGGCCTTCGATCGTGGTGATATAGCGGCCCTCGACCTCGCCCAGCTCGATCAGACAGCTGCGCAGCGCCTCCCCGTCGACCAGGACCATGCAGGCCCCGCATTCGCCGGTGCCGCAGCCGTTCTTGGTGCCGGTGAGGTTCGCCGCCTCCCGGATTGCAGTGACAAGAGGGGTTTCCGGGTCGAGCGAAATGCCCACCGGCCGGTCGTTGAGCGTGAAACCGATGGCCACGGTGGGTGCGCGCCTATTCCTTAAAGCTGGGATCGATCCGTTCGGCCCGGCGCATCCACGCGCCGAAATCGAACATCCCGCCGCCGCCCTGCTGCTGCATCACGGACAGGTCGCGCTGGTGTACGTCGACCACGTCCTGCGGGATGGTGAGCGGGGTGCCCGCGGCCTTGGTCGCGATCTGGATTTCGCAGGCGCGCTGCAGGCTCCACATGGTGACGAACATTTCCTCGATCGTCCGGCCCAGCACCACCGGTCCGTGGTTGCGCAGCATCAGCACGCGGTGATGCTTGAGGTTCTCGACCAGTCGCTCGCCCTCTTCCGCGCGCACGGTCACGCCTTCGAAGTCGTGGTAGCCGATCTGGTCCTTGAAGCCCGCAGCATAGAAGCTGGTCGCGGTCAGCCCTTCCTCGGTGCTGCACACGGCCATCGTGGCGGTCGTATGGACGTGGCAGATGGCATGCGCCCAATCGAGCTTTTCATGGAAATAGGCGTGCTGGGTGAAGCCCGCCTTGTTCACCGGATAGGGCGACCCGTCGAGGTTGTTGCCCTGGCTATCGATCTTGACGAGGTTGCTGGCGCACACCTCGTCATACAGCAGGCCGAAGGGGTTGATCAGGAAGGCTTCCTCCCCCGGCACCTTCAGGCTGATGTGGTTGTAGATCGATTCCGACCAGCCCATCATGTCGAAGATGCGATAGCACGCGGCCAGCTTCACGCGCGCCTGCCATTCGGTATCGCTGCACTGGAAATCGTCGCGCTTGAGGGCGGTGGCCATGGGTCTCTCCGTTGCTTTGTCCGGGCGCCTTATCTCATTTCACCGCGCGGCGGACAAGGCTGGCGGGTATCGCAGCGCGCAGTCAGGCTGCGTAAGCGCGCAGGAACGTCTCGACTGCGGCATCGATCCGGCGCTGGTTGACCGCCGGGTCATGCTCCCCCGCGAAGCGCCATTCGAGGTCGGCCATGCCCTTCACCATACCGGCGAACTGTTCGGCGGCCCGCTCCAGATCGTCCAGCTCGAGCTCGCCGCGCGCGGCTGCCCGGCGCATGACGTCGGTAAGCGCCGCCTTCATCCGCCGCGGCCCGGATTCGAGGAAGGTGCGGCCGAGTTCGGGGTGGCGCTCGGCCTCGGAGGCCAACCGCCGCTCGAAACGCAGCATGTTCGGGCGGAACAGGAAGCCGTGCATGGCGTGGGCGATCATCGCCAGCCGCTGCGCCAGCGGCACGTCGTCGATTTCGGGCAGCATCCGCCCGCGCATCTTTTCGCACTCGGCCTCGACCGCCATCGCCTTTTCTACCCTCGTCATCACCCAGCAACTGACGATCTTCGTCAACCTGCTCGAACGCGGCGCAAGCGGCGTCTACAATATCGGCGCGGCGGACGTGTGGGTGATGGACCCGGTCAGGCGGACGACCGACGTGAACTTCCCCCTGCCCGCCACCGCGCTCGACCGGGTTCGCGGCGTGCCGGGCGTCGAATGGGCGGTGCCGCACCTGCGCGCCGGGGCCTCCGTGCGGACCAAGGACGGCGACCTCGAAGGCGTCAGCGTTATCGGGGTGGACGACACCACGCTGATCGGCCTTCCCAAAGGCATGGTGGAAGGCAGCCGCGCCGTGCTGGAACAGCCCGATACCGTCATCATCGACGATGTCGGCGCCACCCGCATGTTCGCCGAAGGGGACGACCCCATCGGGGAGCGGCTGGAACTGAACGACCAGCGCGCCGTGGTGCGCGGGATCGCCGATTCCATCCCCAGCTTCACCAGCCAGGTCACGCTCTACACCACCTATAGCCAGGCGCTGGCCTATGTACCCGGCACCCGCAACCGGCTGAGTTTCGTGCTGGCCCAGAGCGCCGCGGGCGTCACCCCGGAGCAGCTCGTCTCCCGGATCGAGGACCAGACCGGCCTGCGCGCCCGCACGCGGGACGATTTCGCACAGGACGGCATAAACTTCATTATCGAGAACACCGGCATCCCGCTCAATTTCGGGATAACCGTGGTATTGGGCTTCGTGGTCGGCGTCGCCATCGTCGGTCTGACCTTCAGCCTGTTCATCCGCGACAACATCAAGCAGTTCGGCGCGCTCAAGGCCATCGGCGTGCACAACGGCAAGCTGCGCCGCATGGTCGCGGTGCAGGGCGGGATGGTCGGGCTGATTGGATACGGCCTCGGCGTGCTCGGCACGGTGGGCTTCATCCAGGCCTTTTCGTCGAACCCAACCTTCAAGGGCTTCTTTATCCCGTGGCAGGTCCCGCTGCTCAGCCTGATGGCGGTGACGCTGATCATCGCGCTCACCGGCGGGCTGGCCTTGCGCAACGTGCTGAAGACCGAACCTGCGGCGGTGTTCCGGTGAGCGCGCAGACCGCCATCGCGGTGCGCGACATCGCGCGCGATTTCGAAAGCGGGCAGCAGACGATCCGCGTCCTCCACGGCATCGACCTCGAAGTGAAGGCGGGAGAACTCACCTATCTCGTCGGCGAAAGCGGATCGGGCAAGACAACGCTGATCTCGATCATGTGCGGAATCCTGTGGCCGACCGAAGGCGAGGTGGAGGTGTTCGGCACCGACATCTACAACCTGTCGGACCGCAAGCTGGTGGAATTCCGCCTGCGGAACATCGGCTTCATCTTCCAGCAGTACAACCTCATCCCCGCCATCGACGCCGCCAGCAACGCGGCCGTGCCACTGATCGCGCAGGGCATGGACCGCAGCGAGGCGCGCGAGCGGGCGAGGGCAATGATGGACAAGCTCAACATCCTCGACCAGGCGGATAAGCTGCCCAACCAGCTTTCGGGCGGCCAGCAGCAACGGGTCGCCATCGCCCGCGCGTTGGTCCACGAACCGCGGCTGGTGGTCTGCGACGAACCGACCGCCGCGCTCGACGCGAAATCGGGCCGCAAGGTGATGGACCTGCTGCGCGAAGTGGGCGTGGCGGAGGACCGCAGCGTCATCATCGTCACCCACGACAACCGCATCTTCGATCTCGCCGACCGCATCCTCGTGCTGGAGGACGGGCGGATCACCCATGACGGCACCGAAATGCCCGACGAAGGACAGAACGGATGACCCTGCGCAATCTCAGCTTCTCGCGCCAGATCCTGCCCGCGATCGCGGTGCTCGGCCTGATTCTGGCGGCGATCTACATCGCCACCGGCCTGCCCGACCGCGAGCTCGCCCCGGCCGAGGAAGAGCCGGCGCGCGCCACCGGGGAGCTGGCCGATGCGCCGCGCGTCGCCGGGGCGGGCGTGGTCGAACCGTCGAGCGAGACCATCGACATCGGCACGGCGGTTTCCGGCCTCGTCACCGACATCCGCGCGACCCCGGGCGATTATGTCCAACGCGGCCAGCCGCTGTTTACCGTGGACGACCGCGCCATCCGCGCCCGCATCGGGGAGACCGGCGCCGCCATCGGCGAAGCGCAGGCCGCCATTGCCGAGGCACGCAGCGCCGAAGCCACCGCCGCGCAGCAACTGGCGCTCTATCGCGGCGTATCGGACCCCGCCGCCGTCAGCCGCAGCGAAGTCATCCGCGCCGAAGGCGAAGCCAGCGCCGCGCGCGAACGCCGCCAGCTCGCCGAAGCGCGCCTTTCCGCCGCACGCGCCCGGCTGCAATCGGCGCAGGCGCTGCAGCAGTCGGCCCGCACCGAACTGGGCCGCCTGACCGTGCGCGCACCGATTTCGGGCGAGATCCTGGCGGTCAACATCCGCCCCGGCGAATTTGTCAGCGCCGGCGGCCCGCAGGGCGGCAATACGACCCCGTTCATCCAGATGGGCGAGACCCGCCCTCTTTATGTCCGCATCGATATCGACGAGGACGAGGCGGTGCGGATCGACATGGGCGCGCCCGCTTTCGTCAGCCCGCGCGGCGCGGCGGACCGGCAGGTGCGCGCGCAATTCGTCCGCGCGGAGCCGCTGGTCGTGCCCAAGCGATCGCTCACCAACTCGGCGGCCGAGCGCGTGGACGTGCGCGTAATGCAGGTCCTCTACCAGTTGCCGCCGGTCGACATTTTCCGCGTCGGCCAGCAGGTCGATGCCTTCATCCCCGCCCGCGGGCGAGAGGCGGCGCAGGGCGGCGCGAACGTGCGGCCGGCACCGGTGGAGGCCCGGTGATGGGAGCGATGGCGAAGCGCCGCGCTGCCGCAGTCGCGCTTGCCGCGAGCGCGCTTGGCGGCTGCGTCGCCGGCCCGGCGCCCGAAATCGCGACGCCCGCGCCCATCCTGCCGGAGACCTATCACTACCGGCCATCGGGCGCGGTGGAGACCTCGCTCGCCGACCTTCTGCCGCAGGGCGATGCCGCGTTCGTTCGCATGGCGGAAGTTGCGCTGGCGGGATCCCCCACCCTGCTCGAAGCGGTCGCGCGGATCGATGCCGCGCGCGCCGCCGCGGACCGCGCGGGGGCCTACCGCCTGCCCGCAGTCGGCATCGGCGGCTCGGTTACCGGATCGCGCAGCAATCCTGACCAGTTCGGCGCGAACCTGCCCCCCGGCGTCGAATTCGAGACCACCCGCGTGCAATACGGCGCGAATGTCACCGCGAGCTGGGACCCCGACGTCTTCGGCCGCCTGCGCGCCAGCGAACGCGCCAGCCTTGCCCTCGCCGAAGCCACCGCGGCCGACCGCGATGCGGTGCGCGTCGCCCTGATCGCGGAACTTGCCGCCGCCACGATCGACTGGCGCACGCTCTCCGCCCGCGAGGCAAGCCTGCGCCGCGACCTCGGCACCGCGACGGAATTCACGCGGCTCGCCGGTGTGCGCGAGGAAGCCGGGCTCTCCCCCGGTTTCGACCGCATCCGGGCCGAAGGCACGATGGCCAATGTGCAGAGCCGGATCGACGCGTTGGCAGGCGAGAAGGCCCGGCTGCTCGGGCGGCTCGTCACCCTCTCCACGCTGGATGCGGGGACTATCGAGGCGCTGTTTGCCGAGACTGCGCCCGGCACCGGAACCCCGTCGCCCCCGGCAACTTTGCCGAGCGACCTCCTTTCCGCCCGGCCCGACGTGCGCGCCGCTTTCGCCCGGCTTGCCGCCAGCGACCAGGCGCTCGCCGCGACCGCTGCCAGCCGCTTCCCCAGCTTCGACCTGTCCGCCGTAGTCGGCCTGCTCGCCTTCGGCATCGGCGGGTTGTTCGATACCGACGCCATCGTCGGCTCCCTGGGCGCAAGCGTGGCCGCGCCCCTGCTCGACTTCGGGCGGATCGAGGCGGAGATCGACGGCGCGGCGGCCGACAAACGCGCAGCGTTCCAGCGCTATCGCGGCGCGCTCTACCAGGCGCTGGGCGATGCGGAGAGCGGCTATGCGCTCGTGGCCGCAGCCGACCGGGAGGCGACCTCGGCACGCACGGAAGCGGCGCTGGGCGCACGGCAGGCGGACCTTGCCGACACCCGCTACCGTGCCGGCCTCGCCGATTTCCTCACCGTGCTCGACGCGCGGCGCACCGCCATTGCCGCAAACGAACGCGCCGATGCGGCAGAGGGCCGCGCCCGCCGCGCCCGCGTGCTGCTATGGCAGGCGCTCGGCGGCGGCGAGAGCCCGTTGCCATAGGGCCCGCAGCGCAACCGCGCGGTTGACCCCCCTCCCGCCTTTCCATACTCCAACTGGCGGATCGCGGGAGTACGGGCGTGGGCAGTTCCAGGGCATGGCATATCGGCAAGGCGATGGCGTTTGCCTGCCTTGCCGCCGGCTTCGCCCTGCCGGCACAGGCGCAGGTGGTGCGCGACAACGGCACCGTGACGCTTCAGGGCGCCGTCGCCGCCGCGCTCGAAACGAACCCGCAGATCATCCAGGCGCAATATAACGAGGAAGCGGTTTCCGCGCAGGAAGACCAGGCGCGCGGTGCCTTTTACCCGCAGGTCGACCTGGAAGCCGGTACGGGCGTGCGCCAGCTGCGCAACAACACGCGCACCAACCTCGGCATTGCGGACGACCTGCTTTATCCCACGGATGCGCGGGCGGGGATCAATTACACGATCTTCGATTTCGGCCGCCGCCGGGGCGAGCTCGCGCGGCAGGCCGCCCGCGCCGATGCGGCGGCGGTGCAGGTCGTGCAGCGCGCCGATGCTGTCGCTCTGGAAGTGGCCCGGCGCTATCTCGACCTCGTGCTGCAAGACCGGCTGGCCCTGTCCGCGCAGGAAAGCCTGGTGTTCCACCGCGTGCTGGTGGGCGACCTTCAGCGCGGCATCGATGCCGGCACCGTCGGCCGCCCGGAGCGGCGATTGGCGGAGGACCGCCTGCAGGCCGCGCTGGTGCGCGAGATCGAGGCAGGCCGCGCGCGCGACATTGCGCGCATCCAGCTGCTGGAGCTGACCGGGCTCGACATCGCCCGGCCGCTGCCGCCGCCCGATCTGTCCGGGCAGCTGCCGGAAGGGCTCGACATGGCGATCGCTACCCTGCTGGAACGCAACCCCGCCGTCCTCGCCGCGCAGCTTGAAGTCACCGCTGCCGAGGCGTTGCTCCAGTCCATCCGCGGCGAACGCTACCCTGAAATCGGCGTCGACCTGGCGGCCCAGACGGGCGACGACATCGACGGCTTCGGCGGGCAGACCGACGACTTGCGCGCCCGCGTATCGGTGCGCTGGAACGTGTTCGACGGCGGCATCACCGAAGCGCGCGTGCGCGAGGCGAGCGCCCGGGCGAACGAGCAGCGCTTCCGCCTGGCCGAGACCGCCCGCGCCGCATCGGCCGAGCTGCGCGCCGCGCTCAGCACGGCCGATGCGCAGGGCCGCTTCGCCAGCACCTATGGCGAGCAGACGGTCATTACGCAGGACCTGTCGGAATCCTATCGCCGCCAGTTCGAGATCGGGCGACGCAACCTGCTCGAATTGCTCGATGCGCGAATGAGGATGCAGGAAGCGCAAGACCGGCAGGCGCAGGCCGAATATGCCCGCCTGTTCGCCCAGTACGAGGCGCTGGCGCTGCTCGACCTGCTGCTCGAATCGCTCCAGCTCGCCCCGCCGATCGGGCACTGAACCAGCGATCGGCACGAATCCGGCCGGCCTGCAATGCGCAATTGTTATAAATACCTGTTTTGTCGCGGGACATTTGCAGCTTTTTTACCATGACCCCTTGCGTCAAAAGCACAGATGGATAGGCTCCCCCCATCCGCAACACTGCAGTCGATTGGGTCGCTCCTTTTGCGTCTGGGGACCGGTGGTTGCTTCGGATCCTTGGGAGAGTTTCAACATGGGTGTTTTGGACTGGAAGTTCGGCAACAAGAGCGTGCTCGCGCCGCAGAACCACGAAGGCGATGTGGATGTCGAAGACTTCAATCTCGATAATTTCGCGGACGGCGAAGCGACGTATCGCAACAAGCCGATCTTCGACCTCGACCAGGTGATAGACCAGATCGACACCGGCCGCGCGCAGAAGATCACCGCCAACAACACGATCACCTATACCTTCCTCGACGAAGGCGACGGGCTGATCTCGATCTACAACAATCCGCGTTACGGCTTTTCGGCCGGCTTCGGCCTTGCCGCCTTCACCGAAGACCAGGAAGAGGCAGCCCGCCTTGCCGTGGGCCTGTGGGACGACCTGATCGCCCCGTCCTTCCGTGAAACGAATGGCCGCGGTGCGGACATCCAGTTCGCCAACTCGTGGGATCCGGCACAGGCTTACGCCTATTTCCCGAACGAGAAGGGCGGCTACAAGTACCTCGGCGACGTATTCATCTCCGACCCGCGTTCCTATTACGATGAAAGCGGCCAGTTGCTCCATCGCGGCAACTTCACCAACGGAGACCTTTCGATCGGCGGATACGGCCACACGACCATCGTGCACGAACTCGGCCACTCGCTCGGCCTCAGCCACCCCGGTGCCTACAACGGCGCGGGTGCAACCACCTACACCGACCAGGCCGAATATGCGCAGGATAGCGAGCAGTATTCGATCATGTCCTACTGGGACGAGAGCGAAACCGGCGCGCGCGTCGTCAACTGGAACACGCTGACCTACAGCTTCCTCGGCCGCTGGGCGAACCCGCAGACGCCGATGCTGCACGATATCCTGACGGTGCAGGCGAAATACGGCGCGGACCTTACCACCCGCACCGAGGACACGACCTACGGTTTCAACTCGAACGCCGACCGTGAAGTGTTCGACTTTGCCGTCAACGACCAGCCGTTTCTGGCCATCTACGATGCCGGCGGCGTGGACACGCTGGACTTCTCCGGCTTCGAAGCGTCGGTCGTCATCAACCTGAACGACGGCGAATTTTCATCCGCCGGCCAAGGCAACGTGACGGTCGCCGACGTGATCGAAGGTCTCGACTCGATCGACGAAGCTATCGACGTCGCATACGAAGGCGCGTTTTTCGACGACTACACGAGCAACGCTGGCCAGGTTCCGTCGCAGGCCTTCCTCGACGCGGTGATGAACTCCTTCATGAACGCCAACGCCGCCAGCATCGCTGCGGACTGGGGCCACGAAGGCGTGTTCGCGACGCAGTACCTCAATATCGCGATCGCCTATGAAACGGAAATCGAGAATGCCATCGGCACCGATTACCGCGACCTCATCATCGCCAACGAGCTCGACAACGTACTTACCGGCAACGGCGGGGACGACGTGTTCATCTTCCTCGACGGCGGCAACGACACGATCACGGACTTCGAATCGGGCAGCGACCTGATCGACCTGTCCGCCTTCGGCATCGACGACACGGCAGTGACGATCGGCGAAGGCTTCCTGACCGTGGACTTCGACGGTGACGGCCAGGCCGACCTGACGCTGACCTTCAGCAACGGCGCCGAAGTGCAGGCCACCGACATCTACTACGGCTGATCGCCGCAAGGCTTACGGATAACGAAAGGGCCGCTCCGGTATTCCCGGGGCGGCCCTTTTCCTTTGGCGCTTCGGCCTGCTGCCTACTCGCGGAAAGCCCGCTGCTGCAGGCGGGTGATCGGGCGCAGGATATAATCGAGGACCGAGCGCTTCTCCGATATGAGGCTAACCTCCGCCGTCATCCCCGGCCCAATCGGCAGGCGGTCGCCGTTGTCGGTCACCACCGCGTCCGCCGCGGTCGCCACCTGCACTTCGTAATAGGGCTCACCCGTACGCTCGTCGGTCTGCGCATCGGGGCTGATCGTCACGACTTCGCCGTCGAGCCCGCCGTAGACGGTGGGATCGTAGGCGGTGATATTGACCTTGGCCTTCTGCCCGATGGCGACCCAGCCGATGTCGCTCGGGCGGATGCGCGCGGTGACCAGCAGCGTATCCTCGCTCGGGACGATCTCGATCAGCGGTTCGCCCGGCACGACCGAACCGCCGACCGTGTTCTTGAGCACGCGGTTGACGCGCCCGCTCATCGGCGAACGGAGCACCGACCGGTCGAGCCGCTCGGCCAGCGCCGGCTGCGAGCCGCGCACTGCGGCGAATTCGCGATTGGCGGAGGACAATTCGTTCGCGGCGGCAGAGCGCCAGTCCTGCCGCTGCTGCGCCAGCGAAGAGCGCGCTTCTGCCACGCTCGCCTGGGCGCGGGTGATATTGGCCTGCGCCGCGGCCACTTCGGCGCGAGTGGAATTGGCGCGGCTTTCGGCCTGCACCAGCTCGATCCGCGGCTCGATCCCGTCTTCGACAAGCGGGCGGATCAGCGCCAGCTCCTCCTGCGCGGCGCGCGCGGCGCTCTGGCGTGCGTCGAGCTGGGCAAGGGCTTCCTCCACGGCACGCTCCGCCTGCCGGATGCGCGCCTCGCCCGCCGCGACCAGGCTCGACAGATTGGCCTGCCGCGACTGGTAGAGCGCGCGCTCGATCTCGATCTGCTGCTGCATTGCCGCGCCGCCGCCTGCCGGGAAGTTCGGCGCACGCCCCGCAGCCTCGCCCTGCAAGCGCGCGATCCGGGCTGCCAAGGCGGCGCTGTCGGACCGGCTGATCGCCAGGTCGCCGCCGCGCTGGGTCTGGTCGAGCGCCATCAGCGGCTGCTCCGCCGTTACCGTGTCGCCGGCCTTCACGAAGACTTCCTCGATCACCCCGCCTTCGAGGTTGGAGACGACCTGCAATTGCGAGGACGGCACGACCCGGCCCTGCCCGCGCACCACCACGTCCAGCGTCGCCAGCGCGGCCCATGCGATAAAGATCACGACGATCGCGACGATGGCATAGAGGATCCAGCTGGCCGCCTTTGACGGCGCGAGAGCGACGACCCGTTCGTCATCCTGCACCACATCCGTGCTCACGGCATTATCTTCCATCGCGCTCATTTCTTGCCGCCGGTCGCCACCAGCGCCTCCTTCGGCAGTTTCGACAGCGGCTGGCGCGCGGCCTTGCCGAAGTTCGGCAGCACCTCGTCACGATTGCCGTCCGCGATCACCCGGCCGCCGTCCATCACGATGACCCGATCGACCAGCCGCAGGAACGGCGTGCGGTGGGTGATGACGACCAGCGTCTTGCCCTCCACTTCGCTTTCCAGCGCCTCCAGCACGGCGTTTTCCGTTTCGTTGTCCATCTGGCTGGAAGGCTCGTCGAACAAAAGAACTTGCGGGCTCCCGGCTAGAGCGCGGGCAAGCGCGATCGACTGGCGCTGCCCGCCGGACAGGCCTTCGCCCCGGTCCATCAGCTTGCGGTCGTATCCGTCCGGGATGCGCTTCATGAAATCGTGGGTCTTGGAAAGCGTGGCCGCGCGCAACATTTCCTCGTCCGAAATGTCGGCCCGGCCCAGCGTGATATTGTCGCGCACCGTGCCCGAAAACAGCACGCTTTCCTGCAGCGCCGCGCCAATGCGGGCGCGGATGTCGTCCTTGCTCAGCTGGCGCAGGTCGACGTTATCGACCAGCACATTGCCTTCCAGCGGCGGGAACAGGCCCATGATGAGCCGCGCGATCGTGCTCTTGCCCGATCCGACGCGCCCGACCAGCGCCACCCGTTCTCCCGGCGCGATGCGGAAGGACACGTTGTCGAGCGCCTTGGTCTTCGTTCCGGGATAGGCGAAGGTGACGTCGGCGAATTCGATCTCGCCCTTCAGCCCCGAGAGTTTGAGCGCACTGCCGGCGCCCGTTTCGCGCTCCGTCTGCATCAGCGAATCGATCTGGCGATAGGCGGAGCGGGTCGAGTTGAGGCGCGAGAGGATCGATGCGATCTGGGTGAGCGGGGCGACCGCGCGGCCCGACAGGATCGAACAGGCGATCAGCGCGCCCAGCGACATCTCCTGCGCGGCGATCTGGCCGACGCCGACGATGATGACGCCCGCATAACCGATCATTTGCGCGCTCTGCGCGAAGGTAAGCGCGATATTGGCCGTCAATCTCTGTGCGAGCGAGGTCTGCGCATGTTCGACCACCGCATCGTCCCACCGCGCGGCGAGCATCGGCCCGGCGGCGGCGGCCTTCACCGTCTCCAGCCCGCCGATGGTTTCGACCAGCACGCTCTGCTTGTGCAGCCCCTGCCCCAGCGCGCGGGCACTGAGCCGGTCGAGCGCGGGATTGGTGAGCCAGCCCGCCAGCAGCACCAGCGGGATCAGCACCATCGGCACGAACACCACCGGCCCGCCGATCAGAGCCACGACCACCAGGATCAGGAGGATGAACGGCACGTCGACCATCGCCAGCACCGTGGCGCTGGCAAAGAAATCGCGCAGCGCCTCCAGCTCGCGCATCAGGCCGGCGAGCGCCCCGGTGCTGCCCTGCCGCCGGTCCAGCCGGATGGCGAGCAGCTGCTGGAACACCTTGCGTCCCACGTCGAGGTCGATCCGTGCGCCGGCATGGTCGGTGAGGTAGGACCGCAGCATCTTCAGCACGAAATCGAACACCACGACGATGCCGAGCCCGATGCTGAGCGCGATCAGCGATTCCGTGGCGTTGTTGGGGATCACCCGGTCATAGACGACCATCGTGAAAATGCTGGCGACCAGCGCGAACAGGTTCACGAACACCGCCGCGAGAGCGACGCGGCGATACGTGCCCGCATTGGCGCGCAGCGGCTCCACCAGCCAGTCCGCGAAACGCGGCTCGCGCTCGCTGGGCGAAATCCGTCCGTCGTCCTCGATCATGCCATCCAAGCCGTCTGCCCCGGCGCCCACAAAGGGCCACCCCTCCAAAGCAAAGGGAATAGCGGCAAAAGCTGCCGCTGCCCACCCACGGTGATATGGGCCGTGGACGGAAAGATCGTGCGGTTTTTATGAAAGTGGTGCCCCATAGACGACAGAGATGGGCACTCAAATCAATGGCAAATTTCTTTGCGAAGACCCTGATCCCAGTCCGGCGGCGCAGTTTAACGACAAGCTCTGACCTCGCTGGCGGACCATCCGCTCTTGGCTTCACCTTCGGCAATGTAGACATCCACGGGCCAATGAGTCAGCGCGAGATGTTACGATTACATGACCATGCACTACACGCGGACGGGACGCGGAAAACCCCTTCTCCTTGTCCACGGACTTGGGGCAACCTGCGGCTCTTGGGACACCATCTCGCCTGCGCATTCTCAAATCAGGGGGCCCTGCAAACACGTCTGCACGGGTCGTCATCGGTTGGGGACGGAAGGATCGGCCGTGTCTTCCGCAGCAGGCTGATTGCGCGGCCAAAGCCCTCCCTGAAGCGACTATGCACTGGTTCGAGCGAAGCGGACACTTCCCGATGTTGGATCAGCCAGAGGAGACGGTTCGCGTGATCCTAGATGCAACGAGCATTTATGAAAATAATACTGCAACTGGGGGATTAGTAAAACCAGAGCCTATGCAGGGGCTGACCCCATCGTAAGGTCTTTTGTGGGGTCGCTAGCGGACTGGCTGTTCGTGATGCAATCGGACGAGTAGCAGCAGCCTTTCCTCTTCAATTACCGAATTGCATTACCGACCCTAAATCGGCAGACGCTAGCCGCTGAAGATCGCAAGCCTCATCGACATCGGCGAGCTCTCGTTCGTGAGCGGGCGCGATAAGCTCGACCTCTCCCAAACCAAGGCTTCGTGCTCCCCGGTCGCCGTCGAGCGTTTCAAGCAACGCGAAAACCGAGCGCGGGAAAATCGCCGGACATCCTGCTGAGCCATCGGGATAGCGCGTGAAACCTACGCCTTGCGCTGCGATGAGCCGGTCAAGATGGGCGCGCGAGACGAGCGGCATGTCGGCGAGCATGATGATGACCCGATCGCAATCGGTCAGCGCGCGTATTCCCGCAGCGATCGAGGTGCCCATGCCTTGTTTTGCCACCGGATTTTCGACCAGCCTCCAGGTCGGGCGGGCTCGGATCGGACCGTCAGGGCCAATCACGAGAATACGTTCGCTGAAATCAATATTCTCTGCGGTTTCCGTGGCCCATTCCCACAAGGGGCGCCCACGAAACTCGGCGATGAGCTTTCCGCCGCCAAACCGTTTCCCCTCGCCAGCAGCAAGCAAGACCACACCTGTCTTCACATCAAGCAGCGGCACGCATCTGCTCGTAATGGCCGAGGATTTCGGACAGCGCTGACAGCGCGAGGCTTCGCGGCGATTTGCAGGCCGACATCAGACCCACCGGGCTTGTCAGACGCGCGATTATCTCCTCCGGAATGCCGCGCGCAGCAAGCGCGAGCGTGCGGGCGCGCCGCGCCCTCTCTCCTCCTTGCGCTCCTATGTAGAAAGCTTCACTTGCCAGCGCCTGTTCGAGCAGGGCCAGTTCCCATTCGTGATCGTGGAAGAGCAACAGGCAGGCCGTCCATGGGTCGTAGTGGACGTTCGGGGCTGTTTGGCCGAGAGCAAGGTCATCCTTGGAGTAGACTTCGGCTTCAATCTTCATGGCCGAACTCAGGGAAGCCACAGTCTCCAGCTCCGGCCCCTCTCCCAATACGACGAGTTTCAGAGTGGGGAGGTAAGTACGGTGCAGCAAAGGGCTTTCGCCTCCGAGCGCCAGCCGGGCCGTTCGACGCGCCTTCAGCGCTCCTAGTGCAGCGCGACAAGCTCCGCGATCCGGCGCCGGGTCGAGCAGGATATCAAGCCCGCCGCCACACGGCAGGCGGAAGTCGATCCGGGAGGATCCTCGCCCATAGCGCACAACGCGGCGCTCCCTGCATTGCGCTATGTCGCTTGCCAGCTGGCTCTCCAGGCAGCTATCGGCAAGATCGCCAACGGTGGATCCGTCGGGCAGGACCGCCAATTGCGCACCGAGACGGCGCGAGAAGCTGCCTTCTATCCCGACGATTGTGCAAAGGCCCACACCCGGCTCGCACGCTGCGGCCAGCGCGAGGTGGTCCTCATCGTGCACTGCCTCAATCGTAGTATCGGCCAGCATCAGTCGGGCATTGCTGCGAGGACGCGATCCGGTGTCATCGGGTAATCGTAGAGCCGCGCACCACAAGCGTTGTAAACGGCGTTGGCGATGGCTGCCGCTCCGCCGCACATGCCGAGCTCACCGATGCCCTTGGCCTGGATCGAACTCGCCGCGCCATCGCGCTCTTCCACCAACACAACCTGAAGATCGGGCACGTCGCGGTGGACCGGGACGTGATATTCAGCGAGGTCGCAATTGACGAGATGTCCGTCGCGCGGATCGAACTCGAGGGCCTCGGTCAGCGCCAAACCGATGCTCCAGGTGATACCGCCAATGCATTGCGAACGGGCGGTCTTTGCGTTGAGCACACGCCCGAAGCCGAAGGCGCCGAGCATGCGGTCGACACGGGTTTCGCCGGTGTAGTGGTTGACGCGCACCTCGGCGAAGAAGGCTCCGAAGCCGGCCGCAGTGTAATCGTCTTCGATATCGCCCGGCTCGTAATGGCCTTCGCGGGCAAGGTCCTTGCCGCCGAGAAGGTCCGTCAGCGCCTCGCCGCCAGCGCTCTTGCCTTCGCGCAGTTCGAGTTCCTGCTCACTCGTGTCGAGCTTTGCGGCCAGTTCCTCGCGGATCGCCTTGCAGGCAATGTACACGGCTGAACCGATCGATGCCGCGCCCCAGCTTCCGCCCGAGCCGGGGCCGCGCGGATGGCGCGTGTCGCCCAGTTCGACCAGGACCTGATCCGGCATCAACCCCAGCATCTCCCCGGCGATCTGCGCGACGATGGTGTACGTCCCGGTGCCGATATCGGTCATGTCGGTTTCGACCAATGCCGTGCCATCGGCTTTCAGCGTGACCCGGGCCTTTGCCTCGGCAATGCTGTGTGATCTCGAAGCGCTGGCCATGCCGGTGCCGATCCACCACTCGCCCTCCCGTCGCTGGCGCGGCTTGCGGACGCCCTTTTCCCAACCAAAGGCTTCGGCCCCCTGTTTCAGGCATTCGGCAAGCTTATGCGAGGAAAACGGCAGATCCTTCTCGGGATCCCGTTCGGGTATGTTGCGCAGGCGCAGTTCGACCGGGTCGATGCCGACCTTTTCGGCAAGCACATCCATCGCGCTTTCGAGCGCCGGCATCCCCACCGCTTCTCCCGGTGCGCGCACCGATCCGGCCGTCATGAGATGGATCCGGGCGACCTTGAGCATCAGTTCCCGGTTTTCGCCGCCGTAGATGAAGTGCGACGATTGCAGCGCAGGCTCGGCAAAGGTCTCTCCGGGAAGATTTGAAACCAGCGCCTCGTGACCGAAGCCGGTGAGCCTGCCTTCGCCGTCGGCAGCAAAACGCAGGCGCTGCGTGGTTTCGGTGCGGCGCATGACCGTTTGGAACACCTGCTGGCGCGACTGCACGACGCGGACCGGCCGCCCGATCTGTTTCGCCGCCAACGCGGCTGCGACCACCTCTTCGCTGAGACCCAGCTTGGACCCGAAGCCGCCCCCGACAAAGCGGGAAATGAGGCGGATATTGTCCTCCTCCATATCCAGCGCGTCCGCCAGTTCAGTGATGTTGTAATTGGGCATCTGGAGCGAAGCGTGGACGGTCAGCTTCTCCCCATTCCACTCGGCGATGGCGGCATGCGGTTCCATCGCGGCGGAGGCATGGCCCTTGGTGGTAATGGTTACGTCGACGCTGTGCGGCGCTTCGGCCATGGCATGCGCCAGATCGCCCTGGTGCACCGTCTCGTCCTCCTGCTCTTCCGGCTCAACCGCGTTCGGGTCGAGCGGGGCCGCTGCGTCTTCGCGATATTCCACCTTCAGATGTTTGGCGGCGTGGCGCGCCTGTTCGAAGGTTTCTGCCACCACCACTGCGATCGGCTGGCCCCAGTAGCAGACCTGCCGCGGCCCCTGCATGGGCGCTTCATTGGCCGTTCCCTGCGCGGCGCGGGTGGTCATCTTTTCGTCATCGACCACCGCAATCACGCCGGGCATCGAAAGCACGCTTTCCCGGTCGATGGAAGTAACCTCGCCGCGGGTGATGGTCGAAGTGACCAGCACACCTTCGGCGCAATTCTCGACCGGATATTCCGCTGCGTAAGGTGCGGTTCCGGTGACCTTGGCCAGCCCCTCGATGCGCGGAAGGGGCTTGCCAATCACGCCTTGCTTCATTCCGTCGAGACGGTTGGAATTGTCGGGTTCGTCCTGTTTGAGATGAACCGTCATGCTGCGTTCTCCGTCGCCTGCGCCAAGACGGCGTGAAGTGTCCGCCGCGTGAGTGGTATCTTGAAATCGTTCTCGCCATACCCCTGCGCGTCTTCGAGCAGGATATCGGCCGCCTTGTCGAACAGCGCGTCCGAAGGAGACTGGCCCAGCAGGCATTCCCCGACACGCGGATCGTACCACGGCTTGTGCGCGAGACCACCGAAGGCGAGGTCGGCGCGCGAAAACTTGCCGTCGGTCATCTCGATGATGGCGGCGACGGAAACCAGCGCGAAAGCATAGGAGGAACGCTCGCGCACCTTGCGGTAGATTTGCGTTCCGCCCACGGGCGCCGGAAGATCGATGCCGGTGATGATCTCGCCCGGTTCGAGGACATTCTCGATCCACGGCGTATCGCCTGGCAGCAGATGGAAGTCGCGCACCGGCACGCTGCGCTCGCCCTTGTCGCCCGAAATCTGCACCATCGCGCCAAGCGCGCTCAGCGCCACGGCCATGTCGCCCGGATAGGTCGCGATGCACTGCTCGCTCGTTCCGAGGATTGCGTGGAGTTTCGCAATGCCGTCGATGGCTCCGCAACCGCTGCCCGGGTCGCGCTTGTTGCAGGGCTGGTCGATGTTCGTGAAATAGAAGCAACGCGTGCGCTGGCACAGATTGCCGCCATTGGTGGCCTTGTTGCGCAGTTGCTGCGTCGCTCCGGCCAGGATCGCGCGCGACAGGACTGGATAGTCGGCACGCACGCGCGGGTGAACGGCGGTTTCGGTGTTCGTGGCGAGCGCGCCGAGGCGCAGGCCGCCTTCGTCCGTGTCCTCGATACCGGCGAGGCCGAGCCGGTTGATGTCCGCAAGCTGACCGGGCTTCTCCACCTGCAGCTTCATCAGGTCGAGCAGATTGGTCCCGCCTGCAATCGCAAGCGTATCTTCGTTTGTGGTCATGTTCGACGCTTCGGCGAGCGAAGGCGCGCGGGTGTATTGGAACGGCCTCATGACTTGCCTCCCGCCGCGACTTCCTCGATCGCGGCGACGATATTCGCATAGGCGCCGCAGCGGCACAGATTGCCGCTCATCCGCTCGCGTATTTCCTCGCCGGAGATCGCGATGCTTCCTTCGAGGCTTTCGCTGGCGTCGCTCGGCCAGTCGGCGGCAAGCTCTTCCAGCATGGCGGTGGCCGAACAGATCTGGCCCGGCGTGCAATAGCCGCACTGAAACCCGTCATGCTCCAGAAAAGCGCGCTGGAGGGCGGACGGCTCGTCGGACGTGCCGAGTCCTTCGATGGTCGTCACGCTGTCGCCATCATGCATTGCCGCCAGCGTCAGGCAGCTGTTAATCCGGATGCCGTTCACGATCACCGTGCACGCCCCGCACTGGCCGTGGTCACAACCCTTCTTCGTGCCGGTCAGGCCAATGTATTGCCGCAGAAAATCGAGAAGACTGACCCGCGGGTCGTCCGGCATGGGGTGAGCGGTTCCATTAACGGTAATTGTGTCGGCCAAGCGCGCCTCCTTTCCCCTTAGAACCGTCAGACGAACAAAGGTATCCGAGTATTACGCTTTAAATGTCCGGAAGGCGCTGGTCGGCGAAACCCCAGCCATGGAGTGCTTTCGACGACGCACGCCGCAACAGCGCTTCTGCCTGATCGATGGAAAACGCTTTGGCGCTATCCATCCGCTTGAGTTCGTTCCATGCCACGGGAACTGCGACGGGTGCGCCGGACCTTGCGCGTGCCGAATACGGCAAGACCGCCGTCGCGCCGCGCTGGTTGCGCTGCCAGTCGATGAAGATGCGGTCCTTGCGCTTAGCCTTGCTCATGCTCGCGGTGAAACGTTCGGGCTCGGCAAGGCTCAGCGCTTCGGAGAACCTACGGGCAAAATCCTTGTGCTGCTCCCAGCTATGCCCCGGCGTCAGCGGCACCACGACATGAACACCCTTCCCCCCTGAAAGCATCGCGAAACTGGTAAGGCCGAGGTCGGCAAGCCGGTCATGGATATCGCGCGCGGCCTTCTTCACCTTTGCAAAATCCAGCCCCTCGTCGGGATCGAGATCGAAGATCATCCGGTCGGGCTTCTCCACTTCGTCCGACCGCGCCGCCCAGCCGTGAAACTCGATTGTGCCCATCTGTACGCATTGCAGAAGTCCGCGCAGGTCCTCCACATAGAGGTAATCCTCGTGCCCGCCGTCCTTTTCCCGGATCGGAACGTGATGGACGGCATCGCCGAAAGCGCCGCTGTCGTGCTTTTGGAAAAAGCACTTCTTCCCCCTCCCCTGGGGACAGCGAACAAGGCTGACGGGACGCTGCGCGGCAAATGGCAGCATGATGGGTGCAATCGCCGCATAATAATCAGCCAGGTCCCCCTTGGTCTGATCGCTGTCGGGGAAAATGACGCGGTCGCGGCTCGAAATGGCGACGTCCTCTTTTCCAGGCAAGGGAGCAGCTTTCTCTGGCACGACGTTTCTCGCTGGCTTGTCCCCGCGCAATCCAAGAAAACTGCCGTGGCGCACGTTCCCGTCAGCGGTGAATTCGGCAAAGGCGATCTCCGCCACCAGCTTGGGCGTTACCCACTTCACACCGCGCGACGCGGTCTTATCGACCTTCGCCGACTGGGTCTTTCGCTCCAGCCGTTTCAGCTTCTGCGCCAGATCATCGAGATCGTCCGCGGAAAACCCCGTCCCGACATTTCCCTTGTAAACAAGCTCGCCGCCATCGTGCTGGGCCAGCAAAAGGGAGGCGAAGGGGCGTCCCTTCGCGCTCGACGCCTTCCAGCCGATGATGACGAATTCCTGCCGGCGGGTGCATTTGACTTTGACCCAGGCCTTCGACCGACGTCCGGAGTATTTGCCGTCTACGGTCTTGGAAATGATGCCTTCCTGCGCAGCCTCGCACATCGCCCGATACAGCGTGTCGCCCGCACCCAGGACGTGGTCGGCGACATGGATCGGCGGCTGCGCGGTGGCGAGCAAGGCTTCGAGCCGTTCCTTGCGCTCGATATTTGGAAGGTCAGTTAGGTCCTCGCCTTCCAGCTCAAGAATATCGAACGCGTGGAGAGCCAGCTTGTCGGACGGCTGCTGAGCTCCCGCCCCCCGTTTCAGAACCTTTTGCAACGCCGAAAAGTCGGGATTGCCCTTGTCATCATAGGCCACGATCTCGCCATCGATCAGCGCCGAAGGCAAGTCGAGCGCAGCAATGGCATCGACCAGAGGGCCAAACTTGTCCGTCCAGTCCATTCCGTTGCGCGTATAGATGCGCACGTTCTTACCACGCACCGCCACCAGCGCACGATAGCCGTCGAACTTGATCTCGTGCATCCAACTATTGCCCGTCGGCACATCGTCGACAAGCGTGGCAAGCTGGGGCTTACGGTACTGGGGCAATGACGCAGCTTTTCTGGCGCGGGGTTTCGTCGAACCTGATTTGGGTCGCGGAGCGTTCTTGCTCGCCGCAATCTCCGCCATCGCACGACCGGTCGCCACACTTGTCAGTTCGCGCTGCACCAGAGCGTCGCCCGCTTCGGCGTGGTCATCCTGCAGCTTGCGCAAAAGCCAGTTTTCGCGCTTCTCGCCCGGCTTCTTTTTCAAACGGATCAAGAGCCATTCGCCGCGCATACGTTCCCCTTGGAGCGTAAAATGGAGATGGCCCTTATCGAGATCCTTGGCGCTCTTACCTTCAATGGGCGCCCAGCTTCCGCGATCCCACAGCATGACGGTTCCGCCGCCGTACTCCCCCTTGGGAATGACGCCTTCAAACTCCGCATAGGACAGCGGGTGGTCCTCGGTCCGGACCGCGAGGCGCTTGATGTCGGGATCAGGAGAAGGCCCCTTGGTGACAGCCCAGCTCTTCAGCACCCCGTCCACCTCCAACCGCAGGTCCCAGTGCAACCGGGTCGCGTCGTGTTTCTGGACGATGAAAAGGTCGCCTGCCTTGCTCGCCTTGCGTTTCCCCGCGGGCTCGGGCGTATGCTTGAAATCGCGCTTGGCGTTGTATTCGGCCAAGAGATCCTTGCGCGCGGCCATGGGTCAGGCGGATTTCCGACGCTTCGCCGGTTTTTTCGCCTTGTCGCTTTCGACCGATTTCTTGAGCGCGGCCATCAGGTCGATGACGTTGGCGCCCGACGAAACATCCGGATCATCCACATCCTCGATCACAGCCTTCTTGCTCTTCGACTTGGCCTTCTTGTCGATCAATTTCTTGAGGGCGTCGGCATAACGATCCGCGAACTCGCTCGCGTCGAAGGGTGCGCTCTTCTGTTCGATCAGCGTGTTGGCGAGGTCCAGCAGTTCCTTCTTGGGCTTGGCCTCATCGATATCGTCGAAGAAGCTTTGGCCGACCCGCACCTCATCGGCATAGCGCAGGGTTTCGAGGAGCAGCCCCTTGCCGCACGGCTTGATCGCCACCAGCTTTTCCCGCCCCCTTACCGAGAGTTGGCCGAGGGCCACCTTCTTCGCCTTGCGCAGCGCCTCGCGCAGCACGATGAACGCCTCTTCGGCAAGCTCGTCCTGCGGTGCGACGTAATATGGTTTTTCGAAGTAGAGCGGGTCGATCTCGCAGGCATCCACGAACTGGACCAGTTCCAGCGTGCGCTTGCTCTCGATCTTGACCGCCTCGATTTCCTCGTCTTCAAGAAGGACGTAATTGCCCTTCGAAACCTCAAAGCCGCGAATGATTTCGTCACGGTCCACCGGGCCAATCCCGGGCACCACCTTTTCGTAGGAAATACGCTTCCCGCTGGGCTCGTGGATCTGGTTGAAGCTGATCCTCGAACCGGACTTGGTTGCCGAGTAAATCTCCACCGGTATCGAAACCAGTGCCAGCCTTATCTGTCCCTGCCAATATGCGCGAGCTGCCATGAAATTCTCCGTTCGTAGGTGAACGTGCGAGACAGGCGGAATGTTTCGATCGAGGTGTCTTTACGTCCGTGCGGAGGGCGGCTGGTCGCTATTGAGAAGTTGCCGAACACCCCTGATTGTCCGGAATGGGGACCCCAAGCGGTCCTAGCTATGCTCTCCTCTTTTCAAAAGTTCTCGGAAGTCAGGAGTGGGATAGCCAAGAAATGGCGGATTTCTGTGCTTCCTGAAAAGTGGTGCCGCTTACAGGACTCGAACCTGTGACCCCATCATTACGAATGATGTGCTCTACCACCTGAGCTAAAGCGGCGCCTGCGCGGCCCCTTAATGCGCAAGGCGCGGGACCGCAACATTATGTGCTTCGCGTGTGGAGGCCCGAGCCGGAATCGAACCGGCGTGCAAGGATTTGCAGTCCTCTGCGTAACCACTCCGCCATCGGGCCGGCACGCGAAGGCTGGCCACCTAGCTTAGCCATGGGCGCAGTTCAATGCGTTTATGCAAGAGGGCCCAAGGCCAACATAGGTTGCAGATTGCCACGAGGCCTTTACAGCCCTGCGCCATGGCTTTGACGGACTTCCTCGACCCGGTCGGCAAACCCGGCCCGCAAACCCTGCCCGATGCGCAGACCTGGATGCAGGGGCGCACGTTCTACGGCGGCGCATCGACGCTGATTGCCTATACCGCCGCGATCCGCGCGTTCCCCGACCTGCCGCCATTAAGGGCGGCGCAGGTCGGCTTCGTCGCACCGGTGGGGGAAACGGTGGAGACCCGCGTGCAGATCGTGCGGCAGGGGCGCAACGTGACCCAGCTGCGCAGCGAAATCCTGTGCGATGGCGACGTGGCGCTGACCGCCTTCTTCCTGTTCGGCGCCGCGCGCGATCCCAACGCCCGCCACCCTGCCGCCAAGGCGGACGACGTGGCCTTCGACCCCGATGACGCAGAGATCGTGATGGCCGACAAGGGACCGGTCTTTATCCGCCACCATTTCGAGCTGCGGCGGGGGCAGGATTTCTCCGGCAAGGGGCCGCCGGTGGTGCGGCGCTGGCTGCGGCTGAAAGGCGACCACGGGCTGGACCCGGTTTCTCAGCTGATCCTCGTCGGCGACACGCTGCCGCCCGGCGCGATGCGGGCGATGAAGCGGCCGGGCCCGATCAGCTCGATCAACTGGTCGTTCAACATCCTCGATGCCGAGCCTGCGACACAGGACGGGTGGTGGCTGGCGGAAACGAACAGCCAATGGGCCGATCACGGCTTTTCCAGCGAGCGCCTGCGCCTGTGGAACACGGACGGCGCGCAGATCGTGGACGGGATGCAGATCGCCGCCGTGTTCGGCTGAAGTATCGCTAGTCGGCGTAGTTCGCCGCCCTTCCTTGCAGTTCCGCCATCACCGCCTCGATCTGGTTCGGGGTGCGGATGACACCGGCCTGCGCCTCGGCCTCGGCCAGCAGGATCGCGTCCTCGCCTATGTCGGGCACAGTGTTGGCGAGCTGCTTGGCCGCACGGATCGCGCCCGGGTTGCGGCCGGCTATGGCGGTGGCAAGTTCTTCAGCGCGGGCGAGCGGGTCGTCCGCCAGTTCGGTGACGAAGCCCAGCGCCTTGCCTTCCTCGGCCAGGAATTCCCGCGCGGTGTAGGTGAGCTCGCGCAAGACATCGTCGCGAACATTGCCGCGCCACAGGGCGAAGCCGCCCATGTCGGGCACCAGGCCCCATTTCATCTCCATCACCGCCATGCGCGTGGCGGGATGGGCGATCCGTATGTCCGCGCCGCTCGCGATCTGCAGCCCGCCGCCGAAACACACGCCGTGCAGCGCGGCGATCACCGGGACCGGGCACTTGCGCCAGGTCATCGCGACCTCCTGGTACTTGTTGGCATTGCCGTAGGTCCGTTCCTGCAAGGGCGGCGCATCGGGATCGGCCTGCGCGCCGAAGCTGGCGGTGTCGAGCCCGGCACAGAAGGCCCGCCCCTCTCCCGAAAGCACGACCGCGCGCACGCCTTTCGCGCTGCGCAGCGCGGTGCCGGCGGCGATGATGCGTTCGAACATGGCGGGGTCGAGCGCGTTCATCTTGTCCGCGCGGGTCAGCCGCACATACGCGACGTGGTCGGCGACGTCGATGGAAACGCGGTCGTCGCTGGTGAAATCGAGGGCGGTCATGGCGATACTCCGAAGTCTAGTCGGCGAGGAAACGCTTGATGTTGCGCGCGGCCTGCCGGATGCGCTGCTCGTTCTCGACGAGGGCGATGCGCACGAAACCTTCGCCGGCCTCGCCGTAACCGACGCCCGGTGCCACGGCGACACCTGCCTTTTCCAGCAATTGCTTGGAAAATTCGAGGCTGCCGAGATTGCTCATCTTCTCGGGCAGCGGGGCCCAGGCGAACATCGATGCAGGCGGTGCCGGGATCGGCCAGCCGGCCCGGGTGAAGCTTTCGACCAGGAGGTCGCGCCGGCGCTGGAACGTCTGCCGGTTCTCTTCGACAACGTCCTGCGGCCCGTTGAGCGCCGCGCAGGCCGCCGCCTGGATCGGCGTAAAGGCCCCGTAATCGAGATAGCTTTTCACCCGCGTCAGGGCGGCGATCATTTCTGCATTGCCGACCGCGAAACCGATCCGCCAGCCCGCCATTCGATAGGTCTTGCTGAGGCTGGTAAACTCGACCGCGACATCCTTCGCGCCCGGAACCTGAAGGATCGATGGCGTCGGCTTTCCGTCGTAATACAATTCCGAATAGGCGAGGTCGGAGATGACCATCACGTCGTTTTCCCGCGCCCAGTCCACCACCCGGGTGTAGAATTCGAGATCGGCGACCTCTGCCGTGGGATTGGACGGGTAATTCACGATCAGGATCGTCGGGCGCGGCACGCTGTGGGCCATCGCCTTGTCGAGGATGCGGAAATAGGCGTCGCCCGGCGTCGTCGGAATCTCGCGGATCGTGGCGCCGGCCAGGATGAAGCCGTAGGTATGGATCGGGTAGCTGGGGTTGGGCGCCAGCACCACGTCGCCCGGCGCGGTGATCGCGGTGGCGAGGCTGGCGAGCCCTTCCTTGGACCCCATGGTGACCACCACTTCGCTTTCGGGGTCGAGCTCCACCCCGAAGCGGCGCTGGTAATAGTTGGCCTGCGCCCGGCGGAGGCCCGGGATGCCCTTCGACTGGGAATAGCCGTGTGCATCGGGCTTCGCGGCCACTTCCACCAGCTTGTCGATCACGTGCTGCGGCGGCGGCTGGTCGGGGTTGCCCATGCCGAGATCGATGATGTCGCGCCCTGCCCGCCGGGCGGCGTGGCGCATGCCGTTCACCTCGGCGATGACATAGGGCGGCAGACGCTTGATGCGGTAAAAGTCGCGGCTCATGCGGGGCGTGATGCCGATAGCGGCTGCACAATTCAATCGCGATTGCGCACCGGGACTCGAAACTTTCACCGCCCTTGGGCTATTGAACGGGCATGGCTGACTACGACTCCGACCCCACCGCCGCTTTCGACACCGCCGCCCGCCAGATGGGGGAGTTGATGCAACGCCAGGCGGAAGCGACGCAAGGTTTTTTTGCCGCGATGACGGGCGGGCAGATGCCGGCGATGCCCGCTGCAATGGAATTCCCGGTGCCGGGTGCCGCCGCGGGGCAGCCGGACTGGGCGGCGCTGGGCCGGCAGCTGCAGGCGATGTGGGGCGATTACCGTGCGATGGCGCCCGGTTCGTTCGACATGGGCTCTTTGAACATGGCCAAGGTCAATCCGGCGCAGCCTTTCGCGGATCCCGCGCGCTTCCAGCGGTTCTTCGACGACTGGTGGAAGCAGATGCCGATCGCCGACCCGGGCCGCCAGCAGGAGCTGGTCAACGAAAGCGTCAAGCTGTGGCAGGACGTGCTCGGCCAGTTCACCGGCGGGATGGCGGCGCTGGCGGGGGACGAGGAGCCGGACCTGCCGCGCAAGGACCGCCGCTTCGCCGATCCCAAGTGGCGCCAGCAGCCGATGTTCGCGCTGATCCACCAGACCTACCTGATGCTGGCCGAACGGATCGGGGCGATGGTGGACGAGGTCGAGGGCCTCACGCCGGAGCAGCGTGACAAGCTGCGCTTTTCGACCCGCACCGTGCTGGAGGCGCTGAGCCCCGACCATTTCCCGTTGACCAATCCGCTGGTGCTCGAACGCACGATGCAGACCGGCGGACAGAACCTGATGAAGGGGATGGAGCACCTGATCGCGGACCTCAAGAAGGGCCAGTTGACCCATGTTGACCCCGAAGCCTTCGAGGTCGGTCGTAATATCGCCACCACGCCCGGCAAGGTCGTGCACGAAACCCCGCTCTACCAGCTGATCCAGTATTCGCCGACCACGGACAAGGTGCTGGAGACGCCGCTGGTGATCTTCCCGCCATGGATCAACCGCTTCTACATCCTCGACCTGAACGAGAAGAAGAGCTTCGTTCGCTGGGCGGTCGGCCAGGGCATTTCGACCTTCATGGTCAGCTGGAAGTCCGCCGACGAGACTCTCGCCGAGGTGACGTGGGACGATTACATCGCCGCCCAGATCGACGCGATCGACCACATCCGCGAACGGCTCGGCGTCAAGGACGTCCACACGATCGGCTATTGCGTCGCGGGCACCACGCTTGCCGCGACGCTCAGCGTGCTGGAGGCGAAGGGCGAGGCTGAGAAGGTGAAGAGCGCCACCTTCTTCACCGCACAGGTCGATTTCGAGAAAGCGGGCGAGCTCAAGGTCTTCATCGACGATGCCGGACTCGATGCGCTCAAGCAGTCCGCGCCCGACGGCTATGTCGACGGGCGGGTGATGGCCGCCACCTTCAACATGTTGCGCGGCACCGACCTCATCTGGAACTACGTCGTCAACAACTACCTGATGGGGGAGGACTATCCGGCGTTCGACCTGCTCCACTGGAACGGCGATGTGACGAACCTGCCGGCCAAGTGGCACCAGCAGTACCTGCGCGAATTGTACCGCGACAACCTGCTGGTGAAGCCGGGCGCGGTCAGCGCGCTGGGCGAGAAGATCGACCTCACCAAGGTCACCACGCCGAGCTACGTCCAGGCAGGGCGGGAGGATCACATCGCCTCTGCCGAAAGCGTGTTCCGCGTTACCGATCACTTCGCCGGCCCCGTCACCTTCATGCTGGCGGGCAGCGGGCATATTGCGGGAGTGGTCAACCCGCCCGGCTCGGGCAAGTACCAGTATTGGACGAATGACGGTGAGTATGGCTCGTTCGCGGAATTCGTCGACGGGGCGCAGGAGCATCCCGGCAGCTGGTGGCCCCACTGGCACCAGTGGCTGCTGTCGCACGGTAAGAAAACGGTCGAGGCGAAGGGCAAACGCGCGCCCGGCGGTTGGAACGACCAGGTGCTGGAAGATGCGCCGGGGCGCTACGTAAAAGCGCGCTAGACGCAAAGAATACCCTTCTAAACCAATCTCTTGCGGGTTTTTGTGCACTGCACAAAAAATCCCTTGCAACGCACTTGCAGCATGCCTATATTGTGCAGTGCAACAACAGTTGAGGTTTGTGATGAGTGAGACAGTGAGCAAGATCGACCAGGCCGCAGAGCGCGCCTACGCCGAAGCCGCTGCCGCGCAGAAGGTCGAAGCCAGGAAGGCCGAAACCGCAAAGGCGGAAGCTTCCGAGGCAGAGGCCAAGCCGGTTGCCGAGACGCCCGCCGCCAAGACAGACGTCCCCGGTGCGACCAAGGCCCCCGTGAAGACCGCCCCGGCCAAGAAAGCTGCCAAGAAGCCGGCCAAATCCAAGACCAAGACCGTGAAGCCGGCTGCCAAGAAAGCCGCCGCCAAGAAGACCACCAAGCGTGCCCCCGCCAAGATTGCGGCCAAGCGCGCCACCAAGAAGGACACCACCATCATGGCTACCACCAAGACCACCGCCAAGAAGGCCGAATCGAAATTCAAGGCAACCGCTGCCGACATGCAGGACCGCGCCAAGGCCGCTTACGCCAAGGCTGGCGACTTCGCCGGCGAAATGGGCGAATTCACCAAGGGTAACGTAGAAGCCGTAGTTGAATCCGGCAAGATCCTCGCCAGCGGCATGCAGACCATGGCCCGCGAAAGCGTGGAAGACGCCAAGAACGTGTTCCAGCAGACCACCGAAGACCTGCGTCTCTTCGCCGCCGTCAAGAGCCCGACCGAACTGTTCAAGTTGCAGGGCGAAATCGCCCGTCGCAACTTCGACACGGTCGTGAAGTACGGTTCGAAGCGCACCGAAGAAAACATCAAGCTGGCCAACGAAGCATTCGCTCCGATCCAGAACCGCATCAGCCTCGCCAGCGAGAAGATCCGCAAGGCCGCCTGAGCCGATACGGCAAAACAGACACGATAGCGGCCCCACCTCTCTCTCTCTCCGGGGCCGCCATCATCGCGGGCCGGTTGCCGTTTGGCAGCCGGCCCGCTTCGTTTGTGATGAGCTGTATCGCGGAGTAAGCTTGCGCCCGCCCCCGCAATTGGCTCTTGCGCATAAGGCCGCCCTTCCCGATATCCCGCCTGTGACCATGACCCGATCCCATCCTGTCCGCTTCTCCCCCGCCCCGCTCCTCGCAGGCGACGGCGACAATGCACCCGGAGACGGCGGCGAGGACGGTGATGGTGGCGGCGACGGCCAGGTCGTCATCGCGACCAAGACCAAGACCCGCCCAAAGAAGCCCAGCATGTACAAGGTGCTGATGCTGAACGACGATTACACGCCGATGGAATTCGTTGTCATGGTCCTGAAGCGCTTCTTCCAGATGGATCTCGAGCAGGCGACGCGGGTCATGCTGCAGGTCCACCAGAGCGGCGTCGGCGTGTGCGGCGTCTTCCCCTACGAGATCGCCGAGACCAAGGTGAACCAGGTCATGGATGCCGCGCGGGAAAACCAGCACCCGCTGCAGTGTACGCTGGAAAAGGCTTAGGCGCGCTGGCGTTCGGCCATCCCCGCCCCGATCCCGTCGGTGACGGGCAGGAAAGCGTGTGGGACTACCCGCGCCCGGCGATTTGCGAACCGACCGGCCGCCGCATCGAAATCGTTCACAAGGGGCAGATGCTGGCCGATACGAAGGCGGCCTATCGCACGCTCGAAACCAGCCACCCGCCCACCTATTACCTCCCGCCGGGCGACGTGGCAATGGCGCACCTGACGCCCAATCCGCGCCGCTCCCTGTGCGAATGGAAGGGACAGGCGCGATACTGGGATGTCGAGATCGGCGGCGACCGGTTCGAAGCCGCCGCGTGGTCCTATCCCGATCCGACGCCGCCCTTCGCCGCGATCCGCGACTACCTCGCCTTCTATCCGGAGCCGTTCGACCGCTGTCTTGTGGACGGGGAACAGGTGACGCCGCAGCCCGGTGGCTTTTACGGCGGCTGGATTTCGCAATACGAAGCCGGTCCGTTCAAGGGCATTCCGGGCAGCCGCTTCTGGTAGCCCCATTGACCGCTTCACGCCGGAAACTCGGGGCATGACCCGGCTCCAACTCCGCGCTATAGCGCCAGTCCGCACGCCGCGGCCTGCCAGCTGATCCGGGATAGTCTTGAAGTTTCTCACCGCTCTCGACCGCTACATCTTCAAGCTGGTGATGGTGCCGATGATCTCGGTGTTCGTGATCGCGGCATCGCTGCTGATGCTGGACAAGATGCTGTCGCTGTTCGATTTCGTCGCCAGCGAAGGCGGGCCGATCGACATCGTCTTCAAGATGCTGGCGAACCTGCTGCCCGAATACGCGAGCCTCGCCATCCCGCTGGGCCTGATGCTCGGCATCCTCTTCGCGTTCCGCAAGCTCGCCCTGTCGAGCGAGATCGACGTCATGCGCGCCGTCGGCCTCAGCTATGGCCGGCTGCTGCGCGTACCCTACCTCATCACGCTGTTCATGGTGGCGCTGAACTTCATGATCGTCGGTTATCTTCAGCCGCTCGCCGCCTATTATTACGAGGAATTGCAGTACGAACTGCGCTCGGGCGCGCTCGGCGCATCGATCAAGGTGGGCGAATTCACCCGGCTGGAAGACCGCGTCGCCTTGCGGATCGAGGAGAGCGAGGACGACGGGCGGCAGCTGGGCCGTATCTTCGCACGCCTGGCCAACGAGGACGGGCAGGTCCTGTCGATCAGCGCGCGCGAGGGCCGCTTCCTCGCCAGCGCGGAGAGCCGCGACACGATCATCCTGCGACTGTCGGACGGCATCATCGTGCATGACGAGCCGGGCATCACCCCGCGTGTGCTCACCTTCAGCCGCAACGACCTGCCGATCGACCTGCCGGCCATCGAGCGTTTCCGCGACCGCGGCGGGAAGGAAAAGGAATATATACTGCCCGAACTGCTCGAAATCGGCTGGAACCGGGGCTTTTCCGAAACGACGCGCGACGGCAGCCAGTCCGCGTTCAACTTCCGCATGGTCGAGGTGGCGATGATGTTCCTGCTGCCGCTGTTGGCGGTGGCGCTGGCGATCCCGCCCAAGCGGTCGACCAGCGCGCTCGGCATCTTCATCTCCATCGTCATGGTCGTGGCCTATCACAAGGTGAACGAATACGGCGCGGCGCTGGGCGCGCAGGGGCGGGTCGATCCGTTCCTGGCGTTGTGGGGGCCCTTCGCCGCGTTCTCCGCGCTGATCGTGTGGATGTACTGGAAAGTGGCGCACGTGCCGGGCGGCCAGCCCATCGGCGCGCTGGAAGTGGCCTTCGGCAAGATCGGCAAGGCGATCGGCCGCGTCTTCAAGGGCCGCCGCCCGAAGCAGCATGTCCCGCGCGAGGAGGTGCTTGGTGCGACTTGATTTCTTCCCCTCGCGTACGCTGACGCTTTATCTCGCCAAGATGTTCATCGTCCGCATCGCTGCGGTGCTGGTGATGCTGATCACGGTGCTGATGGCGCTCGACCTCCTGTCCAACAGCGGCAAGATCATGGCGGTGGAAGGCAACGGACAGGCGGAAATCCTCACCTATCTCTCGCTGCGCATCCCGCAGATGATCGCGCGGTTCCTGCCCTATTCCGTGTTGCTCGCCACGATCATCACGCTGGCGGGGCTGAACGCGAATTCGGAGGTCATCGCCATGAAGGCGTCGGGCCTGTCCGCACACCAAGTTCTGGCGCCGCTGATCCTGACCGCCACGGTGATTGCGGGGCTGAGCTTCGCCTTCAACGAGCGGGTGGTGACCCGCGCCGCCGCGACGCTGGAGGCCTGGAAGGCGGTCGATTTCGGCGAGGTACCGACCGACGACGGGCTGAAGCGCAACATCTACATGCGCAGCGACAACGCCGTGCTTTATTCGCGCGTCGCGGGCGGTCGGGGCGAGGATACGGTGATGCGCGGCGTGACCTGGTACGAGCTCGACCCCAACGGCATGCTGACGAGCGAGATCCGGGCAGAGCGCGCGACTTACGCCGCGCCGGGCTGGCGGCTCGAGAATGCGCAGATCTTCCGCGTCGCCTCCGCCAGCGAGACGGTGGTGGAAGACGCGGCCGATGCGCCGGTTGTCGGCACCGATATCGGCCCCGAAGAGGTGGGCATCGAGAATGTCGACGGGGAGGCGGAGACGCTGGCCCAGCTGGCCGATTCCATCGAAGCGCTGGAGGCGGCCGGCAAGCGCACCGACGAATTGCGCGCGATCTGGTGGCACAAGATATCGGGCCCGATGGCGGCGATACTAATGCCGCTTCTGGGCGCGGTTGCCGCGTTCGGCCTCGCCCGTTCCGGCCAGCTGTTCCTGCGCGCCGTGATAGGGATGAGTCTGGGTTTCGCCTATTTCGTGGTCGACAACGCCGCGCTCGCGATCGGCAATTTCGGCGGCTATCCGCCGCTGCTGGCCGCGTGGGCGCCCTTCGTCCTGTTCGCGCTGGTGGGCGAAACCGTCCTCATCCGGACCGAAGAGTGACCGGCTGGAACATCCGCCTCGCGCGGGCGGCGGATGCGGAGGCGCTGCCGGATATCGAGGCGGCCGCCGGCGCGCTGTTTCGCGATGTCGACGATATCGGTACCGCCGGGACGCACGCCATATCCACCGATGCGCAGCGCGCCTATATCGCGCGCGGTCACTGCCTGGTCGCAGAGGCAGACGGCCGCATTGTCGGTTTCGTCACCTGCCGGCCGGAAGGGCGCGAGCTGGCCATGGTCGAGCTCGATGTCCACCCGGATCACCAGAAGAAGGGCATCGGCGCGGCGCTGGTCCGCGGCTGCCTGATCGATGCCGCCAATGCGGGTTTCTCCGCGGTGACACTGACCACCTTCCGCCACGTCCCGTGGAACGCGCCGTTCTATGCGAGGCTGGGCTTCGTCGAAGTCGAGCACCTCGATACGCATCCCCGGCTCGAAGCCGAAATCGCACAGGAAATCGCCCACGGCCTGCCGGCGGAAAAACGCGTGGCGATGATCAAATTTCTTGCGTGAATCGTAAATAAGGCGGAACTAAGGCAAACGTGGCCAGTTTATGTCACGGACCACAAGGAGTTCCCCTATGAAGAAAATCGTACTTGCAGCCCTGCCCGCCATTGCCCTGCTTGGCGCTTGCGGCGAAACGGCGACCGACGACGTCGAAACCGATGCCACGGCCGACGATACTGCGGCCATGAACACCCCGGCCGACACCACCGCTACCGACGGCATGGCAGCCGACGGCGCGATGGCCACCGACGGTGCGGACGGCACCACTGTTTCGGTCGACGAGAACGGTGCGGACGTTTCGGTGACCGACGGCTCGACCTCGGTCGATGCGAATGTCGACGAAGATCCCTCGGCAACCGTCACCACCGACTAAGTCGCCCACCCGAACGGAACGGGCCCTGCGCAGCGATGCGCGGGGCCTTTTTCGTGCCGGTCAGCCGCGCCCGCCCATCGTGCTGCGTGCAAGCCGGGCGACCAGCGGCCGGAGGCCGGCGTGGTTGGCGCCGTGATAGCTGGAATCGCTGTCCAGCCCGGCTTTCAGCCGGCGATGGCATTCGCCAAGGTCGTGATAGGGCATGGACGGCATCAGGTGGTGCAGCGCGTGGTAGCGCAGCCCGACGGGCGCCCAGATCGCCGCGAAGGGCGACGGCGGCGGCACGTTGACGCTGTCGAGATATTGCGCGGTCACCGTCATCGCCTCACCATCGTTCTCCCACAGGTGGGCGACAAGCGTGCGGACCTGGTTGAACACGGCGACGGCGGAAATGATCGCGATACCCGTCAGCAGCGGCTTCCAGCCGAACAGCGGGACGGAGGCGAAATAGGCGAGCGCCATCGCGGTGCCGCCGATTTCCTGCCAGAACACGCGGCGCTTGATGTCGCCTTCGGGCGGGCGGCGGCGGAAGTCCGGATTGATGGCCAGTGCAGAGGCTCGCTGCCAGACAAGCTGGCGCAGCGGCGGGATGATCGCGCTGAGCGGGTTCAGGATGCCAAAACGGATCAGCAGGCCGACGGGAAGCAGGGCGGCGATGATGACGAAGCCGGGCAGCGACCATGGCTTCATCAGCGCCAGCGGCAAATATTCCGGATCCTCCACCGTGCCGTATTGCGTGCGCTTATGGTGCAGTGTGTGCACGCCTTCGTACATGAAGGACGGCGTCAGCATCGGCACGCCGACCAGCGCGTTCCACGCAAGGCGGAATCCGGGCAGCGCGTTGCGGTGGATGTGGCTCAGTTCGTGGATGAACAGCAGCGCGCGGTAGAAGGCGAGCACGGACACGACCGCACAGCCCAGTGCCAGCCAGCCGTTCTGCAGGCCGATCGCGCCCGCCATCCCGGCGTAACCGACGGCAGCCGAAGCCAGCATGTCGGGCCAGAAGACATGCGGCTTGGCTTCGCCCAGGTCCTTGGTCAGGTCGCGGACAGCGCGCAGCATCACCTTGTCGTCCGGCATCTGGGCATGCCAGCTGCGCGGATGCGCGGATGCATCGCGCAGCTGCGCGCCTGCATCCACCGATGCAGCCGTGTCCGCCGAAAATGTCCGATGTGCGTTCATGTCTCGCTCGTTCCGAAGCCGGCCGCGCCGCAGGTTTTTCGCGGATTTGTGCGGCTCTGCGTGCCCGCGCCTCTATCATCAAATGCTAATTGCCGCAATTCGTGCAGGGCGCGGCGCCTGCGCCCCATGCTTGACATTGCCCGCCTATCCGAAACAGGGCTAACCCGCGCTGAACGGATAATGCGAGGGTTTGTGTGGGCGACGGGCAGGTAGTGATCGATCCGGTCGGCGGCAAGCGCGACCTCGATGCATTTATCGATCTCAGTTATCGGCTGAACCGCGACGATCCCAACTGGGTCGCGCCGCTGCGCGGCGACATGGTCGAGCTGCTGACGCCGGGCCGCAACCCGTTCCATGAACACGCGAGGGTGCAGTATTTCCTCGCGCGGCAGGGCGCCCGGGTCGTCGGCCGGATTTCCGCCCATATCGACGAACTGGCGCTGGCCCAGCCGCCCGAGCAGGGCATGGGCCCGGGCACCGGCAACTGGGGCCTGCTCGAAGCGGAAAGCGAGCCGGTCGCCCACGCGCTCATCGCGCGCGCCGAAGAGTGGCTACGCGCTGAAGGCATGACCAGGGTCCTCGCCCCGATCAGCCTGTCGGTGTGGGAGGAGCCTGGGCAGCTGGTGCTTGGCCACGACCATCCGCCCACGGTGCTCATGGGCCACCAGCCCAAGCGTTACGAAGGCTGGATCGAAAGCGCCGGCTACACAACCGCCAAGCGCCTGCTCACTTACGAGCTCGACATCACTCAGGAATTCCCGCCGCTGATCCGCCGCATCGTCCAGTCCGGCCATCGCAATGATCGGATCACCCTGCGCAAGGTCGACCGCAGCCGGTACGAGGATGAGGCGAAAATCATCATCGGCATCCTCAACGATGCCTGGTCCGGCAACTGGGGCTTCGTCCCCTTTACCGAGACCGAGATCGCCTATGTCGGCAAGAAGATGAAGCCGCTGGTGCGCGAGGACCTGATCATGATCGCGGAGCTCGACGGAGAGCCGATCGCCTTCATGATGACGCTGCCGGATTTCAACGAGCCGCTGGCGAAGACGAAAGGCAAGCTGTTCCCCTTCGGCTGGTTTACCTTGCTGAAATGGCTCCGCAAGCCCATAGGGAGCACGGTGCGCGTCCCGCTGATGGGGGTGGTGAGAAAACACCGCAATAGCCGGCTCGCGTCGCAAGTGGCATTCATGATGATCGATACGATCCGCAACGCATCGGTCGCGAATTACGGCGCGACCCGCGGCGAGATCGGCTGGATTCTGGAAGACAACCAGGGGATGGTCGCCATCGCCGACGCGATCCAATGCACCGTCAATCGCGAATACCGCATTTACGGCAAGGCTTTGTAGCGACAGCGTTTCCGGGCGGGAACAAAGGTCAGGGGGCCTCGTTCGGAAACGTGGGCGTCGCCATCCGGCGGCGCAGGACTGGACTTTTCCCGATGCGCAGAACGAAACCCGCCGACCAGCCCGCCTTGAGCGGGCTGAAGCGTGTCCTCGTGGTGGAAGACGATCCGATCCTTGGCGCCGCCATCGAAGCCACGCTGGAGGATGCGGGCGTGGAGGAGGTCATCGTCCTTCCCGAACTGCAATCCTCCCTTGCCGCGATCGAGGCCAAGAAGCCCTACGCGATCGTGCTCGACATCCACCTTTCCGACCGGAACGACGGCTGGGCGCTGGCCGAGCTGGTGCAGGTCATCGGTCCCAAGCCGCCGCGCATCGTGTTTCAGACCGGCCTGCCGGAAGCGATCCCGCCGGAAATCGCGGAGCTCGGCCCGGTGCTCGAAAAACCCTACGATCCTGCTGAACTCGTCGAGGCGCTGCGCCAGCCGGTGAACAAGTCGCTGCTCGCGCGGATCAAGGGCGCGCTCGCCTGATAATTCGCCTGCGGGCATCCAGCCATTTCCGATCAGACCTGTGCAGCGTGCGCGACGCCGCCAGTGTCCGTGGCGGCAACGCCCCTTCTTCTCACGGTCAGCGGACAAGAAAAAAGGCCTCCGCTCTTTTGAACGGAGGCCTTTCGGGATCGTATCACCGGCCGCTTGGACGGGAGGGGGGTCTCGGCGGTGACAATAGGGAAATGCGCGGCAAGAAAAGCGGTTCCCGCCCTCCAAACTTTTTTAAAGATTATTTGCGGTGGCGACAAATCCCTCGGAATTCAGAGGTATGGGCGCGGAGAAATATGGGGCGACTGGTATTCGGCGAATTCCACCGTGGCAGCCAGATCGTGGATTACGATCTCCCCCCGCTTCCAGTCTACCAGCCCGCTTTCGCGCAGCTGCTGGATAGAGCGGTTCGCATGGACCAGCGAAAGGCCCAGCATGTCGCCGATCTGCGCCTGGGTCAGCGGTAAGCGCAGCCGCGTCTTGCTGTCGGCATAGCCGCTTTCATACGCGCGCTCGACCAGGAACAGCGCCAGATAGGCGATGCGCTCGGCAGCACGGCGCTTGCCGAGCGTGACGAGGTGGCTTTCCAGCGCCCGCTCCTCCTTGGCGGCCAACCACACGATGTCGAACCCGAAGGCGGGTTCTTTCGCGATGAGATCGTTGAAACGATCCTGCGGGAAAACGCACAGGCGCGCCGCGGTCACGGTATCGACCCCGTGCGACGGCGCATCGCCGCGCACGGCCTGCAGGCCGAGCAAGTCGCCGGGGAACATGAAATTGACGATCTGGCGCCCATCGTCGCCCGGCAGTTCGCGGTAGCGGATCAGCACGCCTTCGAGCACGGTATACAGCTTGTCCTGCGGCTGGCCCTGGCGGATCAGCGTGTTGCCTGCTTCCAGCACCATCTCGCCGCGCTTGAAATCCTCGACCAGCGTCAGCCGGTCGGGCTCGATCGGGGTGAGGCCGGGCCGGCACGCCAGCGGACAATCACGGCATTCGATAAGATCGGTGCTGGTTTCCATATCGGCTGCCCCCCCGGACACGCCGGAAAACCGTCCGCATCCCTTGGGTATGTCGAGCGATCCGGCCTAAACAACTCACCGCCCGGCGCACGGGTTCCCGTTCGGGAACCATGCGCGAAGGTCGGCGTTCGACAGGCGTATACACAGACGGAAGGGATTTCAATTACATGTCATTGGCCGATCAGGTTGCCGCGAATCTTCCATATTTGCGGCGCTACGCCCGCGCGCTCACGGGGTCACAAGGGACCGGGGATGCCTTCGTCCGCCAGACGCTGGAAGCAGCGCTCGCCGACGAACAACTGAAGCAGGAACTGGCCGAAGGTGGCCGCGTGCCGCTTTACCGCGCATTCGACAAGCTGTGGAGCAGCGCGCACATGGAAGTCGCCGCCGACAGCGGTGGCGACGATCACGAAGGCAGTGCGCAGGATCGCCTTCGCCGGATCACGCCGGTCAATCGGCAGGCGCTCCTCCTCACCACGCTGGAAGATTTCTCCAACGAGGATGCGGGCAAAATCATGGGCATGTCGGCCGACGACGTCGCCAGCCTGGTTTCCGAAGCCGTGTCGGAAATCGACCGCGAGAGCACGACCAGCGTCCTGATCATCGAGGACGAGCCGCTCATTTCGATGCAGCTGGAAGACCTGGTGCGCTCGCTGGGCCACGAGATTTGCGGCACCGCCGCAACCCGGACGCAGGCACAGCAGGTGGTCGCCGAGACGCGACCCGGCCTCGTCCTCGCCGACATCCAGCTTGCGGACGGCAGTTCGGGCCTCGATGCAGTGGACGACATCCTCGAAATCGGCAGCGTGCCGGTGATCTTCATCACCGCCTATCCCGAGCGGCTGCTGACCGGCGACCGGCCGGAACCGACCTACCTCATCACCAAGCCTTTCCAGGAGGCATCGGTCCGCACGGCGATCAGTCAGGCCCTGTTCTTCAACAGCAGCCGTCCGCTGACCTGATCAATCCAACCGTACAGACCGGTTGAGAAACAAGCCGCCCGCTTCCCCTCAGGAGGCGGGCGGTTTTTCTTCGCCTGCGTCGCGTGCGCGCAGGGAAAAGTCGGTTGGCTGGCGCAGCGGCACCAGCATGGTGCACTTCACACCTTCCGGATCGAAGCGAAGGTCGACGGGGCGGCCGAGCTCGTGCGCCACGATCTTCTCGATCAGGTCGGTGCCGAACCCGCGCGCGCGCTCCTGCTTCACTTCCGGACCTCCGCTTTCGGCCCAGTCCAGCCGGATCGTGTTGCCGTCTACCTCTTGCCACCGGATATCGATCCGCCCACCGGGTACGCTCAGCGCGCCGTATTTGGCGGCGTTGGTGGCGAGCTCGTGGATGGCAAGGCCCAGCGAAAGCGCATCGTTGGGGGCAAGCTCTGAATCTGGGCCGTCGAGGTTGAGCATGCGCTCCGAATCACGTGCATAGGGGGCAAGCTCTGCCTCGATCACCGCGCGCACCGGAGTAGTGCCCCAGTCGGAATGGGTCAGCAGGTCGTGCGTCGCGCTCAGCGCGCGGATGCGGCCGTCGATGCCGTCGGCAAACTCGTCGAGCGAACTGGCCCGTCGGCGGGTCAGCGCCACGATCGACAGCACATTGGCAAGCGTGTTCTTCACCCGGTGGTTGAGCTCGCGGGTCAGCGAGTTGCGGATGGATGCCTGTTCGGCGAACCAGCTAATCGCGGCATCGTCCTCGAACGCCTGCTGCGTCAAAAGGCGCACGACCATCATCAGCAGCAAGGCCACCATCAGGCCGAACAGCAAGGTCAGCAGCGACAGGGTGGACAGTGCTGAAGTCGACGGCGCGTAGACTTCCAGCACCCAGCGATGGTTGGCGAACCGGATTCCCTGACGAACCTTGTTCTTGCCCCCGTCTTCCACCCCCGCGCTGGCGAGCAACTGCTCCTTGCCGTCCACCGCGTCGTAGAAGCGCACACCGAAATCGCTGGCACCTTCCAGCTCAAGGGCCGAGCCGAGGAAGTCGGCGGCATTGAAGGGGCTGTAGATGAAGCCCTTCAGCCGCGGCCCGGCCTCTTCGCGCACAACCACCGGCATATAGATGAGGAAGCCGGGTTCGGGCGCCGCCCCTTCCTGCACAAGAACGACCTGCCCCGACGCGGTCGGGCGCAGGTCACGGAACGCCTCTTGCATAGCCTGTCGCCGGACGGTCTCGGAATACATGTCGAAGCCGAGCGCGCGGCGATTGCGCTCGGTATCGGGCTGCAGGAAAGTCACCGGGACGGCGAAGGGCTGGCCGGGGACAAGCGCGGGAAATATTTGCGTCCGCAGGCTGTTTTCGCTTTCGCGCGCGTCCGACCACGCGGCAAATTCGCTGCGCCGCACGACCGGCGCCCAGCCAAAGCCCTCGGCCCCGCGATAATCGGAATCGAGCCGCAATTCGCTGACGAAGCGGTCGAAGCGGGACCGCGGCACGTCGTCCAGCGTCGCGAACAGCGCAGCCCCGGCCCGAAGGTAGGATGAATTGGCGTTGGCCCGCCTCTCCAGCGCGCTGGAAACGGATTCGGCGCGTGCAATCAGCATCGCCTCCGTCCGCCGGTCCTCGCCCCGCTCCATCGCGAAAACGGACAGCCCGGTAATCATCATCACCAGCGCGAACAGCGCCAGCGGGATCGCCCGCGGATATTCCACCAGCAACCTGCGCGAAAGCTTTCTTCGGGGGAGCGCAGGTGACAGCGGGAAAATTCCTTCTTTCGCCAAGAATTAAGCCCTCACAAGCGGGCCGGGTTCACAATCATGCCGGAAATGCGCACAATTGCGGCGATAATCCGTGCATCGCGGGAACCGTGCAGGCCGGCTTTCGTTCCAATTTCCACGGACGACGGGGTACCAACTGTTAACAATTGGCACTCGGATTGATTGCTTTGCCGCCCGACGGGGCGGCATTGGCTTGCAACACGCGTACTAAGGCATTCGAATGACATCGAAAGAACCCATCAAACCTGCCGACAAAGCGGGGTCTCAGAAGGTCGGAACGGGAATGGACGGAACGGAAAGAGCTAGCACGGAAAAGGAGCCCGGTTGGGCTAACGGCTTGCGGCAGCTATACGATTCCGTCGTGGAAGAGGACCTGCCCGACAGCTTAAAGGATCTCCTTTCGAAACTGGACGCGTCGAAGCACTGATGCCCAAGCCGGAAAACAATCGCAGCGCCGAAGACCAGGCGGCTTTCAAGCGCGAGCTGACGGAAGTCGTGCCGCACCTGCGCGCATTCGCGCGCGGCCTGTGCGGCCGCCCCGACATGGCCGACGACCTAGTGCAGGAAGCGCTCCTAAAGGCATGGGCCGCACAGCAGCGGTTCGAGCCGGGCACGTCGATGCGCGCCTGGACCTTCGTGATCCTGCGCAACGCCTACTTGACCGACATGCGCCGCAACCGCTTCCGCGGCGAGTATGACGAAACGGTGGCCGAACGCATCCTGACCGCCCCTGCCGGGCAGGAAGAGCCTGTCCACCTGTCCGACATGCACCGCGCAATGTTGACGCTGCCGCCCGAACGGCGCGAGGCGCTGTTGCTGGTCGGTGCCGGCGGCTTTTCGTACGAAGAAGCGGCCGAAATCTGCGGTTGCGCGGTCGGCACGATCAAGAGCCGCGTGGGCCGCGCTCGCGCCGCGCTCACCAGCATGCTCGAAGATGGCGACATCCCCCAGCGCTCCGTCGACGATGCGCGCGCGCAACGCGCCATCCTGGAAGAGCTGGACGATGTGGCCGCCGGCCTCGGGAAGTCCGAACCCACTCGCTAATCGGGCGAAAATGCGGCAAGACTCTCGCGTATGAGCGAAAGCGATCCCGTAACCCGCACGGACACGGCCCCCGCCGACAAGCCGGTGCATGGTGCGCGCACGAGCCTGTTTCGTGCGGCGGCCTTTGCCGAACAGGAATTGCGCCTCATTTCCGTGCTAGTGGTGTTCATCGGCTTCGGGCTGTTCCTGGCGCTGCCATTCGTCCTGTCGATCGGATCGGTGGTGTTCCTCCCCGTGGTTACGGCGCTGATGATCACCATCATCCTGTCGCCGCTGGCCGACCGCTTCGCGGCATGGGGCCTGCCTAATATCCTGTCCTCGCTCTTCGCGCTGCTCGTTTTCTTCACGCTCGTCGTCTTCGCGCTTGCGCTGGTGTTCCTGCCGGCAGTCGATCTGATCGACGAGGTGCCGGCCATGTTCCGGACGATATCGGAGCGGCTGGGCGAATTGCGGGGCACCTTTGCGTGGGTCATCGAGCTCAACGACGATCTCGCCACGATGGTGGGCGGCAACACGCAGGACGGCCCGCAAGTCGTGCTCGCCGGGCCCAGCGTCCTGCAGCAGCTCGCCGTGGCGACGCCGACGGCGGTGCTGGCGATCCTGCTCACCTTCCTGATGGCCTTCTTCATGATCGAGGCGCGCGTGCGCATGCGCCGCCGCCTGCTGCTGGAACGCAGCGATTTCGGCGCCAGCGTCAAGGCCGCGCGCGTGATGCGCGACGTGCAGGACCGCGTGGCGATCTACATGCTTACCGTCGCCATGATCAATGCCGGCCAGGGCGTAATCGTGGCGCTGGGCGCGTGGGCGCTCGGCGTGGATGCGCCGATCATGTGGGGCGGCCTCGCCGCGCTTCTCAATTTCCTGCCCTATATCGGCCCGGTCGCGATGATCGGCCTGCTGACGCTGTTCGGCGTCGGCACGGCGGAGACGATGCTGCTCGGCCTGATCCCGGCCCTCGCCTATCTGGCCTTGCATACGATCGAGGCGAATATCGTCACGCCGACCATCCTCGGCGCGCGCTTCACCATGAACCCGGTCATGATCCTGATCGCCCTCAGCTATTTCTCGTGGATCTGGGGCATCACCGGCGCACTGCTGTCGGTGCCCATCCTGCTGACGCTGACCGCCCTGTTCGACCATGTCGGCAGGCCCAACCTGATCGGCTTCCTGTTCGGCGAGCCGCTGTTCAATCCGCCAGAGAGCGACGAGGTCCCCGCACCCGCCGCCACGATCGCGGCAGCAGACTGACACAAAAAAGCCCGCCTTACGGCGGGCTTTTCGTTGTCGGTGCGGGCGAAGGATCAGGCGGGGTAGGTCCAGCTCGATCCGCGCTCCAAGTTATCTGCCGCAAAGTCCCAGTCGAGGTGGTTCTCGATCACTTCCTTCAGGTATTCCGGGCGCTTGTTCTGGTGGTCGAGGTAGTAGGCATGCTCCCACACGTCGATCGTCAGCAGCGGGTTGAAGTCGCTGTCGGCCAGAGTGTCGCCGTCATGTGTTTCCTCGATGCTGAGCTTGCCGCCCTTTTCGGCCAGCCAGACCCAGCCGCTGGCGAAGTGGCCGGCGCCGCGATCGGCCAGCTTGTCCTTCAATTCGGCGAAGCTGCCGAAAGCCTCGTCGATCTTGTCGGCCAGCGCGCCGCTCGGCGACTTGGCGTCGGCGCTCAGCGAATGCCAGTAGAAGCCGTGGTTCCAGCTTTGCGCGGCGTTGTTGAACAGGCCCTGGTCGCTGCCGCGTGCGGCGGCGATGATGTCTTCCAGGCTCTTGTCCGCATGGTCCGTGCCTTCGATCGCCTTATTGGTCTTGTCGATATAGGCCTGGTGGTGCTTGCCGTGGTGGTAGCTGAACGTCTCGGCGGAAATGGCCGGGTCCAGCGCGTCGGCGGCAAAGGGCAGGTCGATGAGTTTGAAAGCCATGGTTGGATCCATTCTGTTGTAGCTGGGGATGTCATCGGGCCAACGCACGAGAGCGCCGTCGGGTCCGAAAAGTTTACGCCTCCACAGCGCCACCGGTGCGCCGGTCGACCGTGCCCGCCAGCGCGACATTCATGGTGACGTTGCCGACGGTGCGCATCAGGTCCGGGATCATCTCCACCGCCACCAGCAGCGCCAATGGGCCGATGGGCACACCCATGGCGAGCGCGATGGGGCCGATGGACGTCACGAAGCTGACCGAGCCGGGCAGGCTGACGGAGCCGATGGTGGTGACGAGCGCCACCGCCGCCCCCGCCGCGAGTACGCCGGGAGTCAGTTCGACACCGGTCAGCACCGCGACGTAGATCGCGACCGCCAGATTCATCGCCGGGCTGGTTGCGCGGAAGATGGCGACCGCAAGCGGCAGCACGAAGTCCGCGGCAGCCGCACGGATGCCGAGCCTGCGGCAGCTTTCGAGCATCGGCGGCAGGCTGGCGAGCGAGCTCTGGGTGGACAGCGCCACCGCCTGTGCGGGCACGATGGCGCGCCCGAAGCGCAGCGGCGAGAAGCCTGCGCCCGCCCATGCGACCACGTAGGCGGCTACGAACACCACGAAGCCCATTGCCGAAACGGTCAGGATATAATGGCCCAGCGCGGCGATGGCCCCCGCGCCTGCGCGCGCCGCCATCCCGATCGCCAGCGCGAACACGCCGACCGGCGCCAGCCACAGGACCCAGCCGACGATGACCAGCATCGCATCGGCCAGCGCGGCGAAGAACCCCGCCATTTGCGCGCGCTGCGCCTCCGGCAGTCGGGCGATCGCGAACCCCAATGCGCCGAAGAAGATGATCAGCGGCAGCATTTGCGTTTCGGCGGCGGCCGCGATGATGTTCGGGCTGACCAGCGAGGTCAGGAAATCGCCGAGGCCGGGGACTTGTTGCGGCTCCACCGTCTCGGCCGCCAGCACCTGCCCCGCCTCGATGGGCACGGGGAACAGCGCCAGCAGCGCCGGCATGGCAAAGGCGGCGAAGATCGTGCCCGCGGCAAGGATCGAGAAAATGCCGACCAGCGTGGTCTTGGCCATGGCGCCGGCCCGCGCGGTGGCCACCATCTTGCCGATACCGACGACCAGCAGGGCGGCCACCAGCGGGATGATCGTCATCTGCAGGGCGCGCAGCCACAGCGACCCGACCGGCTCCGCCACCTGCAGCACCAGCTCCTCGGTCGCGGTGCCCGCAAGCAGGAGACCGAGCACGATCCCGCCGACGAGGCCGGCAAAGGTCAGCCCCGCCGGCAGCTTGAGTACGGGCGGGGCGATGTCGGTGTCGGTTTGCGAAGGGCGCGCGGTCATGGCGGGCGTGACATTAGCGGCAAGGGACGGCATGGCAACGCCGCATCCACCGGTGATTTCACCGAAGCGACATGACTTTCGAAGGAGACGGCAGGACATGGGCCGCAAGTATTTCGGCACGGACGGGATTCGCGGGCTGGCAGGGGGCAAGCTGCTCGACGCCGCGCTGGCGATGAAGGTGGGCCAGGCCGCCGGCGCACACTTCCTGCGCGGCGATCACCGCCATCGCGTGGTGATCGGCAAGGACACGCGCCTGTCGGGCTACATGATGGAAAATGCGCTGGTCGCGGGCTTCACCAGCGTGGGCATGGACGTGATCCAGACCGGGCCGCTACCCACTCCCGCCGTCGCCTTGCTCACGCGCGAGATGCGCGCCGACATCGGGGTGATGATTTCGGCCAGCCACAATCCGTTTCACGACAACGGCATCAAGCTGTTCGGGCCGGACGGATACAAACTGTCGGACGAGGACGAGGAAGCGATCGAGGCGCTGATGGACGCCGCCCCCGATCATGCGGACGGCGATTCCATCGGCCGCGCCCGCCGGATCGAGGATGCGCGCGGCCGTTATATCCACGCGGTGAAGCAGTCGTTGGCAGACGACGTGCGGCTCGACGGGCTGAAAGTGGTGGTCGATTGCGCCCACGGCGCCGCCTACCAGGTCGCGCCTTCGGCCATCTGGGAACTGGGCGCGGACACGATCGCCATGGGCACTTCGCCAAACGGCCTCAACATCAACGACGGCGTCGGCTCCACCTCGCTCGATGCAATCAAGGCCCGGGTGCTGGAGGAAAGCGCGAACATCGGCATCGCGTTGGATGGCGACGCGGACCGGCTTATCGTGATCGACGAGAAAGGCGAGACGGTGGACGGCGACCAGATCATGGCGCTGATCGGCAGCCGCTGGGCCAAGCGTGGGCGGCTAAAGGGCGGCGGGGTTGTCGCTACGGTGATGAGCAACCTCGGCCTCGAACGTTTTCTGCAGGGCGAGGGACTGGAGCTCGTGCGCACCAAGGTCGGCGACCGTCACGTCCTCTCCGCCATGCGCAAGGGCGGCTACAATGTGGGCGGCGAACAGTCGGGCCACATGATCCTGTCGGACTTCGCCACCACCGGTGACGGGACCGTGGCCGCCTTGCAAGTGCTGAGCGCAATGGTCCGCACCGGCAAGCCGGCGAGCGAGATGCTGCACCTGTTCGATCCGGTGCCGCAGCTCCTTAAAAACGTCCGCTACGATGGCGGCGACCCGCTGGACGCGGCGGCAGTGAAACAGGCCATCGCCGATGGCGAGAGCGATCTTGGCAATGGCGGCCGTCTGGTCATCCGCAAGTCGGGCACCGAACCGCTTATCCGCGTGATGGCGGAAGGCGACGATGCGGGCCAGGTCGAGCGGGTCGTCGATTCGATCTGCGCCGCGGTGAAGGCTGCCGCCTGATGCTGGAAATGCGGCCTGATTGCGAACGCTGCGGCGCGGACCTGCCGGCCGAGGTCGGCGGCGCGTTCGTCTGCAGCTTCGAATGCACCTTCTGCGCGCCATGCGCTGATGCGCTGGACGAGGCCTGCCCCAATTGCGGCGGCGAATTGCTAGACCGGCCGACCCGCAGCAAGGCGCTGCAGGCGAAATTCCCCGCCTCCACAGTGCGGAAGTTCGCATCGTGAGCGACGCGCCGGTGAAGACTCCGCCGCGCATCCTGATCGTCGCCGGGTCCGACAGTTCGGGCGGCGCGGGCATCCAGGCCGACATCAAGACCGTCACCATGCTGGGCGGCTATGCAATGACCGCGATTACCGCGCTGACCGCGCAGAACAGCGTCGGCGTGCAGGGCGTGGAGCCGGTTTCCGCCGATTTCGTCGCCGCGCAGATCGACAGCTGCCTGTCGGACATCGGGGCCGATGCGGTGAAAATCGGCATGCTGGGCTCGCCGCAAGTGGTCGAAGCCGTCGCCGGGCGGCTGCACGGCACGGGGCTTCCCATCGTGCTCGACCCCGTGATGGTTGCCACCAGCGGCGCACAGCTGGCGGCGGACGAGACGGTCGCGGCCATGCGCGAGCACCTGTTTCCCATCGCCAGCCTGCTGACGCCGAACCTGCCCGAACTCGCCAGACTGATGAACACCGAACTATCGGATCGCGAATCGATCCACACCGCCAGCGGCCTCCTGGTCGGCACCACCGGATGCTCCGTCCTCACCAAGGGCGGCCACGGCGAAGGCGAGCGGATCGAGGACCTTTTCGTGCCGGTCGAGGGGCGCTGGGCCGAATTCGACGACCCGCGGATCGAAACCCAGCATACGCACGGGACGGGGTGCACCTTGTCGAGCGCCATCGCCACGCTGCTGGGTCACGGCGTGCCCATGGAACATGCTGTCCGGCTGGCGCGCAAGTTCGTGCGCGCGGCGATCCGGAACGCGCCAGGCTTCGGCGCGGGCCACGGCCCGCTGGGCCACCAGGCGGTGCGCTCGCTGGACTGACCCTAGCGGTCGAGGTCGTAGAATTCGGCGATGGCGGCCCAGGCCTCGTCCGCCGTTTCGCACCACTGGAACAGTCCCAGGTCTTTGTGGCTGATCGTCCCTTCGTCGGCGATGGCTTCGAAATCGACCACACGGGTCCAGAAGTCCTTGCCGAACAGCAGGATCGGCATTTTCTTCATCTTACCGGTCTGGATCAACGTCAGTAGCTCGAAGAACTCGTCGAACGTGCCGAAGCCGCCGGGGAACACCGCCACCGCCTTGGCGCGCAGCAGGAAGTGCATCTTGCGCAGGGCGAAATAGTGGAAATTCAGCGACAGGTAGGGCGTCACGTAAGGATTGGGCGCCTGTTCGTGCGGCAGCACGATGTTAAGGCCGACGCTTTCCGCGCCCGCATCGCTCGCGCCGCGATTGGCGGCTTCCATGATCGACGGCCCGCCGCCGGAGCAGACGACGAACTGGCGCTTGCCTTCCTCGATAATCGACTTTTCGCTGACCATCCGGGCCAGCTTGCGCGCCTCGCCGTAATACTTCGCCTTCTTGGCGAGGTTGCGCAGGACGCGGGCCTCGTCTTCCGGCAGCTTGGCGGCCTGCTCCTCCACCTCGTCCACGCTTTCGGGCGGCGGGATGCGGGCGGAACCGTACATCACCAGCGTGGAACCGACCCCGGCCTCGTCCAGCAGCATTTCGGGCTTCAGCAGCTCGAGCTGGAACCGCACCGGGCGCAGCTCGTCCCGCAGCAGGAAATCCTTGTCCTGGAACGCCAGCTTGTAGGCCGGATGCCGCGTCTGCGGCGTATCGGCCTGCTCGGTGGAGAACTTCGCCTCCTGGTCGGCGGGATAGAACTTACGGTCGGAAAGGTCGCGTTCGCTGGTCATCGCGCCGCCCTATGCGCGCAAGGCGGGAATGCCAAGCGGCTCAGCCCTGGCTTGCCTGGTAGAGCATTCCCGAACGGTTGCCGGTGCGGCAGAAGGCGAGCACCGGGCCCGGCAATTCTTCCAGCACCGAGGCGAATTCGTCCTTGCTGGCAGCGATATCATCGGCCGAGGCTATCGGGATGAACCGCGTTTCCAGCCCGGCGTCTCCGGCGGCTGCGGCGACCTGGCTCCATTCCGGCTGGTCCGGCTCCTCGCCATCGGGCCGGTTGCAGACAAGCGATCGGAATCCCGCCGCCTTGACCGCTGCGATGTCTTCCGGGCGGACCTGTCCGGTGACGGCAAGGTTTTCGGTCAGCTGCTTCACGTCCATATCGCTCTCCATTCTCGTTGCCGCTTCGAGATAGGAAGCCGGCGCACGCACGTCGAGACGTCGCGTGTGAAATCACGTGCCTGCGCAGGGGTAACGGATCGGGAAGGCTGGATGCCCCGCGAGGATTCGAACCTCGATTGACGGAGTCAGAGTCCGCATCGACCCCGCACAAAACTGCGGAAAACCCGCGCCATGTTCCACTCATGTTGCATCGGCAAACAGCGCAGCCTCGATCGCAGCGGCCTCCCGCGCGTCCTGATCGGAATTGTCGAACAGATGCCCATAGGTATCGAACGTCACCTGGATAGAGCTGTGCCCCATGAGCGCCTGAATGCGCTTGGGGTTCAATCCTTGCTCGATCCAGAGGCTGGCAGCGGCGTGCCGGAAAGCGTGCATCCCATATCGCGGGGCAGGATCATCGCCGCCGGTCGATACCTTCGCGGCAATCTGGATCGGCCCGACAACATCCTTCATTAGGATATGGTGCGAAAGCGGCTTGCCCTTCACGCTGGGGAACACAAGATCGAGATCGTGCGCGGGGCAGGCGAGCTTCCATTCGCGCAACACCTTCACCACGCGCGGCGGCAGGGCGATACGGCGCAACCCGGCGGCAGACTTGGGGGCACCGATCACGCCCTTCGCATCGGCGCGCTGTTCGACATTCAGCACGGCCTTTTTTAGGTCGATCGACCGCCACGCCAGCCCTCGCAGTTCCGACGCCCGCAAGCCGGTGAATATCGCCAGTTCGACCATCGCGCGGGCTTTCGTATCGGTGGAAGCGTCCGACGCTTTCAGGATGGCCCTTAGATCGACCTTCGACGGCGGCTTGACCTTGCCCTTAGGCCGGGGCTGTTTCTCGATCTTCACTGCCAGCGCGACATTCTGAGCGACTAGGCCGCGTTCCTGCGCATAGGTGAGGATGGCCTTTAGCGTCCTCAGGCAGCGGACGGCCATCGCGCGGGACAGCTCGCCTAGCCAATCGTCCACGATCGACCGAACGCCCGGTGCCGTAAGCTGGGAAAGTTTCGTCGCGCCACACCTGGGCACGATATGTAACCGCACCTGCTGTTCGTAAGCGTCGGTGGTGGTGGTTTCCCGGCCATCGCCCCGAACCTTCGCCAGCCATAGATCGGCGGCACGGGCGACCGATACGGAATCGCTATCGGCAGTGTGGATGCCTTGGCGGACCTCGCCCTTCGCTGTCAGTTCGTAGGCGTCCGCATCCTTCTTGCGGGAGAATTGCTTGAACCGGCGCTTCCCGGCCTGATCGCGGTAATCGACAAGCCAAGCCTGTTTCGGGGTGCCGTCCGGGGCTGTCCACTGGCGCTTACGAATTGCCACTGTTCTTAACCTTGGATAGCGCCGCCCGCGCAGCCTCTACTCGATCGACGCCAACGGCATTTGAGGCTTCGAGCGAGCGTCTCGATAGATCGCTGTTAATTGCCTCCTGATCGCCTTGGTGTGAGCGCCCTCGTTCGCGCCTCTCACTCTCCCATGTCGCCAGTTCGTCGGCAAAAATTGAAGGGTCGATTTCACGCGCAGCGAATGCTGCCCAAACCCATAGCAGGAGGGAATCGATTTCTATCGTGATCGAAAGCGCCATGCGGTTCTTAACGAGGAAGCGAAAATAAGCGTATCGTTCCCCCTCTTCCTCGGATTCAATTTCCTCAGACGGTGCCCACGCCTCGGCCATTTCGTCGTCTGTCAAAATTTCGATGAACACATGCTCGTGATCGGAATCGGGGCTGGTCAGGTCAGACAGCGCATCGAGCTGCACCATGAAATAGTGAAGGTGGTCCGCATCATTCGCCTGGCACAATAGCGTCTCAACTATCCCGTCCTTGAAGGCGGGCCACCCGGCAAGAATCACGTGTTGCGCTCGATCAGGCGTCAATCCGACCTTGAGGAGCTTTGCCATAAGGGCGAGCTGAAAAACCTGAGTCGCGCCATATTCGGCACGCTGCCCCTTCCCGACTTGAGTGCCCTCGGGAAAACCTTTTTTCTGCCACTGCTTTAGTCGCGACTCGAATGTCGCCCCCTTCGAAGGGTCGATGCCTGCGATTAAGCCGGTGATGAAGCTGGCCTCAGCAAACGATAACGGCACGAAAATCTCCGAATGAGGGGAAGGGTCACCTATCCCTATTGACGACACAATGCAACGCGGCGTAAAGGGAAAGGGTTACCTGTCCCTAAATGGAGAAGACGTAATGCTTGCAAATGACCTCCTGCCCGGTGCCAAGGCTGCGGCAGAATACATCGGGGAGACCCCCCGCGCGGTTTACAACATGGCGGAAAAGGGCCTGCTGCCTGTCATCCGTAAGGGCCGGAAGCTCTATTTTCGGAAATCTGAACTGGACGCTGCATTCAGTTCGGAGGCGGCATGACATGGAAAGCAAAAACCCCCTGAGCATGGCTCAGAGGGCTTCGGTTGAAGCTGGAAACTTCGAAGCTCTCTCTACGCCTTATCGCCCTCGCCTTCAAGCAAATGCTGAAATGCGGAACCGGCTGCGCTGGCTTCGAATGGTGGAGGCGCGCAATGGCTAGTGTTCTGCACCATAACAGCGGCATTCTGATCCCGCGTGATGAATACGAGGAATTGACCGAGGCGCTGGCGACCGTGTTCCGTATCGGTTCCCGCTTCACCCCTCGCCTGATCGAACGGCTCGACCTCACCGATGGCGACCCGGACCTGGAAGGCGAATGGAACGAGGACGAAATCAGTTCGGTGCCGTCCTGGGTTTCGCTCGATGACGGCCCCGGCTGCCAAATCGCTGACGCGGGCGGACAGTGCGACGAGGACGATCTGAATACCAACCTTTCGGCCAAGTATGGCGCTGACGGGCCGGGATGCGAATTGAGCGATCCCGATTGTGCCGTGGACGATACCGGCTGCGACCCGGACGAAGGTTTCTAAGGGCAATGGCGGACAAGTTCCGGCGAAAGAAAGAGCCGCGCCACCTGCGGCTCTATCACTCGATAACCGGGTGCGATGCGTGGTTGGCGCTTTCCGGCAATGCCGTGAAGGTGCTGATCGCGCTCGCCCGGTTCGATGACGGGGGCAGCAACGGGGAACTGTATTTCAGCGAGAGGACCGGCGCGAAGGCGACCGGCCTTTCCCGCAATACCGTAAAGCGTTGCCTTGCCGAGCTGATCGAGAAGGGATTCATCGCGCAGACCAAACCGGGCGCGTTCAACCGCAACAATCTACTGGCAGCGACCTATCGCCTGACGTGGGTGGCAGCGCCGGGATGCAAGCCGTCCGCACCGACGCGGGACTTCGAAAAGTGGAAACATGGAAATTCTCAGGCTCAAAATCTGACACCATCCGGCTCAAATTCTGACACTTGCATGGAAACACCCGCCGGGGGTGGCTCAATTTCTGACAGTGCCGAGACGGAAACAAGCCACGTTTCCAGTTTTCCGGGTGGCTCAAATTCTGGGCCACAAATAGTTTACCAGGGGGAAGGCAGCGCCGAGCCTGAAACATCGGGACGGAAACAAGCCAATCCTACATCGGGGGCAAAATTGGCCGAACTGCGCCAGCGCCTCATGGATCACCTGCAATCGAGCGATCCGGGCGAGCAATCGCGCCTTGCCGACACGCTCGACATACCCGGCGGCACCCTCAGTAAATTCGTGAACGGCAGGAACCTGCCAGACCGGCACTGTGACCGGCTGGCCAAGGCACTGGCAGCATAGGAGACGGACGTGCAAACCGAACTGGAACACGATTGGAAGCAACCCGACCCATCCGATCTGGTGGCGAGGATCGAGGCAATGTCAGAGGATGAACGGCGCGGGGCGCTGATCGCCCTCGATGCTGTCAGCCGTCCGATGAAGCCGCGCGAAATCGAGGCGGCGCTATTCAGCAAGGGCACGTCCCGGTCGCAGCGGCGGGCAATCGTCGGTGCCGTGAAGGGCTTCAACATCATCGCAGTGATAGGACCGGAAACAGACGATGGCTGAATGGCCCTACTCGACCGCACAATGGCAGCGCCTGCGCAAGGTGAAGCTATCGGCCTCGCCCCTATGCGAGGACTGCCGCGCCATCGGCAGACACATACAGGCAAGCCATGTCGATCACGTCCACGCTATCAGTGACGGCGGGCCACCCTTCCCCGGCCTCGATGGATTGCGGGCGCTATGCCTGTCTTGCCACTCGGCAAAGACAGCACGCGGACCTGAGGCGGGAGCAGCGAGGACCACAAAACCGAGAAAAGGTTGTGATGCAAAGGGAACCCCATTAGCGCCTAATCATCCGTGGAATGGGGGAAGCATAAATGAACGCGTTTCTGACCGGCCTTTATTGGGTCGGGTTCGTCCTGATTGTCTTGGCATTACAGATTCCAGGCATAAACTTAGGTTTCCTCGTCACGATCGGAATCATCGGGCTGTGGACCCTAGTCGTGTGGGCACTACGCAAACTGCTGGTGCGCAAGAAAACGAGAAATCGCTCGTAACTGGGGAGACCAGAGCGCCGGGGGACCACAAAATTGAGTTAGTTTCAAAGGGCAACCGAAATGGGCGCTAGAGGACCGGGTGCATCGCGCCAGCGCAAGGCGGCTGCCAATACCGTTCCGGCTGAGAACGGTTTCCCGTGGGAGGCGGACGGCCTGAGCCGCGCCGAGCGGGTTATCGCCTTCATCGAAAGCCTGCCGATCACGAAGGGCTACGGCGCGGGCGAGAATGTCGAACTGCTGCCCTTCCAGCGCGATTGGATCGAAGCCGTCTATGCCGTGGATGGCGATGGCAACCGCCGGGTGCGAACCGGCCTAATGTCGGTGGCGCGTGGGCAGGGAAAGACCGTGCTCGCTGCCCTGCTGACGCTGTGCCACCTGTGTGGCCCGGAAGCCGAGCAACGCGGCGAATGCTATTCGGCGGCTGCCACGAAAGAGCAAGCGGGCCTGATCTTTGCCGAGATGGAAGCGATCATCCTGGCAACCCCGTGGATGGCCGACCGGTTGAACGTGCAGCGGTTCTACAAGATTATCGAGGACGCGGAGACGGGCAGCAAATACCGCGCCCTCGCCAGTGACGGCAAGGCGGTGCACGGCACGGCGTCTAGCTTCATTGTCTGCGATGAATTGGCGCAATGGAAAAAGCGCGAGCTGTTCGACGTGCTGCGGACCTCGATGGGCAAGCGGAAAGAGCCGCTGTTGCTGGCGATCGGCACGCAATCGCCGCACCCGGAAAACCTAATGTCCGAACTGGTGGACTATGCCGAGCGCGTCAATTCGGGCGAGATCGAGGACGCGGCGTTCCACGGCGTGCTTTACGCGGTGCCGGAGGATGCCGACCCCTACGATCCTGAGAACTGGCCGCTGGCGAATCCGGCGATCGGCGTTTTCGTATCGGCGGAACAGATTGCCAATGAGGCTGAGCGTGCGCAGCGGATGCCGACATTCGAACCGGCGTTCCTCAACCTTCACTGTAATATGCGCGTGGATGCCGAGCCTAAGGCAATCAACCCGAAAGAATGGGACGCCTGCGGCGAGGCGGTGCCCCTGAATGAGCTTCGCGGGAAGCGGTGCTATGCGGGCCTCGATCTGAGCAGCACCCGCGATCTTTCGGCGCTGGTGCTTTACTTCCCCGAAAGCGGGGCGGTGCTGCCCTATTTCTGGTGCCCGAAAGCCGGTATCGACCTGAAAGAGGAAGTGGACCGGGTGCCCTATCGCACCTGGGCAAAACAGGGTTTTATCGAAGCGACCCCCGGCAAGGCGATCGACAAGCGGTATATCGCGCACCGGTTGGCAGAGATTGCCTCAGCCTTCGACGTTCGCGCCATTGCCTATGACCGCCACGCGATCGAGGACCTGAATGTCATCCTCGACGGGGAAGGCGTGAAGCTGCCCCTAGAGCCTTGGGGGCAGGGTTTCGTTAGCATGGCCGGTGCGATCGACGCCTTCGAAATGCTGTTGCTTGAAGCCGAGCTGAAACACGGGATGCACCCGGTGCTGCGCTGGAATGCCTCTAACCTGATCTTTGACACCGACCAGGCGGGCAACCGCAAACCGAATAAGGCGCGCTCGATCGACCGCATCGACGGCATGGCCGCTCTTATCATGGCCTGCGGTATCGCGGCGAAGGGCGAGGAAAAACCCGCCGCCTATGAGGGCAGCGGGCTTGAATGGGTCTAGTCGCCCTTGTGCAGTTTGACCTCGAAGCTCTCCATGAACTCCTTGTGGGCTTTCTCTTCACTGTCGCGCGCCTGTTTGTCATTTGGGATGGCTCGGACAAAGGCGGGACTTGTGACGTTCAATATCTCGTAATTGCCCACGCGCCCGAGCTTCACAAGCGGATGCTCGTATTCAAGAATCTCGGCAGATGACGAGCACTCGCCTTCATGGTCCTGGGTAACAATCGTGTAGCGCCGCCCCACTTCGAACATCGTTTGAAATCCTCTCAATTGCCTAAGCCGACTCGCTTAACAGAATTGTGGACAGATAGCGAACATCGGCAGTGATGCAGTTGCTTAATACGGCAAAACACTGTAAGGCGATATTGCCACCCCCTTGGCTTTCGTCCGCCGCGCTAGGCACTGACGAGAACCGGGGCCTTATCCGGATGGGGGGCCAATTGCCCACGCTGCGAAGCGTCGGTTTTCTCAGTGGTGGGGACGCCCACCCCGATAGAAGGATTGAAGAATGAAGACTGCGGAACTGCTAGAGCAGCGGGCGGCCCTGGTGGACCGCATGAACGCCGCCCACGACAAAGACGATAACGCCGCTTTCGAAGCTGCGGAAACCGAACTGCGAAGCCTTGATGCCAAGCTGGATCGCCAGCGCAAGATCGACGCCGCCGATCGCACCGAAACCGGCACCCCCCTCACAACCCGCGATGGCGATGAATTTGCCGAGCTGCGCAATCAGAGCCTGATCGAGACGTTGCGCTTCGGCGCTGGCATGGCGGTGAAGGACCGCGCCAAGATCGAGCGCGAACAGGCAATGCTTGCCGAGCGTGCCGGTGGCCCTGCCAAGGGCGTCTATGTCGCAACCGAACTGTTCGAAAAGCGCGCTGCCATGACGACCGCCACGGCGTCAGCTGTTGCGCCTGAATCGTTCCGGCCCGACCTTTTCGTTTCGGCCCTCACGAATACCGCGATCGTTTCGCGGCTGGGTGCCACCACGCTTACCGGCCTGACCGGCGACGTGGTTATCCCGCGCGAAATCGGCAGCCCGAATGTCGGCTGGGTGAATGAGGATGAGGCGCTGCCCACCGATGGCGCGACCTTCGATTCTCTCACCCTCACCCCGCATCACGTCGGCGTCATCACCGAACTGTCGCGGCAGTTGCTGTTGCAGTCCTCGCCTCAGGTGGAAGGGCTGGTGCGCAATATGCTGAGCCGCAACGTGGCGCTGGAAATCGACCGTGCCGCGATTGCTGGCAGCGGAACGGGTGCCGAGCCGCGCGGGCTTATCAATGACCCGAACGTGCCGACCGTGCCCTTCACGACCGATCTGTTCACGACCACGGCGGACATGATCGCCGCGGCGGACGTGGCCAACATCGGTGACAGCCGCGCGTTCCTCTCGACCAACGGCGTTCGCGCTACGGCGATGAAGCTGCGCGACGGTGACGGCCACCCGATCACGATTGCCGAGACGTTCCACGGCGAACAGGCGTATTTCACCAATCAGGCACCGGACAACCTGGGCGCTGGCACCGATGAAAACGGCCTCGTTTATGGCGACTGGTCCGATCTGCTGATCGGTATCTGGTCGCAGCTCGACATCCTCGTGAACCCCTACGCGGAAACCGCCTATTCGAAGGGCAATATCCTCGTTCGCGCGATGGCGTCGGTGGACTTCGGCGTGCGCCGGCCTGCCTCGTTCGTCTCGGCAACCGGGGTGGCGGGCTGATGGCTGACACGATCGACCCCCGCAAGATCGACCGGGCAGTGAAGGCATTGCGCCGCGCCGGGTTCGAACTGGAAGGCGAGCCGTCCGCCACGAAATCCGGGACTGTCACCTTCAAGGCAAAGGTGGCTGAATGACGGATATGGTGGCAACCCTTGAACGGCGCTTCACAACCGAGCTTCGCACGGCGGGGCGTCGGTTAGAGGGCTATGCCGCCACGTTTGCCAGCACGGCGGACCTGGGCGCGTTCCGGGAGCGCATCGCCCCCGGTGCTTTCCGGAACGCGCTCGCTACCGATATTCTCGCCTTGCTCGACCATGACGCGGGCAAGGTGCTAGGTCGCACCCGCACCGGCACGCTGGAATTGCGCGAGGACGATAAGGGCTTGGCCTTCGCGCTCGACGTTCCCGACACGGCAGCGGGGCGCGACGTGCTGGCCCTGGCAGCACGCGGCGACCTTGGCGGAATGTCTTTCGGTTTCCTGATCCCGGCAGGTGGCGAGGAATGGGACGGCGACACCCGCACCCTTCGCTCTATCGACCTTCGCGAGATTAGCGTGGTTTCGGCATGGCCAGCCTATGAGGGCACCGAAATAGCCCTGCGCTCGCTCGACCGCCATTGCGGCAATCTGAGGCGCGCTAGGGCTCTGAGGCTTGCGGAGGCACGGCAATGGGCATGATCGACCGCCTGGCAGCCTTCGCGGGCTTCGAACGCCGCGCCGATACATCACCGCTCGATCCGAGCTGGCAGGCGCTGGCACCGATGACGGGCTATTATTCCGGCCTGAGCGCACGGGCGGCTGAGAACCTGTCCACGGTGCTCGCTTGCACGTCCTCGATCGCTACGGCCCTCGCCTACGTCCCGGCGCGGGTTTACCGCTGGGAAGGCGAGACGCGGCTAGAACACGCCTTGCACCCGCTTTCGCGCCTGATCCGCTACGGCTGCAATTCGGCAATGACGTGGTGCGACACGATCGAGCACCTGGTTGCCGACACGCTTTTGACCGGCAACGGATTGCTGGAAATCGAGCGCAGCGGGAACGGGCAGGTTTCCGGCCTGATCTATCACCCTTGGGGGATGGTGACGGTGCAGGATCTGCCGAGCGGACGCCTGCGCTATGATATTGGCGACGGCAAGGGCAACACCCGGCGGCTGATCGAGGGCGAGGCAATCCACCTTCGCGACCGCACGAATGACGGCAAGATCGGCGTTTCTCGCCTTTCCCGATCGGCGGACACTGTAACCGGCGTGGACCTCGCTAACCGGCACGCGCGCCAGTTCCTCGCCAATGGTGCGAACCCCTCAGGCGTCATCGAACACCCCGGCACAATGACGGCGGAACAGCGCACGGCCCTTCGCGAGCAATTCCAGTCTCGCCATGAAGGCGCTGCCAATTCCGGCCGCGCGCTGATCCTCGACGGCGGGCTGCATTGGAAGGTGGCGCAAATATCGCCTGAGGATGCCGAGCTGCTGGAAACCCGGCGTTTCGGCGTGGAAGAAATCGCGCGGCTGTTTCAGGTGCCCCCGCCGATCATTGGCGACTACACGCACAACACCTTCACGAATAGCGAGACGGCGGGCCGGTGGTTCGCCACGTTCTGCCTCGCCCCCTGGGCACGCAAGATCGAAGCGGAATTTTCCCGATCGCTGTTCCCGTCCGGCTCGCCCTATGAGCTTGAACTGGATCTGTCCGGGTTCCTACGCGGAGATCCCGAAACCCGGTGGAACGCGCACAAGATCGCCCTGGAGGCGGGCGTGCTCGATGCCGACGAGGTAAGGCAGGTGGAAGGCTGGAACCCCCGCACCGGCACGGGAGCGCGGCCCGATGCCTGATCTTGTGACCTTGGCGGAAGCGAAAGAATTTATCCGCGTGATGGCGGACGATGAGGATGCGACGATCGCCATTCTAGTTTCGTCCGCCAGCGATGCCGTGCGCGCCGTTGCCGATGCTTGGGATGGCGTGGGCGAGGTGCCGCCGCGCCTTAAACTGGCAGTGCTGAGCCGCGTTGCGGTGGCATTCGATGAGCGGACGGACGTTCGCGCCGCGCTTGGCGAGGACCGCTTAATCGGGCCTTATCGGAGCTTGTCGGTATGAACGCGGGCGCGCTCGACCGGCGCGTGACGATCCAGCGCGAAATGGTGACGGGCGAAAACGAATACGGCGAACAAATCACCGAAACCGTGGACGTGGCGACCGTCCCGGCGGACGTTCGGCAAATGAGCGGGCGAGAGTTCTTTGCAGCCGCAGCCGTCACTGCCGAAAGCCGGGTGCTGTTCCGGCTGCGCTATATCGAAGGCGTGAGCGTCACCGATAGCGTCCTTTACGATGGCCGCGATCACAACATCCAAGAGGTGAAGGAACTGGGCAGGCGTGAGGGCCTGGAGCTTATGACGGTGGCTCTCGCCTACTGAAACCGACGATTCGACCGCCTCGCCATGTTCCATCCATGTTGCATGGAGCTGCCGAGCGACACGGGGAAACCGTGGAAATCCAAGGGAATAGCTGTGCAACATGGTGCAACACGGGAAATCGACCCCGGATTGCCTAAGCGGCTGTATTCACTTGGAAAAACTGGATGCCCCGCAAGGATTCGAACCTTGATTGACGGAGTCAGAGTCCGTAGTCTTGCCATTAGACGACGGGGCAATGGAGGCGCGCGTTTAGGGTCGCGAAACCTGTTCGTCAAGCGCTGCACTTGCCGGAAGGGGGCTTGGTCTGTAGCATCGCCCACAGGTCACCGTGCGGCCCCTTCGGACCGGCGGGCAGAAAGAAAGATAATGCATATGGCGGATAGCGACCCGCCGGAGCAGCGGCCCCGTGTCGCACAGGAACACCCCTCTCCCGGACGCAGGCGGGACCAGGGCAAGCCGGCAGGAAAAGGCCGCGGTTCCAAGGGCTCCGGACCCCCGACAGGATCCCGCGGCAAGCGGCCGCACCCGGGCAATGGCAGCGCCCCTGCAGGGCCGCCACGCGCCGAAAGCTGGCGCCGCCCGCCGCACCGCTCCTATCGCCAGAGCTATGCCGCGATCGACCTCGGCACCAACAACTGCCGCCTGCTCATTGCGCGTCCTTCCGGCCCCAATTTCGTCGTCATCGACGCCTTCAGCCGCGTGGTCCGCCTCGGCGAGCACCTGGCGCATACCGGCCGCCTGTCCGACGCGTCGATGGACCGCGCGGTCGAGGCGCTGAAGATCTGTTCCGACAAGCTGCGCAAGCGCGACGTCCACCTTGCCCGCTCGGTCGCGACCGAGGCCTGCCGCAGGGCCGAGAACGGCGAGGAATTCATTCAGCGGGTGAAGGACGAGACCGGCATCGCGCTCGACATCATTTCCGCCGAGGAGGAAGCGCGGCTGGCCGTGCTCGGCTGCCATATCCTGCTGGAAGACGGCGTCGGCCCGGCAATGATCTTCGACATCGGCGGCGGCTCGACCGAGCTGGTCCTAATTGAACCGGGCGGCCCCGTGCCGCGCATCATCGACTGGCAGAGCGTGCCGTGGGGCGTCGTCTCGCTGACCGACACCGCCGGGCGCGGGCAGATCGACGACGACGTGAAGCGCGCCGCGCGCTACAGAAAGATGCGCGGCCTGGTGCGCGACAGTTTCGCCGAATTCGAGGAGCGCGTGCGGCCCCACCAATGCGCCGACATGCGCCTGCTCGGTACCAGCGGCACGGTGACGACCCTCGCCTCGGTCCACCTGGAGCTGCCCCAATACGACCGCAAGGCTGTGGACGGGCTGATCATGCCGAGCAGCGCGATGCGCGATGTCGCCAGCGGCCTTGCCGCGATGAAGCGCAGCGAGCGCGAGCTCTTGCCCTGCATCGGCCACGACCGGGCGGAACTGGTGGTGGCCGGCTGCGCGATCCTGGAAACCATCCTCGACCTGTGGCCCGCCAGCCGGCTGGGCGTGGCCGACCGCGGCATCCGCGAAGGCATCCTGCGTAGCCTGATGGCCGCCGACCACGAAGGCGATGTCGCCCGCGCCGAACTGCTCGCCGCCCGGCAGCGGGGCTTCTGATGGCGCGCAGCGGCAAGGATGCGGACAAGCGGATCAAGACCGGGCGCGGGCGCACGGCCAGCCAGATCCGCTGGCTGGAACGCCAGCTCAACGACCCCTACGTGAAGCAGGCCAAGGCCGACGGCTATCGCAGCCGCGCGGCCTACAAGCTGATCGAGCTCGACGAAAAATTCGGGCTGCTGCAGAACGCCAGCCGCGTGGTCGACCTCGGCATCGCGCCGGGCGGCTGGGCGCAGGTGGTGCGCAAGAAGCGGCCCAAGGCGGGCATCGTCGGCATCGACCTCCTCGAAGTCGAGCCCATCGAGGGCGTGACGATCCTCCAGATGGATTTCATGGACGATGCCGCGCCCGATGCGCTGACCGATGCGCTCGATGGGCCGCCGGACCTCGTCCTGTCCGACATGGCGGCCAACACGGTGGGCCACAAGCAGACGGACCACTTGCGCACCATGGGCCTGGTCGAGACGGCGGTCGATTTCGCGGTTCAGACGCTGGAGCCGGGCGGAACCTTCGTGGCCAAGGTCCTTGCAGGCGGCACCGATAACGACCTGCTGAAGCTGCTCAAGGCCAATTTTACCAGCGTGAAACACGCAAAGCCGCCGGCCAGCCGCAAAGGCTCGTCCGAGTGGTACGTGGTGGCGAAAGGGTTCAAGGGCCGCGACTGACGCGGTCCCGCGCCGTTATTAGCCCGCTCAATCAGCCGAGCCTTCAGGTGGCGTCGTTTTCGACTTCCTGCTCGGCATCGTCGGCGATCTCGTCGCCCGCAACCCCCTCAGCGATCCCGGTATCCTCCGCCGCCTCGACACCTTCGGCGCCTTCTTCACCTTCTGCCGCATCGTCCGCTTCGGGGACGAATTCAGGCACCGCCAGGCTGGAGCCCATGGAATTGAGGTACAGCGAGATCGATGCACGGTCTTCGATGCTGGAAAGGCCGGCGAAGCTCATCTTCGTGCCGTTGGCAAAGGCGCGCGGGCTCTTGAGCCAGGCGTCCATGTTTTCCCAGTCCCAGACGCCGCCCTTTCCGGCGAGCGCGCTGGAGTAGGCGAAGCCGGCGACATGCTTGCCGATGGGCTGGCCCATCACGCCCCACAGGTTCGGACCGATACCGTTCGGGCCGCCTTGCGCGATGGAGTGGCAGGCGCTGCATTTCGAAAACAGCGCTTCACCGGCGCTGGCGCTTACGCCTTCCAGGTTGAGCGCTTCAGCGACCGACATTTCGCTACCGCCTTCGCCGCCTTCCGCACCTTCGACGAAGAAGCCGGGCTTCTCCGGCATCTCGGCCTCGTCGCCATGGTAGATCTTCTGGCTGATATAGGCGGTGCCCATGGCCACGACACCTGCGAACAGGGTCCAGCCGGCGATAGTGTTGAAACGGTCGTCCATGAGAATCCCAATGCTCGGAGAGAATTTCGGTTGCGCGCGACTTAGAGCGATGGGGTGCGCTTCGCAAGGGGGGTATCCGGCCATGCGCAGCGGTTTTCGCTGCGCGCTTGTCCGGCCCCGCGCATGCTCCTAAGCCGCGGGAATGGACGCTTTCCCCGCCCCCGCCGCCGCCATGGTCGAACGGATGCGCGATGCCGCGCGCAGCGATCCCGCCGCCGCGATCGCCTTCCAGGGCGCGCCCGGCGCCAATTCGCATCGCGCGATCATGGAATATGCGCCAGACGCGCTCGCCCTGCCCTGCCCGGGCTTTGCCGATGCGCTGGAAGCGGTGAAGGACGGGCGCGCCGGCGCGGCGATGATCCCGATAGAGAACAGCCACAACGGCCGCGTCGCCGACATCCATTTCCTGCTGCCCGAAAGCGGCCTTGCCATCGTGGACGAGCATTTCATGGCGATCAGCCACGCGCTGGTGGCGATGTCGGACGGCCCGTTCAAGATCGCCTACAGCCACCCGCAGGCCATCGGCCAGTCGCGCGCATACCTTCGCGCGAAGGGCATCACCGGACTGAGCCATGCCGATACCGCCGGGGCCGCGGCCTATGTGGCCGAGCGCGGCGATCCCGACATCGCCGCGCTGGCCCCCGCGATGACCGCCGAGCTCTACGGCCTCAAGGTGATCGAGGAGCATGTCGAGGATGCGCGCGACAACACCACCCGCTTCGTCGTCCTGGCGCGCGAACCGCGCGATCCCGCCGCAATCGAGGAACGCGACGTGATGACCACCTTCATCTTCACGGTGAAGAACGTGCCGGCCGCGCTCTACAAGGCGCTGGGCGGGTTTGCGACCAACGGCGTCAACATGACGAAGCTGGAAAGCTACCAGCAGGGGGCGAGCTTTTCCGCCTCCAGATTCTATGCCGACATCATCGGCGGCCCGGGCGATCCGGCGGTCGACCGCGCGATGGAAGAACTCGCTTTCCATTGCCGCGAATTGCGCATCCTCGGCACCTATCCGATCGCGCGCGAACGCGGCTAGGCCCGGCGGCCCCGTCGGCGCTTGAGAATAGCGGCGATAGCTGTCACCACTTCCCTGGTGACGACGGGTCGGGGGCAGCAGGCGGCAGGCGAGGCCGGTAGCGCATTCATGCGCGACTACGAGGCGGTGCGCGCCGACGAGGCGATCCAGTACGCCCCCGTCGCGGTCGAGCCGCCCGACCCGCCGCCCGAGTGGCTATTGCAGCTGCAGGAATTCCTCGGCCGGATAGTCGCTTCGGTCGCCGACTTCTTCGGGGCGAGCTGGCCGGTTATGAAGTGGGTGCTGATCGCGGCGGCGGTGGCAGCGCTCGTCTTCGTCATCGTGCGCATGTTCGAACTTCGCGCGCCGCGCGCCGCGCGCGAGGACGAGGAAGCGCCCGAATGGACGCCAGACCGCGCGCAGGCGCTCGCCCTGCTGGAAGATGCCGACCGGCTCGCTGGCGAAGGCCGCTACGACGAGGCGGTGCACCTGCTCTTGCAACGCAGCGTGGGCCATATCGCCGCCGCGCGGCCCGAATGGCTCGATCCGTCCAGCACCGCGCGCGAGATCACCCGCCTGCCCGGCCTGACGGACGCCGCCCGCCGCGCCTTTTCCGCGATTGCCGAGCGAGTGGAGCGCAGCCTGTTTGCGCTGCGCTCGCTCGACGCGCAGGACTGGACCGTCGCCCGCGCCGCCTATTCCGACTTCGCCCTGCAGCGCTTCGAACGGGGGGCCGTATGAGCGCGCAGGGCAACACCAGGGCCATGCTGGGGGTCATCCTGATCGGCTTCGCCAGCTTCCTCGGCCTGCTGTACCTGCTCGGTTCGGGCGAAGGCGGCAACGTTTCCGGCCGCGGCGGCAATCATGCGGCGAGCGCGGGGCTGGACGGCTATCGCGCGATGCGCAAGCTGGCCGAACGGCAGGGCTACGGCGTCACGCTCGCCCGGAGTCGCGAAGCGCTCGGCCAGGCGGCGCTTACCGTGCTGACCCCGCCGCTCAACGCCGATGGCGAGGAGCTGGACGACCTCATCGACCGGCGCCGGCGCGACGGGCCGACCATCGTCATCCTGCCCAAATGGGTCGGCATGCCGGCAGGCGAGAAGCCCGGCTGGATCCGCCCATACGTTCCCGCCGCGCCGACCTGGATCGCCGATGTCGATGCTTTCGACGGGCTGGAACTGGTCGAGAGCGAGGAACCGCGCCGCGGCTGGCGGGGGTTCGGCCTGCAGGGCGATTTCCCGCGCGATGGCGAGGTCATTTCGATGCGCGGCGGCCAGTGGCGCTCGCTCGTGCGCGATGGCGAGGGGCGGCGGCTGGTCGCCATCCTCGACGACGGCAGCGCGCCTTTCGACCTGTTCGAAAGCGGCGCGCTGGACGGCGCGGCCTACGACGATGACCCCGACGAATGGCCGCTGATGGTGATCAGCGAGCCCGACCTCGTCAACAACTGGGGCTTTGCCGATCCCGCCGAAGCGCAGCTGGCGATGAAGCTGCTGGACGTCATGGCGAGCGAAACGGAGGGGCGGCGCGTCGTTTTCGACATCACGCTCAACGGGCTGGCGGCGGAAAGCAACGTGCTCTCGCTCGCCTTCAGGCCGCCGTTCCTCGCCGCGACGTTGTGCCTGCTGCTCGCCGCCATCGCGCTCGCCTGGCGCGGCATGGCGCGGTTCGGCCCGGCGCTTGCGGAGGATCGCGAGATCGCTTTCGGCAAGAGCCAGCTGGTCGCCAACAGCGCCGCGCTGGTGGAGCGGACCCGCCGCTTCCACCTGCTGGACGCGCCCTATGCCGCGCTGATGCGGCGCAAGATCGCCCGCCGGCTCGGCATCGCCCGGCGCGGTGCGGACCGCGAACTGGAACACGAAATCGACCTGCGGCTGCTGCGCCGCGGCAGGGGCGACGCCGCCTTCACCGGCCCCGCCGCCGCCCTGCGCGGATCGGACAAGCCCGCCGACATATTGCGCGCCGCACGCGCGCTCAAAGACCTCGAAAGGACCCTCTTATGACATCCGGCACCACCCCTGCCCCGCATTCGGCGATGACGCTCGATGACCTGAAGGCGCTGACCGATGCCATCCGCGCGGAAACGGCGAAGGCCATCGTCGGGCAGGACGCGCTGGTCGACCAGCTGCTCGTCACCCTGTTCGCGCGCGGCCACGTGCTGCTGGAAGGCCCGCCGGGAACGGCGAAGACCTTCCTCGCCCAGACCTTCGCCACCGCGCTCGGCCTCGATTACGGGCGCATCCAGTTCACGCCCGACCTGCTGCCGGGCGACATCCTCGGCTCCAACCTGTTCAACTTCCAGACCAGCCAGTTCACCCTGACGCGCGGGCCGGTCTTTACCGAGCTGCTGCTGGCGGACGAGATCAACCGCACGCCGCCCAAGACGCAGGCCGCCCTGCTGGAAGCGATGCAGGAGCGTCGCGTTACGCTGGACGGGGAAGTCCACCCGCTGGCCGATCAGTTCATGGTGATCGCGACGCAGAACCCGATCGAAAACCAGGGCGTCTACCCCCTCCCCGAAGCGCAGCTTGACCGTTTCCTGTTCAAGCTCCTGGTGCCCTATCCCAGCGCGGAGGAAGAGGCCGCCATCGTCAAGCGCTTCGGCGCGCATTCGGGCACGCTGTCGCCGGGCGACTACGGCGTCGGGCGCGTTGCGGACAAGGCCGCGCTCGATGCGGCGAACGCGGCGGTCGCGGGCGTGACGCTGGCCGACGAGATCGGCGATTACGTGGTCCGGCTGGTGCGCGGCACGCGCGACAGCAGCGATTTGTCCAGCGGCGCCAGCCCGCGCTCCGCCGTGCTGCTCGCCAACGCCGCCCGCGCCCGTGCCGCGCTCGACGGGCGCGACTACGTGGTGCCTGACGATGTGAAGGCGCTCGCCATGTCGGTGCTGCGCCACCGCCTCGTCCTGTCCCCCGCCGCCGAAATCGAGGGCCGAGACATAGAAACGCTGGTCGCCGACATGGTCGAGAACACGGAGGCGCCGCGCTAGTCCCGTGAAAATGCCGCCCATCGTCCCCACCGCCCGCACGGTTATGCTGGCCGCGCTGGCCGCGCCGGTCGCTGCGCTGCTCGCCGCCTTCGCGCCCGGCGCATGGATCGCGGCCCCGGCGGCGGCGGGCACGCTGCTGGTGCTGGTGCTGCTCGACGGGACCATGGCCGCGCGGCTGACGGAATGGCACCTCGCCATCCCGCCGACCGCCGAAATCGGCCAGCCGACCGCCGTGGGCCTCTCGCTCGACTTCGCCGGCACGCCGCACGGGGGTGATTTCGCCTTCGCGTGCGATCCGCGCCTCGCCGGGGGTGGCCGCATCGACGGTGCGATTACGCGCGGCGCAGAGGGCGACTGGGAAGCGGCGACTGTTACCCGCCCGACCCGCCGCGGCATGGGCAGTATTGACCATGTGTGGATCGGCTGGCGCGGTCCGCTGGGCCTCGCGCGGCGGCAAGTCTCCGCCGCGGTCGAGGCGGCGGTACGCATCCGGCCCGATCTCTCCCCCGTGCGCAGCCCGGCCCTGCAGACCCTGCTGCGCGACGCGCACTTCGGCCTCATGGCGCGGCGCCTGCGCGGCGAAGGCACGCAGTTCGAAGCACTGGTGGAATACCAGCCGGGCATGGACCGCCGCCGGATCGACTGGAAATCCTCCGCCAAGCACGTCCGCCTCAATGCCCGCGAGAACGAGGTCGAGCGCAACAACCAGATCGTCTTCGCCTTCGACTGCGGCCAGACCATGTGCGAGCCAGTCGACGGCCTGCCGCGCATCGACCGGGCGATTTCCGCCGCCCTCACCAGCGCCTATGTCGCGCTGAAGGGCGGCGACAAGGTTTCGCTGTTCGCCTTCGCTCAGCGGCCCGAAGTCGCGACGCCATTCTATGCCGAGACCGGCGCCTTCGGCCGCCTGCAGAACGCCGCGGCGGAGCTCGACTACCACACTGCCGAACCCAACTTCACCCTCGGCCTCGCCACGCTTGCCTCGCGGTTGCAGCGGCGATCGCTGGTGATCCTGTTCTCCGACTTCACCGACCCCACTTCCGCCCAGCTGATGCTGGAAGGCGTCGGCCGGCTGCTCGAGACGCATATCGTCCTGTTCGTCACTTTCGAGGACACCGAGTTGGAGGAGCTGGCGGAGGCCGAACCCGCAGCCATGCCCGACATTGCCGGGTCGGTCGCGGCGGACACGCTGCTGACCCAGCGCGCCTTGGTGCTTTCCCGCCTGCGCCAGATGGGCGCGGACGTGATCGAGGCGCCGTGGCAATCGCTCGGCTTCGCGGTGATCGACCGCTACCTTGCCATCAAGCGCCGGGGGCGTATCGGATGAACGCGCCTGCGACCGACCTTGCGCTGCTGCGCTCCGACACGTTCCGCAAGGAACGACAGGACGAATGGGAACGGCTGGAAGAACTGCTGACCCGGATGGAGAAAGGCCGCCTGCGCCGCCTGTCCGACGCGGATGTGCTGGCGATGCCCGCGCTTTACCGGACCGCGGCATCCAGCCTTGCCGTGGCGCGCGAAACCTCGCTCGATGCGGCGACCATCGCTTACCTGGAGGCGCTGGTGCAGCGCGCGTGGTTCCAGGTCTATGGCCCGCGCATCGGCCTGTGGCGCTGGCTGCGCGATTTCCTGGGCGGCGGCTGGCCCGCACGCCTGCGACAGATGTGGCTCGACATCTGCATCGCCTTTGCCGTGATGTTCGCCGGCACGCTGGTAGGCTGGCTGCTGTGCGCGGGCGACGACAACTGGTTCTACCGCCTCGTACCGGCAGGCATGGCGGGCGGGCGCGGACCCGATGCCTCCCCCCAGCTGCTTTCCGAAAGCCTGTTCGGCGGCGGGGAGGAGACCGAAGGGCTGTCGCTTTTCGCGACCAGCCTGTTCAGCAACAACGCGGGCGTCTCCATCCTCGCCTTCGCACTGGGCTTTGCCTTCGGCATCCCCACGCTCTTGCTGCTGCTCTATAATACCGCGCTGCTCGGCGCGATGCTGTGGCTGTTCTTCCGCGCCGACCTCGGCTGGGATTTCATCGCCTGGCTCAGCGTCCACGGCACGACGGAACTGACCGCGATCATGCTGGCGGGCGCGGCGGGGCTGCATATCGGGCGGACCATGGCCTTCCCCGGCAACCGCGCGATCATGGCCGCGGCGAAATCCGCCGGGGTCCGCGCGGCGGTGGTGATGGTCGGGGTCGTCATCATGATGAGCCTTGCCGCCGTCTTGGAAGGTTACGTGCGGCAGCTGGTCACGGACACTGCGACGCGCTTCGTCATCGGCGGGTCCATTGGCGCCCTGTGGCTCGCCTATTTCGTCGGCGCCGGGCGCGGCCTGACTGCGAAGTCCGGGAGGGCGGGGGATACGCCATGACGCCGCTGGTGCCCGATGCCGGGGCGGTCCGCACGGTGGTGACGCCGGAAGGGCTGCCGATGAAGCTGGCACTGGCCAGCCGCGGCGCGCGCTTCGGGGCGCTGGTGCTCGACCTCACCATCATGGCCGTCACCGTCCTCGCCGTGTTCCTGCTGGCCCTGTGGGCGGCGAACGGAGCCGCCAATCTCGAACGCTCCCTCGAAGGGCTGGCGATCGTCGTCATCCTGTTCCTGTTCTTCTTCAAGAACGGCTATTTCGCCTTCTTCGAGCTGGGTCCGCGCGGGGCGACGCCGGGCAAGCGCGCGGTCGGCATCCGCGTGGCGGACCGCAGCGGCGGCAGGTTGTCGGCCGAGGCGGTGATCGCCCGGAACCTGCTGCGCGAAGTGGAGATATTCATCCCCGTCATCTGGCTGCTGACGTCGGACTGGGGCAGCCTCGTCAGCTGGCTCGGCCTGCTTTGGTTCGGCATCTTCAGCTTCTTCCTGTTCTTCAACAGGGACCGCATGCGTGCCGGCGACATCATCGCGGGCACCTGGGTGGTCGAACGGCCGCGCAGCGAACTGGGCGATCTCCTTTCCGCCAGCGAAGGCGCGCGCGGGCGGTCGGCTTCGACAGGCGCGACCTATCGTTTCGGCGAAGAGGAACTGTCGGTCTATGGCGAACACGAATTGCAGGTGCTGGAGCGCGTGCTGCGCGAGGACCGGCCCGACGCCATCGAGCAGGTGGCGCAGACCATCGCTGCAAAAATCGGCTGGGATGCAGGATCGGGCGACGAGCGCGCGTTCCTGGAGGCTTTCTATGCCCAGCTGCGGGCCCGGCTGGAGCGGGGAATGCAGTTCGGCAATCGCAAGAAGGACAAGTTCTCGTGAGCCGTGCCTACGCCATCCGGCAAGGCGCGCTGTCCGATCCCGCGGTGCTCGCCCTGTTGCAGGCGCATCTCGACGAAATGCACCGCTGGTCGCCCGCCTGCAAGGTGCACGCGATGCCGGCAGAGCGGCTGCGCGCGCCCGATGTTACGTTCTACGCCGCATGGGATGACGAGGAGTTGGCGGCAGTCGGGGCGCTGAAGGAACTGTCGCCCACGCGCGGCGAACTCAAGTCGATGCGCGCCGCCCCGGCCTATCGCGGCAAGGGTGCCGGGCGCGCGATGCTCGACCACCTTCTCGCCGAAGCGCGGGCGCGGGGCTACGAGTGGGTGGGGCTCGAAACCGGCCGGGCCGAAGCCTTCGCTCCGGCCGTGCGCCTCTATGCAGCCAACGGTTTCGCCGAATGCGAGAACTTCGGCGAATACGTGTCCGACGATTTCAGCCTATGCATGGCCCGGACGCTGTAGGGCCTCAATTGCCCTCGTCGGCGTAGAGCGCGACTTCATTCAGGCCGAAGCTGTTGGCGCGCCCTCGGTACATGCCGGGGGTATCGAAGCTGAAAAACGTCGCGCCGTCCGGCAAGGCGACGATGACGCCGCCAGTGCCGCCGAGCGCCGCCATTTCTGCCATCACCTCGTCGACGATGGCGCGCTGAACGCGGAAGATGTTCGAAACGTAGAATTCCGCGCCGGTCGCCCCCACCGCCTCGCGCTCCCGCTCCCTGTAGGCGGCGCCTTCGATCCGGAGACGCGTGCAGATCTCGTGCGCCACGGCCACGCGGATGAAATACTCGCCGGTGCCGGTGGCGCTGACGGCACAGGAACGGTTGTCGGCATAGGTGCCCGCGCCCACCACCGGCGCATCGCCGATGCGGCCCCAGCGCTTGCCCGTCAGGCCGCCGGTCGAGGTGCCCGCAGCCATGTTGCCCGCGCTGTCGAGAGCCACCGCGCCGACCGTGCCGAACTTGTTATCGCCCGCTTGCAGTACGCTCAACTCGCGCGCCTTTACGCCCTCCAGCGCCCGCACGCGCGGTTCGGTGATGAAATAGGACGGGTCGACGAATTCCATGCCGCGATCGGCGGCGAAGCTTTCCGCGCCGCTGCCGGACAGGAACACGTGGGGCGAATTGTCCTTGACCTCGCGCGCCAGCAGGATCGGGTTTCGGATCGTGCGCACCCCGGTCACCGCTCCCGCTTCACGCTGATCCCCGGTCATGATCGCCGCATCGAGCTCGGCCACGCCGTCCCAGGTCAGCACCGCGCCGCGGCCTGCGTTGAAGCGCGCGTCGTCCTCCATGATGACGATGGCCGCGATCACCGCGTCTTCCGCGCTGCCGCCTTCGGCCAGCACCTTGCTGCCGGCATCGAGAGCGGCCTGCAGCGCGGCGCGATATTCCGCCTCGCGTTCCTCGCTCATGTCCTCCCGCCGGATCGTGCCCGCACCGCCGTGGATGGCGATCGACCAGCGCGGCCGCTCTTCCGGTGCGGCTTCCTGAGCGAAAGCAGGCAGCGCCAGTGCGGCAGAAGCCACGACAATCGACATGATCCAGTTTCTCATCGACTTTTCCCTGTAATCGACCATCCGCTGCGGCCTTCTGTCCCCATCCCGATTTCGGGCTGGGCGCTTGTTGTGCTAGCAAGATACCCGCGGAGAACAAACTCGCAAAAGGGGACAGCAAGAATGAATGGATTCAACAGGCGATTCGACAGCGATCTGGCGCTGGCGATATTGGAAAAGGCAGCGATGGCGATCGGCATCCTCATCGTCACCTGGGCGTTGGCGAAGGCGGCGAAATGGGCGTTCGCCAAATTGGTCGACAACGTTTCATTCTTTTCACGGGAAACCTCGAGCGGCACCAGCCTCGGTGAAAGCCTGGGCAAGATCGTCAGCCTGCTGATCTGGCTGTTCGGCCTGCTCGCCATCCTTTCCGTGCTGGAACTCGGCGCCGTTGCGGGGCCGATCAACACCCTGCTCGAAAACGTGATGGACTTCATTCCCAACCTGGTCGGGGCGGGCCTCATCTTCTTCATCGGGGTCATGGTCGCGCGCATCGTGCGCGATCTCGTCGTCACCTTCATGCAGACGCTGGACCTCGACAAATGGGCCAATCGCGGCGGGGTGGACAATGTCACCGGCAACAGCGCGATCAGCAAGACCATCGGCACGATCGTCTATGTCCTGATCATCATCCCGGTCGCCATCGCGGCGCTGGATGCGCTCGACATCGCGGCGATCAGCGATCCGGCCAGCAACATGCTGACGATCATCCTGAACGCGATCCCGAATATCATCGGGGCGGCCATCCTGCTGGGCATCGGCTACCTGATCAGCCGCTTCGTGGTGCAGATCATCGGCGAGGTCCTGCCGGGCCTCGGCGTCGACCGCTCCATTGCGGCGACCGGCCTCGTCAGCGAAGGCACCAGCGTGTCGAACATCATCGCGCGCATCGTGCAGGTGGCGATCATCCTGTTCTTCGCCATCGCGGCGACGCGGATGCTGGGTTTCCCGGAACTGACCGCCATCCTCGACGAGGTGCTGGAACTCGGCGCCCGCGTCGTCTTCGGTGCGGTGGTCATCGGCTTCGGCTTCCTGATCGCCAACCTGCTGGCCAAGCTGGTGAGCGGGGCCGACGGGTCCTCCACTGCAGGCACGGTGGTCCGCTGGGCCACGATCGTGCTCTTTACCTTCATGGGCCTGTCCTACACCGGCGTGGGCGACATCATCACGGAAACCGCCTTCAGCGCGATCGTAATCGGCATCGCCGTGGCAGGGGCGCTCGCCTTCGGCCTCGGCGGCCGCGAGTGGGCCGGACGCCAGCTGGAAAAGTGGGAAGGTTCCGATGGCGGCGCCGGCACGACCCACACCACCGGCCCGACCGACAACGACCCGCTGCCGCCGGGCGCGTAAGCGCATCGCCAGGCAAAGCGACTAGGGGGCGCCGGGCGACAAGTCCGGCGCCCCTTTCGTTTGCCGCGCCGCGGTGCCAAGAGAAGCGCGAAGGAGACAGGCGATAGGCGATTTCGGCAAGACCAGCACGGCGGACGAGGTAGTCGCCGGTATCGACATGGGCGGGCGCACGGCGCTGGTCACCGGTGCCTATTCCGGCCTCGGCAAGGAAACGGTGCGGGCGATGGCGGCGCGCGGGGCACATGTCATCCTGTCCGGCCGCGACGCGGGCAAGCTGGACGATGCGAAGGCCGAAATCGCCGAGGCCACCGGCGCGCAGATCGATACGCTGGTGTGCGACCTCGCCTCGATCGAAAGCTGCCGCACTGGCGGGAAGCAGGCGCAGGAGCGTTTCGACAAGATCGACCTGCTGATCAACAACGCCGGCATCATGGCCTGCCCCGAAATGCAGACCGCCGACGGGTTCGAGATGCAGTTCGGCACCAACCATCTCGGCCATTTCGTGCTGACGAAATACCTGCTGCCGCTGCTGGAAAAAGGCAGCGGACAGCGCATCGTCAACCTGTCGAGCCGCGGGCACCACATCGACCGCGTCCACCTGGACGACCCATTTTTCGAGGATCGCGACTACGATCCCTGGCTCAGCTACGGCCAGTCGAAAACCGCCAACGTCCTCTTCGCCGTGGGGCTGGAACAGCGGTTCGCGGACAAGGGTATCCACGCCTTTGCGCTGCATCCCGGCGGGATCATGACCAACCTGTCGCGCCACTTGACCGAAGCGGACATGGCCGCGCTGATGGAGCGGATCCGCAAGAACGCGGAAGAAAGCGGGCAGGAGCCCGATCCGTTCAAGACCATCCCGCAAGGCGCGGCGACCACCTGCTGGGTCACGACTGAACCTGAACTGGGCGGGCGTGGCGGGCTTTATCCGGAAGACTGCCACATCGCCGACGTGGACGACGAGGACCCGATGGGCGGCGTGCGGTCCTACGCCATCGATCCCGCCATCGCCGACGCGCTGTGGGCGAAATCGGAGGAACTGACCGGCGAAAGCTGGGGCTGAGGCCACCAGTTCAGTCCCGGCTCAGAGCCAGTCGAGCTTCTTGAACAGGCCCACCAGCCCGACGAAGATCGCAAGGCAGGCCGCGGTGACCAGCCAGAAACCGTCCACCGTGTCTGTCCACGGCATCCCGCCAACGTTGATGCCGAACAGGCCGGTCAGGAAACCGAGCGGCAGGAAGATGCCGGCCACGATGGTCAGCACGTAAGTCGCTTTCTCGTTGCTGGCGAGGGCGCGGGCGCGCAGCTCGTCCATCAGCACCACGGCGCTTTCCTTGCTGATGTCGATATCGTCGAGATAGCGGCGCAAGCGGTCGATGGATTCGGCGATTTCGCGCCGGTCGTGATCCTCGAACCAGGCGGGTGCTTCGCGGCTGATCCGCTCCAGCGCCTCGTGCTGCGGCGACATGTGGCGTTTCAGGCCGAGGCAGTTGCGGCGGATGGCGGCAATGCGGCCCAGCATCCCTTCGGGGTCCTTTTCCGGATCCTCCTCCTCCAGCGCGTCGATCACGTCGTTCATGTCGACGATCGACTGGTTCATCCGCGCGATCATGAATTCGGCGAGCAGGGTTATCGTTGCGCCCGCGTCGGGCGGGCCGATCCCGCGGTCGATCAGGGCAAGCACGTCGCGCGGGGTCTGCAGCGCAAGGCGGCGCAGCGTGACCAGCCGCCGCCCGTCGCACCACAGCTGCATGGAGATCATGTCCTCCGGCTCCGCCCCCGGATTGAAATTGATCCCGCGCAGCGTGCTGACCAGCGTGCCGCCTTCGCTGAAAGCGCGCGGGCGGGTTGAATCCGACACCAGCAATTCCGCCGTGGGTTCGGGGACGGAAAGCGAACCCTCCAGCCATTCCTGCACGCCGGGCCGGTTGCGGCACAGGTGCACCCACAGCACCTCGTCCGGGCCGGCCGGCTGCCACTCGCGCGCCTCGTCCCAGCCGATGGGGCGGCCGCCCCCCTTCCCGTCCAGCACACGGCCGAAGAGCAGCGGGCCGTCGAGTTCATTCGTGTCGCGCGGGTCGTTCATGGCGCGCGTTCATGGCGCATCCCACTGCGAAATCCCATACGCATTCGCAAAGGTCGCAAAACTGCAGCAGATGCGCCATATGGGGCGCGCGAGAACTTACCGAGACACATGACAATGAATGCCATCCGCCCCTGGCGCACGATCGAGCGCCGTCAGTCCCGCCAGATCATGGTCGGCACCGTGCCGGTCGGCGGCGATGCGCCGATCACCGTGCAGACGATGACCAACACGCCCACGGAAGACGCGGTCGCCACGATCGACCAGATCCGCCGGTGCGAGGATGTGGGCGCGGACATCATCCGCGTCTCGGTGCCCACGAAAGAGGCGAGCGAGGCTTTCGGCAAGATCACGAAAGCGGCGCGCGTGCCGATCGTCGCGGACATCCATTTCCACTACAGGCGCGCGCTGGAAGCGGCCGACGCAGGTGCGGCCTGCCTGCGCATCAACCCCGGCAACATCGGTTCGTCGGAGCGCGTGGCCGAAGTCGTCCGCGCCGCCAAGGCTAACGGCTGCGCCATCCGCATCGGCGTGAACGCCGGCAGCCTGGAAAAGGACCTGCTGGAAAAATACGGCGAACCCTGCCCCGAAGCGCTGGTGGAAAGCGCGCTCGACCATATCAAGCTGCTGCAGGACCACGATTTCCACGAATACAAGGTCGCGGTGAAGGCATCCGACGTGTTCCTCGCCGTCGCGGCCTACCACGCGCTTGCCGAAACGGTCGATTGCCCGCTGCATCTCGGCATTACCGAGGCGGGCGGACTGATCGGCGGGACGGTGAAGTCTTCCATCGGCATCGGCAGCCTGCTGTGGGCCGGCATCGGCGACACGATCCGCGTGTCGCTTTCGGCCGAGCCGGAGCAGGAAGTGAAGGTCGGGTTCGAGATGCTGAAAGCACTCGGCCTGCGCACCCGCGGCGTGCGCGTCGTCTCCTGCCCCAGCTGCAGCCGCCAGGGTTTCGACGTGATCCGCACGGTCGAGGCGCTGGAAAAGCGGCTCGAGCACATCAAGACGCCGATGAGCCTTTCGGTGCTTGGCTGCGTGGTCAACGGCCCCGGCGAAGCGCGCGAGACCGATATCGGCATCACCGGCGGCGGTGCGGGCAAACATATGGTCTACCTGTCCGGCGTGACCGACCACCACGTCCAGAGCGAGGCGATGCTCGACCACGTGGTCAGGTTGGTCGAGGAAAAGGCCGCCGCCATCGAGGCAGGCGAAGCCACCGCCTTCGAACCCCACGCCGTGGCGGCGGAATAGGCGCTGCTCCACGTCGTCCACCACGCCGATTACATGGCGCCGCGACCCGAACGCGGGACGTTCAGGTTCGACAAGTACATGCTGGTGATGGAGGCGCTGCGGGAAAGCGGCTATCCGATCACCGAGCACGCGCCCGATCCGATGCCGCGGGAATGGCTGGAAGCGGTGCACAGCCCCGAATATGTCGCCGAAGTCTTCGCCGCCGCCGTGCCGCGCGAAAAGGAGCGGAGGATCGGCTTTCCCGTCACCCCGCGCATCGCCAGCCGCGTGCGCCACACCAACGGCGGCACATGGCTGGCGGCGAAACTGGCGATGGAGTACGGCTATGCCGCCAACAGCGCGGCCGGCAGCCACCATGCGCTGCACGATACGGGCGCGGGCTATTGCGTGTTCAACGACCTCGCCGTCGCATCAAACCGCCTGATCGCGGAAGGGGACGCGACGCGGATCCTGATCGTCGATCTCGACGTGCACCAGGGCGACGGCACGGCCAGCCTGACCGCCGGGCGCGAAGACATCTTCACCCTGTCGCTCCACGCGGAAAAGAACTTCCCGGTCCGCAAGGCGCAGTCCAGCCGCGACGTCGCCTTGCCGGACGGGATGGACGACGATGCCTATCTCGCCGTGCTTTCGCGCGAGCTGGACGGCGCCTTTGCCCGTTTTGCGCCAGACCTCGTCCTATACCAGGCCGGTGTCGACCCGCACCGCGACGACAAGCTCGGCCGGCTGGCGCTTTCGGGCGAGGGACTGGCCGCCCGCGACCGCATGGTCGTGCGCGAAAGCCGGCGCCGCGGCCTGCCCGTCGCCAGCGCGCTCGGCGGCGGATACGGGGCGGACCAGCGCGCGGTGGCTGAGCGGCACGCCGCCTCCATGCTGTCGATGGCGCAGGAGAATGCCGCCTCGTCCTCGCTCGCGCAGTAGTATCGGCTTTCCCGAACAACGGGAGGCACTCGCGTGGCCGATTACGAGACCGATTACCTGGTCGTGGGCGCCGGCGCGGTGGGCATGGTCTTTGCCGACACGCTGCTGAGCCAGGACGACAAGGCCACCGTCACCTTCGTTGACCGCCATGCTCGCCCCCTTTGCGGATATCCGCGAGAAAGCCATGGCCGCGATGCCGAACCTTGCCCGGCTCGCAAAGATCGCGCACGAGGGCGGGTAATGAAACGCCTCGCCGCAACCCTTTTGCTCGCCATTGCCGCGCCGCTGTTGTCGGTCTGCGGACCGGTCAACAGCGCCTCGTCTGCCGCCCTCGCCCATCCCGAAGCGACGCCTTTCGATCCGGAGGCAAATGCAGACAGAGATGTGGAAGATGCCCTCCTGCAAGCGCGTTTGAACGACCGTCTAACGCTTGCGGTTTTCGGCGCGAATTGGTGCCATGACAGCCGCGCGCTTGCGGGATGGCTCGCATCGCCGCGCTTCCAGCAGCTGATCGAAGACCATTATGAGGTGGTCTATGTCGACGTCGGAGTTCCTCAGGACGGCGAGGGCCGCAATCTTGATCTCGCAGCCATGGCAGGCGTGACCGATATTGAAGGGACGCCAACCGTCATCGTTTATGCCAGCGACGGAAAGGTCCTCAATGCCGATACGGCCAAGGGCTGGCGCAACGCCGCCAGCCGTAGCGGGGACGAAATCTACGCCGAACTGGCCGATTACGCCGCCCGCTAGGCACTTTACCGTGCTTTAAGGGGCGGCGCATTACGCTGCCGGCGATGGTCAAGAATTACCTGATCCTGGCCGCGATACCGGTGGCTTGTATTGCTGCCGTCTTTGCGTTCCGCACCGCCGGGAACGACGGCGCGCTCGGCCCGTTCTCCTCTGCCGATAACGCGCCGCAGCCGCAGCAGACCTATTCCAGCCCCAATCCGTGGTCGAAGGACGACGTGCTTGCGCGGCACGATGCTGGACGGCGGATTGCCGCGCGCGGCTCCGGTCCCACGGAAATGGACCGGGCGCTCGCCGATTCCGGCGGCATGGGCGGACAGATCGCGCTCATGCGCGAAGGCGATGGCCATTTCTACGCCAGCCCCGAAATCGACGGGCGGCGCATCCGCACCATGGTCGATACCGGCGCCAGCATGATCGCGCTTACCGGCAGCGACGCGATGGCGATCGGCGTCGACTGGGACCCGTCCGAAGTCCGCCCCATCGCCCGCGGCGCGAGCGGGGATGTCTATGGCGTGCCGGTTGTGCTGGGCAACGTAACGCTGGGCGGGCTGAGCGCGAGCAACGTGCGCGCGGTCGTGATCCCCGAAGGGCTCGACGTGACGCTGTTGGGGCAGAGTTTCCTGTCGCAGGTCGGAAAGGTCGAGATTGCCGGCGACGAGATGGTGCTCAGCCAGTAAGCGTCAGGAAGAGGGGCCGCGCGGATGATAGAGGTCGATGTAATCCGTCAGGCCGTCGCACCATTCGAATTCGCGCAGGCGGTAATAGGGGCGGTTTTGCGTCACGGCGAAACGCCAGTCGCGCTTGGTCAATTCGCAGGAGCGCCCGGCATCCGGTGTGTTTTCGATGGTGATCGTGCCGTCGAGGATGAAGTAGTCTGTCCCGACTTCGGCGACCCGCCCATCGACGACCAGAGTGCCTTGGCCGTCCACCGTCGAATGAACCCCGCGCAAATTCACCGCCTCTCCATCGCGCGTGAAAGCGACGCTGCCCCGCCTGTCCCAGCCGATCCATTGCAGGGTTATCTCGGTAACCGCGAAGAGCCGCGCGGCCTCTTCCCGATCCAGGATCAGCGTGACTTCGGTGGGCTGCGCAACTGCATCGGTCGTCTCGCCCTGCGGCGGAACGGTTGTACATGCGGCGGCGGAAAGGGCCATCAACCCCAGTATAGCGATGCGAATCATCGGCGAAGCGTAGCATCTTTGCGCCGGAACGCGAGTGTGCATGGTGCGCTTCGTTCAGGCTTGCGCTAGGGAATGCGTGCTAGACAATGACAATGCTTCCCACCAACCGCCGCACTTTCCTGACCGGAGCGCTCGCCGCGGGCGCCTCGCTCGCCGCCGCTCCGCGCGCCTTTGCGCAAGTGCGGTTCGGCAATCCGCGCGACGAAAAGCTGGCAGCCATCGCCCGGCAGGAACTCGAGCGCGCCGGCCAGGCCATCTGGCGCCGCGACATCGTCGGCATCGCCGATTTCGGCCTGCGGTCCTCCTCGCCGCGCTTCCACCTCGTCAACATGGAAGCGGGCACGGTGGAAAGCTTCCTCGTCACCCACGGTACGGGTTCCGACCCCGAACACGATGGCTGGCTGAAGACCTATTCCAACGTATCGGGTTCCGAAATGACTAGCCGCGGGGCCTACGTCACGTGGGAGTGGTATCACGGCAAATTCGGCCTCTCGATGCGCCTCGGCGGGCTCGATCCGACGAACGACCTCGCCTATCCGCGCGCCATCGTGATGCATCCGGCGGAGTATGCGACCGAAGACCATGTCGCGCGGTGGGGCAAGCTCGGCCGGTCGAACGGCTGCCTTGCGCTGGGCCCCGAACAGTTCCGCCACTGCGTACGCAACCTGGCCGGCGGACGCCTGATCTTTGCCGACAGTTTCGGGCTGGAAAGCGACGGGTCGAGCGTGGTGCCCCCGGTCGCGCAGACCGACTACGTGCTGCCGCGGCAGCCGATGCGCCCAGCTTACGACAATGCCTACGACGGTGGACGCGCCGCGGGCGAGCGTGGCGTTACCTTCCAGCTGGATTGAATGCGCCTGTGAAGCGGTCGGCGACGGGTCACCCCGCCGCCTTGGCCCGCCTTACAGTTCGCCGTTCTCGATCGCGATCACTTCCTCGTCCGTCACGCGGGCGCGTTCGCGCACGCGGTCTTCGCGGAAGCTGGCGAGCACCGGGGCGTCGCGTTCGTAGATGTCGCGATAGGTGGACATCTGGCCGTCGATATTCGTGCCCATCGTGAAATAGGTGATGTAGACGGGCATCTCGCGCTCGAAACGCACGCGCGTGTATTCGCCCGACTTCTGGATCTCGACCGCGCGTTCCGGCTCCATGTCGGCCTGAAGAATCGCCAGCGTGATCGCCAGCTCGGTGGCGCGTTCGGTGCGGATGCAGCCGTGGCTGAGCGCGCGGTTGGCGTTGGAGAACAGGTTGCGGCTGGGCGTGTCGTGCAGGAAGATGGCATGCGCATTCGGCATTTCGAGCTTCATCAGACCTAGCGCATTGGACGGACCCGGCTGCTGAACCACGGAGACATAGCCGTTCGCACCGCGCGTCGCAGTGTAGCCCGCACGCCGCGCCCAGGCGGGGTTGTTGAGCACTTTCGCGCCAAGCCCCTCGCCCTTCACGATCGACTGCGGCACCGTCCACGTCGGGTTGAAAATCACGCCTTCCACGCTTTCGGCCAGCTGCGGCGTCGCCGTGCGGCCAGGCTTGCCGACCACGGTGCGATAGGTTTCGATGATCGTATCGTTGACCGTCAGGCGCAGCTGGTATTCGGGCACGTTCGTGATCAGGTACTGCGCGCCGAGATCGCGCTGCAGCCAGCGCCAGCGATCCATGTTGGCCTGGATGAGCGCGCGGCGGCCCGCTTCCGGCTTGCGCGCCAGTTCGCGCTTCAGCGCGGCGTAGTCGGGATGGGTCGGCGCGATTTCCTCCAGCGCGCCGGCGATATCGTGGCTGGCCAGCGCGCGGGCCATGACCTGCACGGTCGGGAAGCGGTCCGCATCGGGATCGACCACGAACCACTGGCGGCGGTTGGCCATCGGCGTGCGCCCGTCGCGCATGTCCTCGATCAGCCAGGCGAAGGCGTTGCTCGCCTCTTCGTCCAGCATCTTGCCCTCGCCCGCGGCGATCGCCGCGCGCAGTTCGCCCGGATTGTAATCCGCCGGAATCAGGCCGTGCGCATCGATGCCCTCGATGACTTCGAGCAGCTGGCGCGCATCGGACAGCGTCCAGCTCTGCACCAGCGGTTCTGCTTCGGGCAGCGGCTGCACGACTTCGGCGGAGCGCATTTCCATCGCATCGATGGCGTCGCCCACGTCGGCGGGAACGGGCTCTGCCGTCACGGCCTGTGCGGCGGCGAGGGCTGGCGTGGCGACGGCAAAAGCGGCGATGGCAGACATACCGGTACGAAGGATCGATTTCATTCTTGGGCCCCTGGAGGTCGCGGGAAAGGGCGGATTCGCCCCGAAGCTCGCGCAATTGTGCTTGTTCTGGCAGAATCCATCAAGCATCGCGGCTGAAGCAACGCTGAATTGGACGGGAAGTGCAGCAATTGCGCCACGCGCCGCATACCGAGACCGCCGTCATTGGCCCGGTGCTGATGGCGCTGCTGGGCGTTGGCCTGCTGGCGTTGATAGACGCGTTGATGAAAAGCGCCTCGCTGGCTACGGGTGTCTACACCGCCGCGTTCCTGCGCGTGGCCTTCGCCAGCCTGATTGCCGTACCGCTGTGGCTGGCCGCCGGCGGGCGCTGGCCGAAACGCCCGGTGCTGAAGCTGCACGCGCTGCGCGGCGTCGTTTCGGCATTCATGGCGCTGACGTTCTTCTTCGCCCTCACCCGACTGCCGATTGCCGAAACCATCGCGATCAGCTTCGTCGCGCCGATCGTGGCGCTCTATCTCGCCCGCGTGTTCCTCGGCGAAGCGATCACCCGCCATGCCGTTGCCGCCGCCCTGCTGGGGCTGGCCGGGACCTTCGTCATCCTGAGCGGCCGGCTTGGAAGCGCACAGATCGATGCGCGAGCGTGGGCCGGCATCGCCTCCATCCTCGTTTCGGCCATGCTCTATGCGGTCAATTTCATCCTGATCCGCCGCCAGTCGCTCGCCGCGAAACCGCTGGAAATCGCAGCCTTCCACGGGGTCGTGCAGGTGCTGGTCCTTGCCCTTGCCGCGCCGTTCCTGCTGCATTGGCCGGATAGCGAAACTCTGACCGCGCTTGGCGGGTCGGCTGCGCTGACCGTCGGCGGCGCGCTGGCCATCGCTTGGGCCTATGCCCGCGCGGAGACGCAAGTGCTTGTCCCTATGGAATATTCCGGCTTCCTGTGGGCCGCCCTGTTCGGCTGGCTGTTCTTTGCCGAGCGCGTCGAATGGCATGTGGTGGCAGGCGCGGTGCTGATCGTTGCCGGGTGCCTGATCGCCGCGCGCCGCAAACCGCCGGAAATCACCGCCGTTTGAAGCGGGAACCGCGCGGCCATCCCAGGGCTTGATTACCCGAGGATGGGCTTGACGGCGCGCGCCCGATTGCGCAGGTGCCACGCCGACCCTCCCCCCGGAGAAACAGGGCCCGCAACCGGCCCGATCCGGACCCGCACCACGCGGCACGACATAACAGAAGGACGATCCATCCATGACCAAGGTCGGCACCGACAGCCTCGGCACCCGCAGCACCCTTTCCGTCGGCGGCAAGGATTACGCCTATTACAGCCTCGCCAAGGCTGCCGAGAGCCTCGGCGACGTCTCCCGCCTGCCGTTCAGCCTGAAAGTGCTGCTCGAAAACATGCTGCGGTTCGAGGATGGCGGCCACACCGTGGGGCGTGAACACGCGCAGGCGATTGCCGACTGGCAGAACAACCCGACCACCGGCAACGAAATCCAGTACCGCCCGGCGCGCGTGCTGCTGCAGGATTTCACCGGCGTGCCCTGCGTCGTCGACCTTGCCGCGATGCGCGATGCCATCGCCAAGCTGGGCGGCGATACGGCGAAGATCAATCCGCAGGTTCCGGTCAATCTGGTCATCGACCACTCGGTGATGGTCGACGAATTCGGCCACCCCAAGGCGATGGAAGCCAATATGGAGCTGGAATACGCCCGCAATGCGGAGCGTTACGACTTCCTCAAGTGGGGCTCCAAGAGCTTCGAGAACTTCTCCGCCGTGCCTCCGGGCACCGGTATCTGCCATCAGGTCAACCTGGAGCACATCGGCCGCGGCGTGTGGTCGAGCGAGGACCAGGACGGCAACCTCACCGCTTACCCCGACACCTGCGTCGGCACCGACAGCCACACCACGATGATCAACGGCCTCGGCGTGCTCGGCTGGGGCGTCGGCGGGATCGAGGCGGAAGCCGCGATGCTCGGCCAGCCCATTTCCATGCTGATCCCGCGCGTGGTCGGCTTCAAGCTGACGAACCAGCTGGCCGAGGGGGTCACGGCGACCGACCTCGTGCTCACCTGCGTGCAGATGCTGCGCGAAGTCGGCGTGGTCGGCAGCTTCGTCGAATTCTACGGTCCCGGCGTGTCCAACCTCAGCCTCGCCGACCGCGCGACGATCGCCAACATGGCGCCGGAATACGGCGCGACCTGCGGTTTCTTCGGCATCGACGACAAGACGCTGGACTACCTGCGCCTGACCGGCCGCAGCGAAGACCAGATCGCGCTGGTCGAAGCCTATTCGAAGGAACAGGGCATGTGGTTCACGCCGGAAAACGAGCCGGTGTTCTCCGAAACGCTGGAGCTCGACATGGCCAGCGTCGTCCCCAGCCTGGCCGGCCCCAAGCGGCCGCAGGACAAGGTCGCCCTGCCGATGGTGGACGAGCTGTTCAACGGTGACCTCAAGTCGATTTACAAGAAGGACGCGCCCGTGCGCGTCGATGTGGAGGATACGCATCACGACATCGGCGATGGCGACGTCGTGATCGCGGCCATCACCAGCTGCACCAACACCTCCAACCCCGACGTGCTGATCGCCGCCGGCCTCGTCGCCAAGAAGGCGCGCGAAAAGGGCCTGAAGCCCAAACCGTGGGTGAAGACCAGCCTGGCGCCCGGCTCGCAAGTGGTGACGGACTACCTCGAAAAGAGCGGCCTGCAGGACGATCTCGACGCGATGGGCTTCGACCTCGTCGGCTATGGCTGCACGACCTGCATCGGCAACTCGGGCCCGCTCGCCCCGCCGATCAGCAAGGCGATAAACGGCAACGATATCGTCGCCGCCAGCGTCCTTTCCGGCAACCGCAACTTCGAAGGCCGCGTCTCGCCCGACGTGCGCGCGAACTTCCTCGCCAGCCCGCCGCTGGTGGTCGCCTACTCCATCCTCGGCACGGTCACGCAGGACATCACCGAAGTGCCGCTGGGCCAGGACCAGCAGGGCAACGACGTGATGCTGGCCGACGTCTGGCCGACCAACCAGGAAGTGGCAGACCACCGCGCCGCCAACATCGACCGCTCGATGTTCGAAAAGCGCTATGCCGACGTCCACAAGGGCGACGAACACTGGCAGGCCATCAACGTGACCGCGTCCGACACCTACCAGTGGCGCCCGGGCAGCACCTATGTCGCGAACCCTCCCTTCTTCGAAGGCATGGGGCTGGAGCCGGAACCGGTGAAGGATATTGCCAATGCAAAGCCGCTCGCCATCCTCGGCGACAGTGTCACCACCGACCACATCAGCCCGGCCGGCTCGATCAAGGAAGACAGCCCGGCAGGCGAATATCTGCGTTCGAACCAGGTCTCGAAGGCGGACTTCAACTCCTACGGCAGCCGGCGCGGCAACCACGAGGTCATGATGCGCGGCACCTTTGCCAACATTCGCATCAAGAACGAAATGGTCCCCGGCGTCGAAGGCGGCTTTACCGTCTATGACGGCGAGACCATGCCGATCTACGACGCAGCGATGAAGCACCAGGCCGACGGCACCCAGCTGGTCGTCATCGGCGGCAAGGAATACGGCACCGGTTCCAGCCGCGACTGGGCCGCCAAGGGCACCATCCTGCTCGGCGTGCAGGCGGTAATCGTCGAAAGCTTTGAACGTATCCACCGCTCCAACCTGATCGGCATGGGCGTACTGCCGCTGCAGTTCAAGGGTGGCGACACGCGCCTGACGCTGGGCCTGAAAGGCGACGACAGCTTCTCCATCGCCGGGCTCGACAGCCTGACCCCGGGACAGGACGTGGAAGTAAACGTCACCCGCGCAGATGGCACCGGCTTCGCCTTCACCGCGCAGTGCCGCATCGATACCGCCAACGAGATGGATTACTATCGCAACGGCGGGATCCTGCAGTACGTGCTGCGCCAGCTTGCCGCCTGATGCGGCTGCTGGCCGGCGCGGCGGTCGTGGCGCTGGCGCTCGCGGGATGCGAGCGTACGCCGCCGTCCGAGCAGCTCGACGTAAAGGCGCTGCCCGATGAAGGCAGTGTCGAAACGATCGCGGCAGCAGACCTTGCCGCGCTGATCGAGGCGGGCGAGGCGATCGTGATCGATGTCCGCACGCCGGAGGAATTCGCGGCGGGCCGCCTGCCGGGCGCACTCAACGGGCCGGTGGAGACCTTCGATCCGGCGGCGATCCCGATGGAAAAAGCGCGCGAGACGATCCTCTATTGCCGCTCGGGCAAACGCTCGGCGCGGGCGGCCGAAATGCTGGCGAAGCATACCGGCGCGCGCGTCCGGCACCTGGAAGGCGGCATCAAGGCGTGGACGGCGCGCGAACCCTCGCAGCGGGTCCTCGTCGGCGGCGAATAGCGGCTTCCGGATAGCTTGAAACGATAGAAAGGGCGGCGCTGCGCGATGCAGTGCCGCCCTTTTCCTTGGCGCGCCGGCGTGAGGTCGGTCGCCGGACGCCAGGGGTATTCGCGTGCGCTTCGGCTCAGTCTTCCTTCGCCTTGCGGCCCCACTTGCGGCGACCGAACACGGCTGCCGCACCCAGGCCGAAGAGGATGGCTATCGGCGGCGCAGGGACCTGCGTGCCGCTGGTGGTGCTGCCGCCGCTCGAGCTGGTGCTCGTCGAGCTGCTGGAGCTGCCCGACGTGGAGGACGAAGTCGAAGTCGAGCTCGAACCGCTCGAAGTCGAGGTGATGTTGCCCGAAGAGGAGCTGGTGCTCGTCACGCCGCCGGTGGTCGTGGTGACGCCGCCGGTGGTGGTCGAGATGCCGCCCGAACTCGTCGCCCCGCTGCTGCCGCTGGTGGTGAAACCGCCCGTGGTGGTGGTCGTGCTGACACCGCCGGTCGAGGTCGAAGTCGTGTTGCCGCCCGTCGAGGTCGTGCTGGTCACCGGCCCGCCCGTGGTGGTCGAGGTGATCCCGCCGGTGGTGGTCGAGGTGGTCGAACCGCCGGTGCTGGTGATGTTGCCCGAAGTGGTGTTGCCGCCCGTGCTCGTGCCCGGCTTGCCGCCCGACGTCATGCCGCCGGTCGTCCCGCCGCTGGTGGAGGTCGAGGTGCTGCCGCCGCCCGACGAGCTGGTGCTCGACGAGGTGGAAGAACTGCTCGATCCGCTCGAGGACGAGGTAATGTTGCCCGAGGACGAGGACGTGCTGGTCACGCCGCCGGTCGTGCTCGTCACCCCGCCCGTGGTGGTCGTGACACCGCCGGTCGAGCTCGACGTGGTGCTGGTGAAACCGCCCGTGGAGCTGGAAGTCGTGCTGGTCACGCCGCCGGTGGAGGTCGAGGAACCGCCGGTGGAGGTCGTGCTCGTCACGCCGCCCGTCGAGGTCGACGTGCTGCCGCCAGAGGTCGAGGTGGAGGTCGAGCCGCCGTTGTTCGAATTGTCGATGTCGATCACGATGCCGCCGGAGGTTTCGCCGCCACCGGTCGTGGTGGAGGAAATCTCCACATTGGCGCCGCCACCACCGCCGCCACCGAAGAAACCGCCGAAGAAGCCGCCTCCGAAACCGCCGCCGAAGCCGCCCGAGCCGCCGATGATGACCGGCCCGCCGCCGCCACTGCCGCCGACCGGCGGGAGCGGGGGCAGCGGAAGCGGCATCGGGATGGCAGCCATGGCGAACTGGCGTTCGATGCAATAGCCGCGGCCTTCTACATAGGATGTGCCCGCGTCGCCGGCGTGCATGCCGGCCGGCAGGTGCTGGACGAACTGGCCGGAAACGCACTCCGGCTCGCGCTCGACCACGCGGCGGATGCGGCGCACCCGCCGTTCGGGCCGTTCGACGACCCGGCGGATCTGGCGCTCACGCACCCATGGCGTATCCTTGACGCTCTTGACCGTCTTGTACTCGACCTGCGCTGCCTGGGGCTCGGCGACATGAACCGCCCCGCCGCCGACAAGCGCACCGCCTGCCGCCGCCGCGGAGAGTTTGGCAAGGGCCGTACGTACCGACATGGTCTAATCTCTCTTCATCAATTCGACTCTGCTCCGGACGGATTCCGGCGGGTTGGGTTGATTCCGTTCTGCCAAGAGACGGGTGAAGAGCGCCTATCGCAATCGCGTTAACCAGCATTTGCCGCAGCGGTGACGATTTTTTAGGGGTGTTTCGGGGCCGCGGTAGCGGGTTGTCCCGTTATGGCACCCAATTGGCCGGAAAACCTTACGATTACCGCCCGGCGACGTGGTTAATCGGCTTCGAAAAGCCCGCCTTGCCCACCGGTTTCGCCGCCGCGCGAATCGCCTGCCGGCCCTTGCGGCGGGGCCAGCCCCAGGTGCTTCCAGCCGAGCGAATTGAGGCAACGCCCCCGCGCCGTGCGGGCGATCAGGCCGAGCTGGATGAGGTAGGGTTCGATCACCTCTTCCACCGTGTCGCGCGGTTCGGCGAGGCCTGCGGCGAGCGTTTCCACCCCCACCGGTCCGCCGCGATAAATGTCGGCGATCATGGTGAGATAGCGCCGGTCCATCGCATCGAGGCCAAGGCTGTCGACTTCCAGCCGGGTCAGCGCCTTGTCCGCGATGTCGGCGGTGACGGTGCCGCCGCCGGAGACTTCCGCAAAATCCCGCACGCGGCGCATCAGTCGCCCGGCCACGCGCGGCGTTCCGCGTGCGCGCCGCGCGATCTCGCGCGCGCCCGCATCGTCGATGGCAAGGCCGAGCAGTCGGGCGCCGCGGGTGACTACGCGGGACAGCTCGTCCTCCGTATAGAAGTTGAGCCGCACCGGAATGCCGAAGCGGTCGCGCAGCGGCGTCGTCAGCAGGCCCTGCCGGGTCGTCGCGCCGACCAGGGTGAAGGGCGGCAAGTCGATCCGCACGCTGCGTGCCGAAGGACCTTCGCCGATGATGAGGTCGAGCGCGCGATCCTCCATCGCCGGGTACAGCACTTCTTCCACCACTGGATTCAAGCGGTGGATCTCGTCGATGAAGAGGACGTCGTTGGGCTCGAGGTTCGTGAGCAGTGCGGCGAGATCGCCCGATTTTGCGATCACCGGCCCGCTGGTGGCGCGGAAGCCCACGCCCAGTTCCGCCGCGACGATCTGCGCAAGGGTGGTCTTCCCCAGACCCGGCGGGCCGAAGAACAGCGCGTGGTCCATCGCCTCGCCGCGCCTCTTCGCCGCCTCGATGAAGACCGCCAGATTGTCCTTCGCCGCAGCCTGCCCGATGAATTCGGCCAGGCTCTTGGGCCGCAGCGCCGCATCCGGATCGTCCGGCAGGCGTTCGGGGGTGAGATCGGGGTTTGCGCTCATGCTGTTTTACACGCTCGGTCATGCTGAACTTGTTTCAGCATCCAACTATCGGCACGCTGGCACAGATGCAGCCCGCGCGCGATCCGATCGTTTATATCCTGGCGAGCCGGCCTTACGGGACGCTCTATATCGGCGTGACGAGCGACCTCGTCAGGCGACTGCACCTGCACCGCACGCGTGCATCTCCTGGATTTACGAGCAAATACGGTGTCAATCGGCTCGTCCGTTTCGAACAGTTCGGCGACATGGAAAGAGCGATCCTGCGGGAGAAACAGCTTAAGCGGTGGCACCGGCAATGGAAAATCAACCTCATCGAAAGCGAGAACCCGGACTGGCATGACCTGGCGCCCGGTCTTGGTTTCGAGCCAATAGCTCCACGCACGGGGCTGGATGGATCCTGAAACAAGTTCAGGATGACGGAATCTATGGGCGTCCATCACCCCGCCGCCTTCTTCAGCGCGACGCGGATCAGGTCGCTTTCGCTGGCCCCTTCGCCCAACTCGCCTTGCGCGGCAGCCACGGCCCTCGCAGCCACTGCGGGTTTGAAGCCGAGGTTTTCGAGCGCGCTCACCGCATCGGCGCTGGCAGGGCCGGCCGGCGTCACCGCGACATCGCCGCTCGCCCCGCCGCCGGGCATCGCGCCTGGGAGGGTTAGGGCCTTTTCCTTGAGCTCGTTGACGATCCGGCCGGCCAGCTTCGGCCCCACACCTTGCGCGCGCGCCACGCTGGCCGCATCGCCGCCGGCGCAGGCATCGCGCAGTTCGCCGGGGCTGAGCGCGCTGAGGATGGCCAGCGCGACCTTGCTGCCGACACCCTGCACATTCGTTAGCTGGCGGAACCAGTCCCGCTCCTCCGCGCTAGCGAAGCCGAGCAGGCGCATGTCGTTCTCGCTCACCTGCAGGTCGGTGAACAGCGTCGCCGCCTCCCCCTTCTCACCCAACGCAGCGAGCGTCTTGGCAGAGCAATGGACGAGATAGCCGACGCCGCGAACATCCAGCACGGCCCAGTCGGCTCCGCTCTCATCCAATACGCCGTTTAGTTTCGCAATCATACCCTACCCGTTTTGCGCTACCGCTTCGCTGCTTGAGCCCCACCCTGTGTGCGCTACCGCTTCGCTGCTTGAGCGCGTTTTGTTCTTGCGGCACAAGAAACCCTTGGTCCAGCGCTAATGGACAGGCGTTCACAGTTGCGGCAGGAAACCGGGCCATGAGTTACAACAGCTTCGGCCACCTGCTGCGCGTCACCACCTGGGGCGAAAGCCACGGCCCGGCCATCGGCGCGGTGGTGGACGGGTGCCCGCCGGGGCTCGCCCTTTCGGAAGAAGACATCCAACCCTTCCTCGACCGACGCCGACCTGGGCAGAGCAAGTTCACCACCCAGCGGCAGGAGCCGGACAGGGTCCGCATCCTGTCCGGTGTTTTCGAAGGGCAGACCACGGGCACGCCGATCAGCCTGATGATCGAGAACGTGGACCAACGCAGCAAGGATTATTCTGAAGTCGCCAAAGCCTATCGCCCCGGCCACGCGGATTACGCCTACGACGCGAAATACGGCCTGCGCGACTATCGCGGCGGCGGGCGGTCGAGCGCGCGGGAAACCGCCATGCGCGTGGCTGCGGGTGCGATCGCGCGGCTGGTGATCCCACAGGTGACGCTGACGGCCTATGTCGCGGAAATCGGCGGCGACCGCATCGATCCGGCGCGCTTTGACGCGGGCGAGATTGCGCGCAACCCCTTCTTCTGCCCCGACCCGGAAGCGGCGAAGCGGTGGGAGACGCTGGTGGACGAAGCGCGCAAAGCCGGATCATCGCTGGGCGCGGTGGTGGAATGCCGGGCCGAAGGCGTGCCAGCGGGCTGGGGCGCGCCGCTCTATGCCAAGCTGGACGCCGAACTTGCGGGCGCGATGATGAGCATCAACGCGGTAAAAGGCGTGGAGATCGGCGACGGTTTCGATGCCGCGCGCGGCACCGGGGAGAGCAACGCCGACCCAATGCGGCCCGGACCCGATGGCGATAAGCCCGAATTCCTCGCCAACCACGCCGGTGGCTTCGCGGGCGGTATCAGCACCGGCCAGCCGGTGACCTGCCGCGTGGCCTTCAAGCCGACCAGTTCCATCCTGACGCCGGTCGAAACCATCGACCGCGAGGGCACGGCGACCGAAATCCGCACCAAGGGCCGCCACGACCCCTGCGTCGGCATCCGCGGCACGCCAGTGGTAGAAGCGATGATGGCGCTGGTGCTGGCCGACCAGATGATGATGCACCGCGGGCAGTGCGGGTAGGAGAAACCTGGCTTTAACTCCGACGGCCTAACTGATTGTGCCATTGGAGAATCTGATATGAATTTGAAAGATTGCGATGGTCGCCGCGACGACATTGCCGCGCTCACACTCTTGGCCGGCCGGTGCAATCCGGCTCAGAAAAAACGCCTCGACGAAGAATATGCGAAGTTGATCGCAGGGACCGCGGGCGAGCGCGAAGCCGCACGCATCATGAACCGGGAATTCGGCGAATCCGACCGGATGGGGCTGCTGCACGATATTCGCATAGGCGTGCGCGGAGAATACGCGCAGATCGACCATCTCGTGATCCATCGCGTGCAAGGCCGTATCTGGCTGTGCGAGACCAAGAATTACGGCGGGCGACTGCAGTGCGACGCACACGGTGAATGGACGATCTGGTACGGAAATCGCCCGCAACCTGTTCCTTCGCCTATCGAACAGGCCCGCTTGCAAGCCATCGTTCTTCGGCGCTGGCTCGAAGAAAATGGGTATGGGTATCTCGAGGTCCTGCCGATGGTCCTTTGTGCTCCCAAATCGAGCGTGGATCGACGCGAGATCCCGGAAGATGTGACAATCGTGAAGTGGGACCAGTTCCCCTCATGGTGGAGGGACCAGGCTGAAAAGGTTGGCGTCCTATCCGCGATGCGGATGTGCGCAGGTAGATTCTGGGAGAAGCGCGACACTAACTGGCTTCGCGGGCTTGGCGCCGCATTGTGTGAAGCTCATGAACCAATAACATTCGATTGGGAACGGCGGCTTGGGCTTGGTCAGGGAGATCAGGCTGAAGAAGGCGCTCGAAAAGCTGACAACGTCCACCGGTTGCCGGTGAAACGGAACGCGTCTTCTCCAGAGACGCCCAGTTCACAGCAATCGAGGCTCGATCTTTCGCCGCTTGGCACCCCACACGGCGAAATCACCTTCCGCGAGCTTGGAAACGGTGAAGTTGCAATTCGCAATCCGCCGGCGAAACCGTTGATCGAGGTAGTTCGTGGCACCGTTCGAGGCAGGGGTCGCTGGCAACCGAAGTATAAGAACTGGATTGTGAAAGCCGAACATTTCGCTGATTTGCGTGAACAGATCGAGTCACGATTAAGAAGCACAGTCAATCGCTATTGGGCCTAGGCCGACCAGATCCAATTCCTCTCACCGGCGCGTTATTGAGGGACCTGCTAATTCATCAACGCCCCCGCCGCAGCACAAGATAAAGCGCACCATCGCCGCCGTGGCGGCGGTGCGCCTTGCGGACGGCGGCGATGTCCGCGCCGTGGGGGCCGGCGGCGAGCCAGTCGAGGATCTTGGCGCGGATCGCCCCGCGGCTGGTCCCGCGGTCCGCGGCATCGACCGGGCGGGACTTGCCGGTGACCACGAGGACCAGGCGTGCGTCCATCGCCTTCGCCTGCGCGATGCCGCTGTCGAGCCGCTTCCACGCGCCATCCAGCGTATGGCCATGGAGGTCGAGCGTGAAATCGGGCTCCACCCCCGCGCGGGCGAGCTTGCGCTCCCACGAATTGTCGAGCCCGTGCTGCGCATCGAGCGGGCGCGGGGCCGGTGGCGGCGGAGGTACGGGCGCACGCAGCGGCGGGACGCGGCCCTTCGGTTTGCGGGGCGGTGTTGCGACCTTCGCTCGCGGGGCCTCCCGATCAAACTGCGGGCGACTGGCTGCTTTGGCTCGCGGAGGATGAAGCGGCGTTGCTGTGGCGGCCAGCTGTTCCCAGAGCGCCTGCTCTTCCGGCGTCAGGCCGCGCGGATAGCTCATCGCGCCAGCAGGCGGCGCGCGGCGGCTTTCGGCAGGAGGATATAGGCGCGGCCCCGCCCGCTCATGCCGCCGGCAATCTCGCGCGCTTCGGCACCCGCGCCCCAGAACGTGTCGAAGCGGTTGGGGCCTTTGATCGCCCCGCCCGTGTCCTGTGCCACCCACAGCCCGTCCGCCACGTCGCGGTCCAGATCGAGCCAGACGGGCGCGCCATAGGGGACGTATTTGGGATCTACCGCGACCGATGCGCGGCCCCGCACGGGCACGCCGATGCTGCCGATGGGCCCGATCGCGGCATTCGGGCCGGTCAGTTCGCGGAAGAAGATCCAGCTTTCGTTCTCGCGCATGATCGCGCGGCCTTCGGCCGGATGGTCGCGCAAATACTGGACGATGCCCTGCATGCTGGTGGGGTAATTTGTGCCGTCGCCAATCAGGCCGCGCTGGCGCATCAGCGCGCCGATGCCGGTGTAGCCGTGACCGTTCTGCCCGGCATAGCCGATGCGCGTCACGCTGCCGTCGGCAAAGGCGAGCCGCCCGCTGCCCTGGATCTGCAGAAAGAACAGCTCGATCGGATCGACCGCCCAGCCCAATTCCAGCCCGCGCCCGGCGAGCGCCCCGTCCTCGATCTCTGCGCGGGTGTAATAGGGCACGAACCTGCCGCTCTCGTCATAGCGGCCCAGGGGTGCACGGCCCGTCCGTTCGCTTTCGGGCATGTCGTCGGGCCATGCGCGCACGAGGTCGTCCGGCATTGCGTACACCGGGGCATAGCCCGGCTGGAACGCGCGCGACCCGGCGATCTCCGGCTCGAAATAGCCGGTGGCAAAGGCATCGTTCGTGCCCACCTCGACCGTGTCGAAAAAGCGCGCGAAGAAACCTTTTGGATCGGCGGCGGGCCAAGCGGTAAACGCGGCGCAGGCCTCTCTCCAGTCGCTGTTAATAGTCAGCCCGCTCGCATCCTCGCGCGACAAGACGACGGGGCAGCTGGTGTTGAAGGCGAGCAGCGCGCTGGCCGCGTCGTCGTAAGTCAGGTTGAGGTGCGCAACGGGCGGTCCGGCGCGCACGCCCATTTCGAGCGCCGTAGTGCCCGCGGGCGGCGGCGGCGCGCGATCGATCGGTTCGGGGACGATCTGGCAGCCGGCGAGCGCCAGCGGCGCGGCTAGCAGGGCAGCGGCTCGCAGCATGGCTTTGACCCTGATGTTCACGGGCCTCAGCCCTCGTCGGTTTCGGTCACCAGCCACTTGGGGCCAGGCAGACGCGTATCACGCTCGAACGTCCAGACGTCGACGCTTTCGATGGCATCGTCGAGCGATCCGGCGACCACGTTGCCATCCTTGTCGTAAGTGACGGCGGCGATGTCGGCGATGAAGCGCACGGTGATCCGCGCGATCGAGCCGTCGAGTTCGGCGGAGTGGATGACCGCATCCTCGATCCGCACCAGGCTGTTCCTGAGCGTTTCGCCCGCTTCCTCGCGCGCGGCGATGGCCGCTTCGAAACCGGCGTAGACATCGGCATCGGTCAGTTCGCGCAGATCTTCGCGGTCGCCTTCCCAGAAGGCTTCCAGCACGACGGAATAGGCGCCCTTCGCCCCTTCGAGAAACGAGAGCAGGTCGAACTGGCGGTCGGCGGCGGAAATTTCACGCAGGCCCCGCTCGATCGCCGGGGTCACGCCGGAGAATTGCGGCATCGCCTGCTGGCCCTGCGGCGCTGCAGCCTCGGCAGGGCGCTCTCGCTGCTGTTCGCGCGGCTGCTCCAGCCGGGTCACCGACGGTTCTTCCTCATGCTCGGCGCGCTGGCCCAGTACGGAATAGAGGCGCAGGCCCAGAAAGGCCGCGATCATGGCAAGGATGATGATTTCCCAAAACACGTTAGTCTTTTCCTGCCCCTTAGGCTCTGCGAGGCGCCGCCGGGCCCGCCCACCGGATTTGCCGGGCGTTCCTTCCAACGAAACCGTTTACCATTGGTGCCTGAAATAGTGATCAAACACAAATGAACAAGCGATGAGACCGCGCCGCCGCGGCGCTGCGCCTGCCTGCAGAGCGGCGTTGCGGGGGCGGTGAGCGGGTGCTAGGCGCGCTGTCGCGAAATCGCCGCTCCGGAATCGGCGCGGCCCGACAACCCGGTAACCAGGACACTATTCATGGCCGACGAAGGCAACATGCCCGCCAATCCCGTACCCAACCCGGCAGAAGGCGCAAACGGCGCCGACAACCAACCGAGCGCGGGCTTCATCACGCAATATGTGAAGGACCTTTCGGTCGAGAACCCGAAGGCGCCGGAAAGCTTCCAGTGGACCGACCAGCCGCAGCTGGACGTGCAGTTCAACATCGCTGCCAGGGACGTTGGCGACGGGGTTCACGAGGTCGAGCTGAAGATCGTCTGCACCGCCAACGCACAGGCGGGCGCGGCCTATATCATCGAGCTCGCCTATTGCGGCCTCGTCGGCATGCGCAACATGGCCGAAGACCAGGCGCACATGTTCCTTTATTCCGAAGCGCCGCGGATGCTGTTCCCCTTCGCCCGCCGCGTGGTCGCCGATGCCGTGCACGATGCGGGCTTCCCGCCGCTGATGCTCGACCCGATCGACTTCCAGGGCCTCTACTTCCAGCAACTTGCCGCGAAGCGCGCGCGCGAGGCGGAAGAAGGCGCGGGTACACCGGCAGCGGACGCCTGAGCCAAACCCTGACGGGTCTCATCGGATGAGCCTGCTCAAGAATGTCGGGACGATCGGCGGGCTGACGATGGTCAGCCGCGTCGCCGGCCTCGCGCGCGAGATGATCTTCAGCCGCGTGCTCGGCGCCAATGCGGTGACGGACGCGTGGTTCCAGGCCTTCATCATCCCGAACGTCTTCCGCCGCCTGTTCGCGGAAGGCGCGTTTTCCGCCGCATTCGTGCCGATGTTTTCCAAGCGTTTGCACGGGGACGGCGGGATCGAGGAAGCGCGCAGCTTCTCCGACGACGTGCTCAGCGTCTTCCTGCCCGTGCTGATCGCGGTCTGCGCGATCATGATGCTGGCGATGCCGCTGGTGATCATGGCGCTGGGCGACGGGCAGTCCCCGCCGGCGAACTTCGCGATGGAAGTCGATTTCGCGCGGATCATGTTCCCCTATATCCTGCTGGTCAGCCTGGTGACGCTGTTCACCGGCATGTTGAATTCGGTCAGCCGCTTTGCGCCCGGCGCAAGCTTCCCCATCCTGCTCAACCTCACCCTGATCGCGGCGTTGCTGTTCGGCGATTACGCGATGGCCGAATGGGGCTGGACCACGCGGCAGGTCGGCTACAGCCAGGCGTGGGCGGTTACGATCGGCGGGGTCATCCAGCTTGCATGGCTGTATTACTGGGCCCGCGTCGAAGGCTTCCGGCCCAAGCTGCTGTGGCCGCGGATCACGCCGGAAGTGAAGCGCCTGTCGATCATCGCGCTGCCGGCGGCAATCGGCGGCGGGGCCTACCAGATCAACACGCTGGTCCAGCTCTACTTCCTCAACCGGCTCGACGATGGCGCGATCAGCTACATGAATTATGCCGACCGGCTGAACCAGCTGCCGCTCGGCATCATCGGCATAGCGCTGTCGACCGCGATCCTGCCGACGCTCAGCAAGTTCGTCGGTACCAAGAACCGCGAAGGTACCGACCGCGTGCAATCCGACGCGATCGAAGTCGCCATGCTGCTGACGATGCCCGCCGCCGTGGCGCTGGCGATCTGCGCGGTCCCGTTCGTCACGATGATCTTCCAGGGCGGCCGGTTCAGCCTGGAACAGGCGGATTTGACCGGCCGGGTCGTCGCGGCGCTGGTGCTCGGTTTGCCGGCCTATGTGCTGGTGAAGGTGCTGGTGCCCAATTTCTACGCCCGGTCGGACACGCGCACGCCGGTCTATGCCGCCTTCATTTCGCTGGCGGTCTTCATCGCGATGAATTTCGTGCTGCTGGAGGATTTCGGCGTGGTCGGCGTAGCCTTTGCCAGCGTCATCGGCGCGTGGATCAACGTTTTCTATCTCTACGTCGTGCTGGTGAAGCGCGACTATTACACCATCCCGCTGAAGCTGGTCGCGCGGATCGGGCGGCAACTGGTCGCGGCGGCGGCGATGGGCGCGGCGCTGTGGTTCGCGCGCGACCTGCTGGCCGGGTGGTACGATGCCGGGTTGTTCGCGCGCGCCGGGGCGCTTATCGCCCTGGTGGCGTGCTCGGCGGTCGTCTATTTCGGCATCGCCTTTGCCATAGGCGCGATCGACCGGCAGCGCATCCGCACCCTGACTTCGAAGAAAGAGCCTTGATTCCATGCGTGTCGTTTCCGGTATCCAGCCCACGGGCAACCTGCACCTCGGCAATTACCTGGGCGCGATCCGCAACTGGGTGGCCATGCAGGACGATCTGGAAGAGGCTAACCGCGCTCAAGTAGCCGAAGGCGGTAGCGCAGACAGAGAGTGCCTGTATTTCCTTGCGGACCTGCACGCCATTTCCATGCCGCACGATCCGGCGGAGCTGCGCGCCGGCACGCTGGAGATGGCCGCGGCGCTGGTCGCCTGCGGGATCGATCCCGACCGCTCCATCCTGTTCAACCAGGCGCAAGTGCCGCAGCATGCGGAGCTGCAGTGGCTGCTATCCGGCACGGCGCGCATGGGCTGGCTGAACCGCATGACGCAGTGGAAGGACAAGGCTGGCAAGAACCGCGAAGGCCAGTCGGTTGCGCTGTTCTCCTACCCCGTGCTGCAGGCCGCCGACGTGCTGCTCTACCAGGCGACGCACGTTCCGGTAGGCGACGACCAGAAGCAGCACCTGGAGCTGGCGCGCGACATCGCGCAGAAGTTCAACAACGATTTTGCTCCGAGGAATGAAGATGGCGACGAAGCGCCGGTCTTCACCCTGCCCGATGCAATCGTGCCGCCCGCGGCCGCGCGGATCATGAGCCTGCGTGACGGATCACGGAAGATGTCCAAGTCGGACGACAGCGACATGAGCCGCATCAACCTGTCCGACGATGCCGACACGATCATGAAAAAGGTGAAGAAGGCCAAGACCGATCCCGAACCGCTGCCGTCGGAGACAGATGGTCTGGCGGACCGGCCGGAGGCTCTGAACCTCGTCACCATCTACGCCGCGCTGGCGCAGACGAGTGCCGAGGCGGTGCTGGCCGATTTCGGCGGCGAAGGGTTCGGCAAGTTCAAGCCGGCGCTGGGCGACTTGATGGTCGAGACGCTCGGCCCGATCGCCGCGCGCTTCACGGAGCTGAAGGCGGACACCGATACGCTCGATGCGATCCTTGCCAAGGGCGCGGCACGGGCTCGCGAAAGGGCCGTGCCCACGCTGGCCCGGGCTTACGAGGCGCTCGGCCTCGTCCGCGGCTAGGCACGCAACCTCCCGCAAACGGCTCGAAAACTTGACCTTTTGTTAAATCGGGCGTTCAATCCCGGTTCACTGGCGGCTGCGTAGAACAACGCCAACGCTGATGGTCGTGTGCGCAATTATGGGGGGCACGCGGGACGCAGCCCACCCTGAATGGAGACACACCATGTTCCGACGTATCCAGGGGGCATCCAAGGTCGCGAAACTGGCCGCTGCCCCGATCCTTCTCGCAGGCCTTGGCGCCTGCACCACCGGCTTTAACGCCGATGTATCCCGTTTCGAAAGCCAGCTCCCGGCCCCGACCGGACAGACGTTCGCTGTCATTGCCGACGATCCAGAACTGGCCGGCGGCCTCGAGTTTTCGCAGTATGCGGACTTCGTCGAGGAAGAGATGGCGCTGCTCGGCTACACGCCGACCGACAACCCGGAAGCCGCCGATCTGCTCGTGCGCTTCGACTACGGGGTCGACAACGGGCGCACCCGCGTCCGGTCCAGCGGCTTCGGCTATGGTGGCGATCCGTTCTACGACCGCTGGTATGGCTATCGCGGCCCGCGCACCGTGTATCGCCGTGTGCGCACGCGTGATGGCCGCGTCGCCGTCGTGCCGACCCGTGCCTGGGGCTATGGCTACCACGATCCGTTCTTCCGCCGCGGCAACGATGTGTGGGCCGACACGGTCTACACCAGCGGCATCGACATGAAGATCGACCGCGCCGCGACCGGCGAGCGACTGTTCGAAGGCAAGGCGCAGGCCCTGTCGACCAGCAATCGCCTGCAGTACCTGGTCCCCAACCTGGTCGAAGCGATGTTCACCGACTTCCCCGGCAATTCGGGTGAAACGGTCCGCATCAGCGTGAAGCCGGAAGACCAGCCGGTCCGCCGCCGCTGACGCAGCATAACCAGATGGAAGGAAACGGGCGCTAGCGGATGACCGCAGCGCCCGTTTCTGTTTTGAGCGTTACCCAGGTCTGCCCAATTCCGATCGACGCCTCGGCTACTTGCGCCGGCGCCTGAGTGCAGCAATCGGAACGCCGATTGCGACCGATCCGATCAGGAAGGCGCCGGGCCAGCCGGGGTTCGGCTCTATCGCGTTGCCGCGCAGCAGCGCCTCCGCCACGTCGATGGCCCAGTTCGCCACGTGGATCAGTGCGATCAGCAGGACCGTGCTGGCCAGCCAGTTCCTCCAGTCGCGCATCGCCCAGCCCGTGCGCCGCGAGACATAGCCGAGCATCCGGTCGCCGAGCCACACCAGCACGACCATCCAGATCAGAACGAGCAGCAGGACGAGGAGGAGGATGCCCGGGCTGAGGCCGCCGATCCCCGGCATCGCGATCAGACGCCGGTCGAGCCGAAGCCGGCGGTGCCGCGCGCGGTGTCGTCCAGCTCCTCGACCTCGGCAAAGCTGGCGCGGGTGACGGGCGCGATGACCAGCTGCGCCACGCGGTCGCCGCGCTCGATCGCAAACGTCGCGTCGCCGTGGTTGATCAACAGCACTTTCACTTCGCCGCGATAGTCGGAATCGATCGTGCCCGGCGTGTTCGGCACGCTGATGCCGTGTTTCAGCGCCAGCCCACTGCGGGGGCGCACCTGTATTTCATATCCTACGGGGATGGCCATAGCGAAGCCCGTCGCCACGGCATGGCGCGATCCCGGCGCGATGGTGACTGTCTCCGCGCTCACCACGTCCATGCCCGCCGCACCGTCGGTTTCGTAAGTCGGCAGGTCGAGGCCGCCGCCGTGCGGCAGGCGTTTGACCCGGACAGGCACGTCAGTCATCGCGCGCGTCCCGTTCGTCGAGCGCGTCGGCAATCCGTTCGGCCAGCGCCAGCGCGACCTCTTCCTTGGGCATCGTGTCCCATTCCTCCACGCCGTCTTCGCTGACGAGGCGCACGGTGTTGTTGTCGCCGCCCATGACGTCGCCCGAAACATCGTTGGCGACGATCCAGTCGGCCGTCTTGCTCTTGCGCTTCTTCTGCGCGTTCTGGATCAGGTCGTCGGTTTCGGCAGCGAAGCCCACGACCAGCTTCGGCCGCTGCGGGCTGGCCGCGACGGACGTCAGGATGTCGGGATTTTCGGTGAGCATCAGCGCGGGCGGCGCGGCGCCGCGCTTCTTTATCTTGTGGCCGGTGTAATCCTTCGGCCGCCAGTCGGCGACGGCGGCCACCATGACCGCGGCATCGGCCGGCAGTGCCGCCTTTACCTCGCGCGCCATTTCCTCGGCGGATTCGACATCGATCCGGTCGACGCCCGGCGGGGTCTGAAGGTGCACCGGGCCGGAGACCAGCGTAACCCGCGCGCCGAGCGCGGCGGCCGCGGCGGCGATGGCATAGCCTTGCCGTCCCGAAGACCGGTTGGCGATATAACGCACCGGGTCGATCGGCTCCCACGTCGGGCCGGCGGTAATCAGCACGTGCCGGTCGAACAGCGGGCGATGCTCGGGATCGATCTCGAAGGCGGGCTGCCCGGCCAGGGGATCGGCAGGCGGCGCTTGGTGGACCGACGCAAAGGCACCCTCCGCCTCGCCTTCCATCGGCTCTGGCGCGGCGCGGTCCAAGCCAAGCTGTCTCGCAATTTCCTGGGGGTCGGTCGGCGGGGCGGCCTTGGCCACGCCCTTGCTGGCAAGCAGGCCTCCGCCCGCGTCGGGGTTGAAGGGAATGTCCTCTTCCTCGACGGGCGGGAGATCTTCCTCCTCCTCGTCGGGGCCGTTGTAATCCTGGTATGCGACTTCCTCCGGCTCGATCTTGCGGGGGACCGAGCGCGGGATGATCGAGGCAAGCAGGCCGCCGAGCCCGCTGCGGCGCCGTTCTTCGGGCTCCTCGTCGTAATGCTCGTCAGCTTCCTCGAAGCTTTCCGGCTCCAGCGCCTCGCTCTGCAAGGCGGCGATATCCGCCGGGCCAGCATCGCCGGGGTTGAGGCCCAGCTTTTCCGCGATGGAGAGCCAGATCATCTCCGGCTCCGGCAGCCGGCCGGGGCCGTATTCGCCGCAAGCCATCGCGCCTTCGTCGGGGTCGATCACGTCGACGCCGGCTTGCCGCAACCAGCCGACGTTGCGCTGCGTCGCTTCGTGCTGCCACATGCGCACGTTCATTGCGGGCACGGCCATCACGGGCTTGTCGGTCGCGAGGATCAGCGTGGTCGCAAGATCGTCGGCAATGCCGGCCGCCATCTTGGCGAGCATGTCGGCAGTGGCCGGGCAGACGACGACCAGGTCGGCCTCGCGGCTCAGCTGGATGTGGCCCATCTCGGCCTCGTTCTTGAGGTCCCACAGCGAGGTATAGACCTGGTTTTCGCTGAGCGCGGCGAGCGCCATGGGGGTGACGAACTGCTGCCCGCCTTCCGTCACCACGCAGGTCACTTCGCCGCCGCCCTTGCGGATCAGGCGCACCAGCTCGCAAGACTTGTAGGCCGCGATGCCGCCGCCGACGACCAGCAGGACGCGCGCCATCAGCCGCGCACCTTGTTGCAGGCGCGAACATCGCCGTTGCGGCGGGGCGCACTGTCAGCGATCATCGATGGATCCCCTATATCCGCGGCGTTAACCATGTTTCATGTCTAGCCGCACCCAAGCTTCCAGACCAGCCCTGCCTTGCGGTGGTTAAATATTGCTTTCATCACGGGCTTAACGCGCGCAGGTGTTGGCGCGTCGGTACGTGCAAACCGGGGGAGATGGCGCGCGATGAATTTGATCTTGAGGTTCGTTCTGGTCGCAGGCGGCCTGTTTTTCGCGCTGATGGGCATCGGCTTCCTGCTCAACCCGGCGGTGAGCGCCGTCAGCTTCGGGCTGGAAGCCGCCGACGCCGCCGGGCTTGCCGCGCTGCGCGCCGACATGACCGCCTTTTTCGTGGTGGCAGGCAGCTCCATGATCTGGGGCGGATGGCGCCGCAACGGCGACGTGCTGCTGGTGCCGGCTGCGCTGTTCGCCATCGCCTTGCTGGGGCGCATCGTCAGCATGGTCGCAGACGGCACGGTGGAAGGTTTCTGGCTGCCGATGCTGGTGGAGGCGGTGACGACGACCCTGTGCCTGGTCGGCAGCCGCGTGCTGCCGCACCGCGACCTAGCCGAAATCAGGGGCTAGAATATCCAGCCGAGCGCGGTGGCGGCGGCGGTGACGCCAGCCCCCACCAGCCCGGCGAGGAGATAGCCCCAGGCCGACTTGCCTTCGCGCTGGCGGCGCTCCCACATCAGCTCGATTTCGGGCAGCGGTGCAGGCTCCGGCGCGCCGCCGCGCGGGGGGAAGCGTTCTTCGACCCGGCGCACCAGGTCCGGCAAACGTAGCAGGGTGGAGACATTTTCCTTCAGCGCATCGGCAACAGCGGCCTCCGGCCCCAGCTCGTCGCGGATCCAGCTGCGCACATAGGGCGCGGAAACGTCCCACATATTGATTTGAGGATTGAGCTGGGTGGCGATACCTTCGACCATCACCATCGTCTTCTGGAGCAGCAGCAGGTGCGGCTGGGTCTGCATATCGAAATCGCGGGTGATGGCGAACAGCCCGTCGAGCATCTGGCCGACCGACAGCTCGCTTACCGGCTTGCCGCGCATCGGTTCGCCCACGGCGCGCAGGGCGGTGGCGAATTCGTCGACCGAATGGTGCGAGGGGACGTATTGCGCCTCGAAATGGATTTCGGCGACGCGGCGGTAATTGCCGGTGGTGAGGCCGTAGAGGATTTCGGCGAGCCACTGCCGCGCCTGCCGGTCGATCCGGCCCATGATGCCGAAATCGATCGCCGCAATGGTTCCGTCCGCTTCCACGAACAGGTTCCCCTGGTGCATGTCCGCATGAAAGAAACCACTGTCGATCGCCTGGGTCAGGAAAGCGAGCACCAGCCGCTCGGACAGTTCCTCAAGGTCGTGCCCGGCTGCGCGAAGGTCGTCGCGCCGGCTGATCTTGATCCCGTCGATCCATTCGACCGTCATCACCCGGCCGTTGGTGCGGTCCCAATCGATATCGGGCACGCGGTAACCTTCGTAACCGCGCATCGCCTGCGCCAATTCGCTGGCGGCGGCGGCTTCGCGGCGCAGGTCCAGCTCGGTGTTTGACCAGCGCTTGAAATTGGCGATGGTGAGGCGCGGGCGCAGGCGAGCCGCTTCCCCGCCCAGCGCTTCCAGGTGGGCCGCAGCCCATTCATAGGTCGCGATATCGCGGGCGAACCGCTCGCGCACGCCGGGGCGCAGCACCTTGACGGCGACGGTGCGCCCGTCGGTCGTCACCGCCTTGTGCACCTGCGCGATGGAGGCGGAGCCGACCGGCTCTTCCTCGATGCTGGCGAAATAGTCGCTCCACGGCGCGGCGAAGCTGCGCTCTATTTCGGCGCAAATGGCGCTGAACGGCACTGGCGGCAGGTCGTCCTGCAGGCTGAGCAGGTTCTGCGCCGCTTCCTCGCCCACAAGGTCTGGCCGCGTCGCGAGCGACTGGCCGAGCTTGATTGCGGCCGGGCCGATATCCTGGAATGCGCCGGCATAGTCCGGCACGGCAGGCTGGATCGTCCCGAAGCGCGCGATGCGCACCATCCGGCGCACCGGCGGCGGCGTGTTGGGATCGCGCTCGATACCCCGCAACGCACCATGCTTCGCCGCGGTCCGGCCCCACTTCAGGAGCCGCCAGATATGCGTGCGCGGCGCGGTCATGCGATCAGATTTTCCACCCGGAGTGGATCGCAACCGCCCCGCCCAGGATCGCCTCGACCTTCGTCTGCTCGAAACCCGCACGGCGGATCATCGCTTCGAATTCGCCCATCCGCGGGAAGCGGCGGATGGATTCGGCGAGATAGCGATAGCTGTCCTCGTCCTTGGCGATCACGCGGCCCATCTGCGGCATCACCTTGTGCGAATAGACGTCGTAGATTTCGCGGAAGCCGGGCCATTCGGTGGTCGAGAATTCCATGCAGAAGAAGCGCCCGCCCCGCTTGAGGACACGGTAGGCCTCGCCCAGCGCGCGGCCGATATGCGTCACGTTCCTGATGCCGAACACGATGGTGTAGACATCGAAACACGCGTCGGGATAGGCAAGTTCCTCCGCGTTCTGGCGGCTCCAGACGAGGCCGTCTATCCCGCGCTCCATCGCGCGTTCGACGCCGACGTCGAGCATGTCCTGGTTGATGTCCGCCACCGTCACGTCCGCGCCGCGCGCCGCCATGCGGAAGGCGATGTCGCCGGTGCCGCCCGCCATGTCGAGGATCGCCTCGCCCGGCTGCGGCTTGACCCGCTTGACGAAGCGGTCCTTCCACAAGCGGTGCATCCCGCCCGACATCACGTCGTTCATCACGTCGTAGCTGGTCGCCACACTGGAAAAGACGCCGCCGACCCGCGCGGTCTTTTCTTCCGCGCTGACCTCTTCATAGCCGAAGGAAACCCGGTCGTTCATCGTGTCGTTCATGGGAAGGGGCCTTAGGGGAGTTTCTGACTTGCGCAAAGGCTGTTACGGGCTTGGGCCATGCCTGAACTTCCCGAGGTAGAAACGACCGTGCGCGGGCTGGCGCTCTATCTCGATGGCGCGCGGATAGAGCGTGTCACCGTCAACCGGCCCGGCATGCGCCGCCCCTTCCCGCCCGACCTGATGCAGGCGCTGACCGGGGCGACGGTGACGGGCCTTGGCCGCAGGGCGAAGTACGGGCTGATCCATACCGACCGCGCGCGCAGCGTCGTGTTCCACCTGGGCATGAGCGGGCGCTGGCGGATCGATCCGGCAGAGCCCGACCGCCACGATCATGTGGTCATCGACACCGCGACGAACCGCTTCGCGCTCAACGATCCGCGCCGCTTCGGCTGGCTCGACCTTGCCGACGAGGCCGCGCTCGAAAGCTGGGGGCCGTTCGCGGCGATGGGGCCCGAAGCGCTGGGAGAGGCGCTTTCGGCGCAGCACCTGCGCGCTGCCTTCCGGGGGCGAAAGCAGGCGGTGAAGCTGTGCCTGCTCGACCAGCGGATCGTGGCCGGGCTCGGCAATATATATGTGTGCGAGGCGCTGTGGCGCGCGCAGATCCATCCGCGCAAGGCCGCCGGCAAGGTGACCGGACCGCAGCTTGCCCGCCTGGTCCCGGCCATTCGCGACGTGCTGGGGGAATCGATCGCGGACGGGGGCAGCACCTTGCGCGACTATGCCCAGCCCGACGGTAACCTCGGCTATTTCGCCACCCGCTTCGATGTCTACGGTCGCACCGACGCGCCCTGCCATCGCTGTCATGAGACGCTGGGCGGGATTGTCCGCCGCATCGTGCAGGGCGGCCGCAGCACGTGGTTCTGCCCCAAATGCCAGAAATGAGGATACGCCCATGAGCACCCCCAAACTCTACAGCTACTGGCGCTCCACCGCGTCCTATCGCGTCCGCCTGGCGCTGGCGCTGAAGGGCGTCGGTTACGACCAGCAGCCCATCGACCTGCGCGCCGGCGACCAGCTGGACGAGGGCTTCGTCGCCATCAACCCGCAGGCGCAGATCCCGGTGCTGGATATCGACGGGGTGCGGCTGCACCAGTCGATGGCGATCATCGACTACCTGGAGGCGACGCGCAGCGATGTGCCGCTGCTGCCCACGGACCCGCAGGCCGCGGCGCAGGCGCGCGCCTTCGCCCTCACCATCGCGGCCGATATCCACCCGATCCAGAACCTGCGCGTGCTCAAATACGTGAAGAAAGAATTCAGGCAGGACCAGGACGGCGTCGACGCTTGGGCGCGGCACTGGATCGCGCTCGGCTTTGCGGCGCTGGAACGCATGGCGAGCCCGCGCGGAACCGCCTATGCCTTCACCGACGAGGCGCCGGCCTATGCCGAGTGCTTCCTTGTGCCGCAGGCCTATAATGCGGCGCGCTTCGGTGTCGACATGGCGCCCTTCCCGACCCTTGCCGCCATCGTGGAGCGCTGCGCCGACCATCCCGCCTTCGTCGCCGCGCATCCTTCGCGCCAGCCGGATGCGCCGGCGGCGGAGTGAGAACGCACCTGCGCGCTTGACGATTCGCGCCCACCGCCCTATGTGGCGCGCTTTCCGGCGGCCCTGGAGGCTGCCCATCCTGCTGACCGACAGAAATTTTGGGCCGATCCGGCAGGACGGCCGACAAGGGAACGAACGTACGATATGGCCAACACGCCGCAAGCCAAGAAGCGCATCCGTCGCAACGAGCGCCGCGCCGAAGTGAACACCGCGCGCACCAGCCGCATCCGCACCTTCATCAAGAAGGTCGAACTGGCGCTGGAAGGCGGCGACCAGAAGGAAGCCGCCGAAGCGCTGCGCGCCGCGCAGCCGGAAATCGCGCGCGGCGTCGCCAAGGGCGTGCTCCACAAGAACACCGCGGCTCGCAAGATGAGCCGCCTGAGCAAGCGCGTCGCTTCGCTCTGATTCGCCGATTCTCGCCGCTCGGCTATGGCCGGCGCGGAACGGATTGGGAACGCCAACGGAAACGGGCCGGTGCATTTTGCGCCGGCCTTTTTCGTCTTCGCGGCAGGCCCGCATGGTGCGCTGCGAAAACTCCAGTAGATTCCGCGATTCGCTCAGGCAATCAGCGTAAACCACTCATTAGACACACTATTAACGCAAGTCCGCGCCATAGACCCGAGTCAAGGCGGTATATTTCAAAAAAGTTACGCGGGCCCACTGGACAGCATCGCTCGCGTCTTCTTATTACTTCTCACGTCGAGGCGAGAGGGCATCGGCACCCGAAAATCGCGATCGCAAGATTGGCCCATCCGGATCGGGGGGGATTCCGGATGTCGGGAGAGCTGACTCTCGCCTCCACGGGACAACAACAGCCATCGGTGTCCACCGGCGCCGGCAACAAAGCAGACGGGGCTTAAATGATCAGGATGGGACCTCATGCCGAGCTTTCGGGCCAGGTACGAAAGCAGGCGGAAGACGACATGACCAATGAGGAAAAGGAAGCCATCGATCTCGCCGCAGACTGGGCGGACATAAGCCAGGGCCTGCGCAAGGACCTGGGCCACCAGCTGCACAGCCAGTGGATCAAACCGATCCGCCTCGGCAAGTTCTGCAAGGAGACCGGCACCCTCGATCTCTACCTGCCGACCGAATTCTCCGCCAACTGGGTGCAGGACCGTTTCCACGACCGCCTGTCGCTCGCCTGGAAGATCGCGCGCGGCGAAGTGCGCCAGGTCAATGTCGCGGTCCACCCGGGCCGGCGCCAGCTGGGCGACCTGCCGATGGGCCAGGCCGGCGGCCAGCGCAGCGCCGCGAACGACGGCGCGCCGATCATGCTCGGCGGCGGCATGGTGGAAGATGGCTTCACCAGCTCGGTCGGCCTCGACCCGTCGCTGACCTTTGCCGCCTTCGTCACCGGCAGCACCAACATCCTCGCCTGTAACGCTGCCCAGCGCATGGCCGCGCCGGAACAGCCGCAGTTCTCGCCGCTATATCTCAAGGCCGCGACGGGCCAGGGCAAGACGCACCTGCTGCACGCCATCGGCCACGCCTATCTCGCCAGCCATCCGCGCGCGCGCATCTTCTACTGCAGCGCCGAACGCTTCATGATCGAATTCGTGCAGGCCCTGCGCGAAAACCAGATGATCGAATTCAAGGCCCGGCTGCGCGGTTTCGACCTGCTGCTGGTGGACGATATCCAGTTCATCATCGGCAAGGCGAGCGCACAGGAAGAGCTGCTCTACACGATCGACGCGCTGCTGGCCGAAGGCAAGCGGCTGGTCTTCGCCGCCGACCGCGCGCCGCAGGCGCTGGACGGGGTCGAGCCGCGCCTGCTCAGCCGCCTCAGCATGGGCCTCGTCGCCGACATCCAGCCGGCCGATATCGAATTGCGCCGCGCCGTCCTGGAAGCCAAACTGGCCAAGTTCGCCCCGCTCGACGTGCCGGGCGACGTGATCGAGTTCCTCGCCCGCACCGTCAGCCGCAATGTCCGCGAACTGGTCGGCGGGCTCAACAAGCTGATCGCCTATGCCCAGCTGACGGGTCAGGAAGTCTCGCTCAACCTCGCCGAAGAGCAGCTGACCGATATCCTGTCGGCCAACCGCAAGCGGATCACGATCGACGAGATCCAGCGCACCGTGTGCCAGTTCTACCGTATCGACCGCAGCGAGATGTCGAGCAAGCGCCGCGCCCGCGCCGTGGTTCGCCCGCGACAGGTCGCGATGTACCTCGCCAAGGTGCTCACCCCGCGCTCCTATCCGGAGATCGGGCGCAAGTTCGGCGGGCGCGATCATTCCACCGTGATCCACGCGGTGCGCCTGATCGAGGACCTGCGCGAACGCGACGCTGACATGGACGGCGACGTGCGCAGCCTGCTCCGCCAGCTCGAAAGCTAGGGTCCCCCGCAGCTACGGGGACTATCGACAGGCCATCCACAGCCTGCCAACAGGCTTACCCATGGCCCTGACACCAGTCCCGCTTACCCCGGCCCGCATCGAGCGCTTCCAGCGCCAGATCATCGTGCCCGAAATCGGCGGTGCGGGGCAGGCGGCGCTGGCGGGGAAGCGCGTCGCCATCGTCGGGCTGGGCGGCATCGGCAGTCCGGCGCTGCAATATCTCGCCGCAGCCGGGATCGGCGCCCTGACGGTGATCGACGATGGCGACGTGGAGCTGTCCAACCTCCAGCGCCAGACCATCTATGCGCAGCGCGACATCAGCCACGGCAAGGCCGTGTCCGCCCGCCGCTGGCTCGCCAATTTCGATGCCGCGATCGACGTCGCCGTGCACGACGCACGGATCGATGCGGGCAATGCGAACACGTTGCTGCAAGGCCACGACCTCGTGCTCGACGGGACGGACAATTTCGCCACCCGGCTTGCCGTCTCCGATGCCTGCGTGCGTGGCGGTGTGCCGCTGATGAGCGTCGCCGTCGGGCGCTTCCAGGGGCAGGTGGGCGCCTTCGCAGGGCATCTCGAAGGTCAGGCGTGCTACCGCTGCTTTGTGGGCGATGCCTTCGACACCGACGACTGCGACACCTGCGCGGACGACGGCATGCTGGGCGCCATGGTCGGCTGGGCAGGCACGTTCGGCGCGCTGCAGTCTATCCGCGTGCTGCTGGCCGGCCACGCCACCCTCGGCGCGCCCGACTGGGGCCGGGTCTTCCTCATGGACGGCCTGAAGGGCGACATGCGCAACTTTGCAATCGCGAAGGACCCCGCCTGCAAGGGGTGCGGCACTCCGGGCTAGAAGCTTGCCCCGTCGATGAAGCGGCGCGGCAGGTCCTGCCATAACGACGGATTGAACATCCTCAGATTGACGCCCATCCGGTCGTATTCCAAATCGATGGACGTCCAGTGCGTCGTGCATCCGCACATGCCGCAATGCCACGTGGTGATCATGCAATCACCCTGAACGTAGCCCTCCGCATCGCCTTCCACTGTGACAAGTGAGGGCGAGCAATAGTGCCAGAGCCCGCCCGTGCGGCGGCACAGCGAACAGTCGCAATCGCCCGCTTCCTCCGGTTGGTCCCGCAGCGTCAGGCGGATGGCCCCGCAATGGCAACTGCCCTGGTGCTCGCTCATCGCAATATTTCCTCCACCCAAGCCGGCACCAGCTCGCCGGCCCGGCCCTGTCGCGATTCGTGGAACCAGTGGGAGCCCTCGCTGCGTTCGAGGTTTAATTCCAGTGTATGCGCACCCATTTCGCGCGCATCGCGTACGAAGCCTGCCGCAGGGTAGACCGCGCCGCTGGTGCCGATGCTGACGAACAGGTCGGCAGCGCGCAGCGCGGCGTAGATGCGGTCCATCTCGTACGGCATCTCCCCGAACCAGACGACATCGGGGCGCAGGCTGCGCGATTCGCACATCGGGCAGGCGGGCCGCTGACGCATCGTGCCCTCGAACGGCGTGCGGCGTTCGCAGATCCGGCACAGGGCGCTCTTCAGCTCCCCGTGCATGTGCAGCACGCGGCGGGCACCCGCGCGCTCGTGCAGGTCGTCGACATTCTGCGTGACGATCAGCAGCTCGCCATCGAATTCGGCGTCCAGTCGGGCGAGCGCTTCATGCGCCGGATTGGGCGCAACCGTCGCCAGCGCGGCGCGGCGCATGTCGTAGAAATTGAGCACCAGGTCCGGGTCGCGTTCGAAGCCTTCCGGGGTCGCGACATCCTCGATCCGGTGCTGTTCCCACAGGCCGCCCTCGGCGCGGAACGTGTCGATGCCGCTCTCCGCGCTGATTCCGGCACCGGTCAGGATCACGATATTGCGCGGGGCAGCCATGTCGCCCATGAAGCACGCAACACGAGGGGGTGGCAATGGCCGAAGACGGACTGCGCATTGGTATCATCGGGAGCGGGGGGCGCATGGGGCTGGCCATCCGCGCGGTCCTGGACGCGGGCGAGCACGCATTTGCGGGCGGGGTCGACCACGGCGAGCAGCCCGGCCCGCTGGCGACCGAATGCGATGCGCTGGTCGATTTCTCCGCGCCCGATGCGCTTGCCGCAAATATCGCCGCCGCCCGCGTCGCCGGCATCCCGATCCTGATCGGCACCACCGGGCTCGGCAAAGAGCATGACCGGATGATCGACGAAGCAGCGGGCGTGCTGCCCATCCTGCAGACCGGCAATACCTCGCTGGGCGTCACGCTGCTGGCGCACCTGGTCGAGGAGGCGGCGAGCAGGCTGGGGCCGGACTGGGACATCGAGATCGTGGAAATGCACCACCGGATGAAAGTCGATGCCCCCAGCGGCACGGCGGTGCTCTTGGGCGAAGCGGCCGCAGAAGGTCGCGGCATCGAGCTCGCCGCCAATCGCGAGAGCGGGCGTGACGGGCACTCGGGCAGGCGGGCCAAGGGCGCAATCGGATTTGCCGCCCTGCGTGGCGGCACGGTCGCCGGGGAACACAGCGTCATCCTGGCCGGGGAGCAGGAGCGCATCACCCTGTCCCACAGCGCCGAAGACCGCGCGATCTTCGCCCGCGGGGCCGTGGCCGGCGCGGCATGGCTCGTGGGCAAGCCTGCCGGCCGCTACACGATGAACGACGTGCTGGGGCTGTCCTGAGCATGGGCAAAGCCGCATGACCAAGGACCAGATCTTCGAGTTCTTCCGCAGGCTTGCAGAGGACAACCCGAACCCGGAGACCGAGCTTGAATACGGGAACTGCTACCAGCTCGTCGTCGCGGTGGCCTTGTCGGCGCAAGCGACGGACGTCGGGGTCAACAAGGCCACGCGGCGCCTGTTCGCCGAAGTCGAAACGCCGCAGCAGATGCTCGACCTCGGCGAAGAGGGGCTGCGCGAGCACATCAAGACCATCGGCCTGTTCAATTCGAAGGCCAAGAACGTCATCGCGCTCTCGCAATTGCTGGTCGACGAATATGGCGGAGAGGTGCCGGACACGCGCGACGACCTGGTCCGCCTGCCGGGGGTCGGCCGAAAGACGGCGAATGTCGTGCTCAATTGCTGGTTCCGGCAGGAAACCTTCGCCGTCGACACCCATATCTTCCGCGTCGGCAACCGCACCGGCCTCGCCAAGGGCAAGACGCCCGAAGCGGTCGAAGCGAAGCTGGAAAAGAGAGTGCCGCAGCCATTCAGGCTCGATTCGCACCACTGGCTGATCCTGCACGGCCGCTATGTCTGCAAGGCGCGCACGCCGGAATGCTGGCGCTGCAAGGTCGCCGACCTGTGCAGCTTCCGCAAGAAGACCCCGGAACCCAAGAGCCGCGCCAAGGCTTGATTAAGGTGGGCGCGCACAGGATGATGCCGCTTATGAGGAGACCGGCCATGATCCGCACCGCACTTGCCCTTTGCGCCCTACCCGCCCTTGCCGCCTGCGCCGCGCAGGCTGGCATGGAGGAGGAGCCCGATATCCGCGCCCCGCTGGCGGTCGCGACGGGAGAGGCGCAGCGCTGCCTGCCGAACGGGTCAATTACCCGCCAGACCGTGCATGACGACTATACGATCGATTTCCAGGTCGGCGGCAGGCTGTATCGCTCGACCCTGCCGCAGCGCTGCCCGCGCCTGGGTTTCGAGAAGGCGATCACTTACGAGGTGCGCGGCGGCCAGCTGTGCACGCCGCAGATCTTCTACGTCCTCGACGGCGTCGGCGGCGGCTTCCAGCGCGGCCCGGCCTGCGCCTTCGGCGACTTCGTGCCGATCGAGCTCTCCGAGGACGGCGTGACCAAAGCTGGCGACGCCCCGCGCATGATGGGAGCTGATTAGTTCGCCTTCTACAGACAATCCTTATTGAATGCACACGCTGCCCAAATGAGGACGAAGAGGACACCTGCTGACGCTAATGGGACGTAAATAGCCGTAAGGATCGCCTTTGTCGTCCGCCAGAGTGGCATTATCTCTATCCCGGCCAGTCCGGGCACCAAGCAAATCAGCAACAACAAGTACCAAGGTAGATCGACCGCCACTTCGCCGGACGCCGAGCCGATTGCCATAAATGCGCCGATTACAAGAGCCGGTCCGAAGAGAGCAAGCGCAATGCCCGCCCAAATCCGGCGGGACGCATACGGCTCCGGCTCGGCTCCGTCTTCAGACATCGTCCGCGCTGATCATCTCGGCGCGGTCGATCTCGTTCGTCAGGACCGCCACGGTCGTTGCCACGGCGGCATCTCCGCTGACATTGGTGGTGGTACGCATCATGTCCATGATCCGGTCCACCCCGGCGACGAAGGCGATCGTTTCCAGCGGCACGCCGACCGCGCCGAACACCAGCGCCATCATGATGAGGCCTGCGCCCGGTATGCCGGCCGCGCCCACCGCGCCCAGCGTACCGAGGATCGAGATCAGGAAATACTGCGCCCACGACAGTTCGACGCCGAAAATCTGCGCCCCGAACAGCGTGGCAAGGCCGAGATACATCGCGGTGCCGTTCATATTGATCGTGGCGCCGAGCGAGATGACGAAGCTCGCCACCGAATTGCTAACCCCCAGGTTCCGCTCCGCGCAGCGCAGCGTGACCGGCAGCGTGGCGTTGGAACTGGCGGTGGAATAGCTCACCGCGATCGCATCGATGATCCCGCGGAAGAAATCGATCACCGGCAGGCGCGCGATGAACTTGATCATCGCCGAATACATCACCCCGATGATCAGCAGGCAGCCGACGTAGTTCAGCAGCACCAGCTTGCCGAGCGCGGCGAGCGCATCGAGCCCCAGCGTGCCGGCCACCCATGCCATCAGCGCGAAGACGCCGAAGGGGGTCAGCTCCATCACGACGATGGTCACTTTTTGCATGATGACCGCGCCTGAATCGAAGATCTTCTGGACCGGCTTGCCGTCCTCTTCCGCCATCAGGATGCCGATGCCGATCAGCAGGGCGAAGACGATCAGCGGAAGGACGTTGACGTCGGCCATGACCTGCACCGGGCTTTGCGGGATCATGCCCATGACCATGTCGCGCCAGCCGGTCTCGTTCGGTTCGGGGATCGCCCCCATCTCGATGGCCGAGGTGTCCACGCCGACGCCGGGCTGGATCACCGTGCCGAGGAACAGGCCGAGCCAGACCGCGATCTGGCCGGTGACGACGAACAACAGCAGCGCCCGCCAGCCGACGCTGCCGAGCTTGCGCAAATCGCCGATCGCGGCGATCCCGGCGACCAGGCTGAAGAAGATCAGCGGGACCACCAGCATCTTGATGAAGGCGACGAACACGTCGCCGATGATCTTGATGCTTTCCGCGCCCGGCCCCCACAGCCAGCCGGTCAATATGCCGAGGACCAGCGCGGCGATGACGCGCTGCCACAGCGGAATGCGGAACCAGGTTTTCATGCGCGGCCCCCTATCGCCCTTATGCCTTCAGCGCCGCCTCGGCGATGCGCCTGTAGATGCGGCTTAGCGTATCGAGGTCGGCGATGGCCACAGCTTCGTCGCGCTTGTGCATCGTCGCGTTGACGAGGCCGAATTCGATCACCGGGCACACGGCGCGCAGGAACCGCGCGTCGGAGGTACCGCCGGTAGTGCTGGGCTCCGGCTCGACGCCCGTTTCCGCCTTTACCGCCGCCGCGACGATGTCGGAGAACGTCCCCGGCGGGGTCAGGAACGGCTCGCCGCTGATTATCGGCTTGGCGATGCCCCCGTGCTTTTTGGCGATTGCCATGATCTTTTCGGACAGCGACGCGCCCGAATGCGTGTCGTTGAAGCGGATCGAAATGCGCGCCTTGGCGAGCGCAGGAATCACGTTGTGCGCGCGGTTGCCCACCTCGATATCGGTAATCTCGAGGTTCGAGGGCTGGAACCAGTCGGTCCCTTCGTCGAGCACGAGCGCGTCAAGATCGGCCAGCATCGCGACGAGCCGGGGGATCGGGTTGTCGGCAAGGTGGGGGTAGGCGACGTGGCCCTGCGTGCCCTCCACCTCCAGCCAGATGTTGACCGAACCGCGGCGCCCGATCTTCATCATGTCGCCCAGCCGGTTCACGCTGGTCGGTTCCCCGACGAGGCACAGGTCCGGCCGCTCGCCCACTTCGGCCATGTGGTCGATCAGCGCGCGGGTCCCGTGGAGCGCAGGGCCTTCCTCGTCGCCGGTAATGATGAAGCTGATGGTGCCGGCGTCGGCAGGCACATGGGCGACCGCCTCCACCATGCAGGCGATCGCGCCTTTCATGTCGACGGCACCACGCCCGTACAGCAATTCGCCGCGCTCTTCCGGCGCGAACGCCCCGCTCGACCAGCCTTCGCCCGGCGGCACCACGTCGAGATGCCCGGCAAAGGCGAAATGCCTGCTGCCTTCGGGTCCGCGGCGGATGGCGAAAAGGTTCTCGACCGCTTCTTCGGGCGAGCCCTCATCCCCCTCGCCGCGCGTGAAGCGATGGATTTCGAAGCCCAGCGGCGCGAGCATCGCCTCCATCGCATCGAACACGGCCCCGCGTGCCGGGGTCACGCTCTCGCAGGCGATCAGGCGCTTGGCATGGTCGAGCGCGCTCATCGGGCAGGCTCCGGCAGGGGTCCCGGCGCGAAGGCGGCGTCGAGATATTCGGCCATGCGAATACCGGCCTGGCGGATGCGGCGATTGGCCACTGGTGCCGCCGCCACGATGGCGCGCTGGGTCAGGACGGTGCTGTCCGGCAATTCCTGCCCGCAGGCATCGTCTACCTCGAAGGCGTTGGGATAGACAATCTCGCGCGCGATGGACCAGCTTTCCCGGCCCCATTCCGCGCTGTCGCCGCCGCCGAGTGCCGCGCGCTCTTCCGCCGTGTAGCGCCGCACCACGTTGTCGCGCGTGTCGGTGATGGCGCGTTCGGCCAGCGGCCCGTCCCACACCCAGTGAAGGTTCAGGCCCGGGACGATGCCGTATTGCGCCGCGCGGTCGTTGCCGCCGCGATCGTCCTTGTCGCCCGAGTGCAGCGGCATGTGCACGTCGCCGATAAAATGGACGAGGAAGGCCATGGCCTCCAGCCGCACGTTGGCGGGCAGGCTCTCGTCGGCAAGGATGCGCTGGTTGCGCTCGATCTGGGCGAGGATACAGTTGCCGCCGCTGCAATTGGCGCGCGGGTTGTAGGCCTCGCAGATCGGGGCGGTGCGGTAATGCCAGGCGAAGGTGTAGCCCCAGCGCCAGCCGTCGCGGCGCAGGCAATCGGGCCAGTAGCTCGCGTCGGCGAGGGTGCGGATAGCGCAATCCGGCGTGCCGAGTTGGCTGCTCGCCTTGACGAGGTCGAAGATGCCGGCGCGCGTCTGCGGCTGCACGTTGGCCCAGGCGATTTCGCCGGTGGTGCGATGGCCGAATTCGCCCCAGGCTGCCGCGGGCTGCGGCGCCAGCATGGCGAGAAATGCGATCAGGGGAAGGAGCAAGCGCAAGGCGATCATCCCGTCAGCGCCGTGTCGTATTGCGCGATGGTCCATTCCTCGTCCTCCGCCGCGTTGATCCATGCCTGCATCCAGTCGTGCTCCCACACCGCTTCCATATAGGCTTCGGCAAAGCCCGGCACCTTGACGCCGTAGGTGACGAAGCGGCTGACCACCGGGGCATAGAATATGTCGGCGGCGCAGAAACTGCCGAACAGGAACGGTCCGCCCTTGCCGAAGCGCGCGCGGGCTTCCGCCCACAGGCCGAGAATGCGAACGATGTCGCTGCGGGTGCGGGCGCTGATGGTGGCGCCTTCGACCCGGCGGCGCACGTTCATCGGCAATTCCTGCCGCAGGTCGGCATAGGCGCTGTGCATTTCGGCCACCAGCGAGCGCGCCATGCCGCGCGCGACCGGATCTTTCGGCCAGAACCGGTCCGCGCCCACCTTGTCGCCGAGATATTCGAGGATGGCGAGGCTGTCCCACACCACGACCTCGTCGTCCCACAGGATGGGCACCTTGCCGCTGGAAGGCTGGAGGTCGTCCTCGTCCTTCTGCGCTTCCCAGTTCTCGCCGAACAAGGGGACGATGATTTCCTCGAACGAGAGGCCGGATTGCTTCGCCGCGAGCCAGGCGCGCAGACTCCAGCTCGAATAGTTGCGGTTGCCCAGAATCAATTTCATCGCGCTGCCCCTGCTGAATGGTCCGCGCCTAAGCGTTCAGGGATGCGCTGTCGAGACTGAACGGACGGCGCCGCCGCCTAGAGTTCCACATCGGATAGGATCGCGGCCCGCAGGTCGTCGATCCCCATGCCCTTCTCGCTGCTGGTGACGTGGATTTCGGGAAATGCGGCCGGATGCTTGCGGGCGGCCTCGGCCACTTTCTCGCGCATTTCGGTGAGCGCGCTCGCCTTGATCTTGTCGGCCTTGGTGAGAACGACGCGGTAGCTTGCCGCCGCCTCGTCAAGCATCTTCATCATCTCGATATCGACTGGCTTCAGCCCGTGGCGGCTGTCCACCAGCACCAGCGTGCGCTTCAGCACCGCGCGGCCGCGAAGGTAAGTGCGGACCAGCTGCTTCCACCGCTCGACCACCTTCACCGGCGCCTTGGCAAAGCCATAACCCGGCATGTCGACGAGGCGGAACTGCGTCGGCTCGCCCACCTCGAAGAAATTGAGTTCCTGCGTGCGACCCGGCGTCACCGAGGTGCGGGCAATCGAGCGTCGTCCGGTAATGGCGTTGAGCAGCGAGGACTTGCCGACGTTCGAGCGGCCACAGAAGGCGATTTCCGGCACCGTCGGTTCGGGCAGGAATTTCAGCTGCGGCGCCGAAAGGAGGAAGTCGACCCGGCGCGAGAACAGCTTGTTCGCCTTGTCGACCAGCTCCTGTCCGATCTCTCCGTTCGCTCCTTCCATGGCCTTACGACTTGCCCTTCGCTTCGCGCGCGGCGGCACGTTCCGCGTCGGCCTTGTCCTTGTCGGCCTGGGCCTTCAACTGCGGATGGCGCGAATAGAGGAACCACTGCTGCGCGATGGTGAGGATGTTCGAGGTGGCCCAGTAAAGCAGCAGGCCGGCCGCGAAGGGTGCCATGACGAACATCAGGATCCATGGCATGAACATGAAGATCTTCTGCTGCGCCGGGTCCATCTGGCTCGGATTCAGCTTGAACTGCAGATACATGGTGATGCCCAGGATCAGCGCCAGCACGCCGATGCCGAAGAAGAACATCAGGAAGCCCGGAACGGTGACCCCGATAGCTTCCATCAGATTGGCCAGGTTCGCCGGATCGCGCGCGGACAAGTCCTTGATCCAAAGTGCAAACGGCTGGTGGCGCATCTCGATGGCCAGGATCAGCACTTTATACAGTGCGAAGAAGATCGGCATCTGGATGATCAGCGGCAGGCAGCCGGCCAGCGGGTTCACCTTTTCCCGCTTGTACAGCTCCATGATTTCCTGCTGCTGCTTCTGCTTGTCGTCCTTGTAGCGTTCCTGGATCGCCTTCATCTTCGGCTGGATGGCACGCATCGCGGCGAAGCTCTTGAACTGCTTCTGTGCGATCGGGAACATCAGCCCGCGGATGATGAAGGTCAGCGCAATGATCGCGACGCCGAAGTTGCCGAACAGGTAAAACAGCTGGCGCAGCACCCAGAAGATCGGCTTTTCGAACCAGCGGAACCAGCCCCAGTCGATGGCGAGTCCGAAATTGGGAATGCCCTCCGCCTCGTACATGTCGAGGACTTCGGTTTCCTTGGCCCCGGCGAACAGCTTGGTGGTGCGGCTGACCTGCCGGCCGTCGGCCACAGTTACCGGGTCGTAGATCATGTCGGAGCGGAACATGCCGTTGCCGAGACCGCGGAAGCTCGCCTCGGTGCGGGCTCCGCTTTCGGGCACCAGCGCGGAAAGCCAGTAGACATCCGTGAAGCCGAGCCAGTCGGCGCGGCCTGCGGGCCTGACCTGCCCAGCCTCGGCCACGTCGTCGTAATCGTTGCCGAATTCGACCGAGCCATCGAAGGCACCGATGGGGCCGGAATGCACCAGCCAGAGATCCTGGCTGGCGCTCGCGCTGTCGCGATTGATGGTGGCATAGGGCCGCAGCACGATCGAGCCGCCCGATATGTTGGCGACCGTTTGTTCGGCCGTGATCATGTAATGCTCGTCGATCGCGAGCGCGATGGTGAAGAGCAGGCCCTGGCCGTTGTTCCAGCGCAGCGTTACCGGATTGCCGGGCGCAAGCGTGCCGCCCTCCGCCGTCCACACGGTCTGCCCGTCGGGCACGCGAACGCCTTCGCCTACCCAGCCGAACTGCGCGAACTGCTGCGCAGGCGTGCCGGCGGGCGCGAACAGGCGCACCGGGCCGCTGTCCTTCTCGACCTCCTGCCGGTGGGTCTTGAGCGAGATATCGTCGATCCGCGCGCCAACGGGGTTGATCGAGCCCGTGACCTCCGGCGCATCGATCCGCACCCGGCCCGCGCTGCCGAGCGCCTGGCTGAGGTCGACCGGTGCGGCCACCGGCGTGCTGCCCACATCCCCTGTATCGGTGTTGGCCGCGGCCCGCTCCACCGGCGTGTCGGCGCGGCCTTCTGTCGCCGTCACTTCGGGCTGGGGATAGAGCCGCTGCATGACCAGGTCCCAGCCGAGCAGCAGGGCCGCGCATAGCGCGATGGTCAAGAACAGGTTACGCTGGTTGTCCACTTCGGGTCCTTCGAATTCGGTCGATCGCGTGCGGGGTACGGGGCCGGTCGCTGCCGCGTGCCTTACGGCACCGGGTCGTGGCCTTGTCCCCCCCAGGGATGGCAGCGCCCTATACGCTTAAGCGCCAGCCATCCACCCTTGATCGCGCCATATTTGCGCAAGGCCTGGATGGCGTATTCGCTGCAGCTGGGGGCATAGCGGCAGCTGGGCGGCAGGATGCGGCTGGGGCCGATCTGCCAGAACCGCGCGATCAGGATGAAGACCTGCTTCATGCGCGCCTGCTGCGCGGTTTCGTGCGGCGGCGGCGGGGCGGATCGGGACGGCCCGCCTTCATCCGCTCAAGCGCGGCCACGAGCTCACAGCGCAGCGCGTCGAAATCCCGCTCGACCCCGCCGTCGCGGCCGATGAGGATATGGTCGTGATCGTCCAGGCCGTTATCCGGCAGGAGCTCGCGGGCGACGGCGCGGAAGCGGCGCTTCATCCGGTTGCGCACCACCGCATTGCCGATCTTCTTGGTGACGGTGATGCCCAGCCGCTTGCCGCGCTCGCCATTGGGTTTCGCCAGCAGCACGAAGCCTGGCCGCGCGACCCGCATGCCCGAATTCGCGGCAAGAAAATCGCTGCGCTTGGTAATTGTGGTGAGGCTGTCGGGCACGATTACCCCTCATACGACAACGGGCCCCCCGATGGGAGCCCGCAGGGGCCGACCGGCCCGTGGTGCCAAATGCGGGAAGGAATCATCCCGCCAAATACCGGCACCGGTAAGCGCGCCGCTCAGGGCGCGCGGGAAATCAGGCGCAGAGGTTCTTGCGGCCGCGGTTGCGGCGGGCGCGCAGGACCTTGCGGCCACCCGGGGTTTTCTTGCGGGCGAAGAAACCGTGGCGACGGGCGCGGACGAGGTTGCTGGGCTGGAAAGTACGCTTCATGATTGCCTCTGATCGAAAACTTCGAAAGTGCCCCGGCATGGCCGATGCGCACCAATAAAAAGGGCCGCCCGCGAAGGCAGCCGCCTGTATGGACCGCGCGGTTAGGGCAGGCCCTTGCGCGAGTCAAGCCGTTTAGAGCGCGGCATAGGCGATCTGCGGCGCGTTGTCGGCCTCCCCTTCCAGCCCGAGCCAGCCGCGCATTTCCGACGCATCGAGCCAGCGCGGGGCTTCGAACGGGGCGGCATTGGTCATCGCGTAGAACGCCTGCGCCTGCGCCGGATCGAGGCCCATTTCGGCATAATAGGCGAGGTACTTGTGATGCTCCGGTGCGTCGGCGGCATAATCGGACGCGCCCTGCCCCAGGTCGTCCTGCCACGCGTGGACGGCGAATTCCGCCCCTTCGTCGATCCGCCACGCGGTTCCGGCGAACACCAGCTCGACCGCGCCCGACCGGACCGAGCCGCCTGCCGGCACGTGGGTTTCCAGCCCTGCTGCACGGATCATCCGCCCCAGTGCAAGGTTCGCGCGGTCATCGTAAGTGCCCGGCGCCTCGACCAGCCGGAGCACCTGCAATCCCGGATAGGCTGCCATCATCGCGCCGAACGCCGCCGGGCTCGCCTCGTCGGTGACGCCGACCAGCGCTGCGTGCTTGCCGTCGATAACGCGGAAGGGACCGAACGTGTCGATCGGCGCAGGGGCGAGGTCTACCCCCAAATTCTCTGGCGTGACGAAGCGTGTGGCCGGCACTTCCACCCATTCCTCGACGATGACCGTCCCGGTCTCCCGCTCGTCGGCCCGGGCAGGCGCGGCGATCAGGACCAGTGCGGTGGCGAGCACGGTGAAGATGCGGGCGAATTCCTTCATCGAACGCCGGTGTGGAGCCCCGCGCGCTACCGCCTCGCAAACAGAAAGCGTTACTTTGGAGTGAATCACTCGACATCGCGGCGCGGGCCGCTAAGCCTCTCGGCCACAGGGGGAATTCGTACGTGGTCGCACTCGTCAGGACGGTCGCCTATCTCGGGCTCGATGCGCGCAGCGTGGAGGTGCAGTGCCAGCTCGCGCCCGGACTGCCGCGCTTCAATATCGTCGGGCTTGCCGACAAGGCCGTCGGCGAAAGCCGCGAACGCGTGCAGGCCGCCCTTGCCGCGATGGGCCTCGCGTTACCGCCCAAGCGGATCACCATCAACCTCTCGCCGGCGGATTTGCCGAAGGAAGGCAGCCATTACGACCTGCCGATCGCGCTCGCCCTGCTGGCGGCGATGGGCGTCACCGATGCGGAACAATTGGAAGATTACGTCGTGGTGGGCGAGCTCGCGCTCGATGCGCGGGTGGTGCCCTCGCCCGGCGTCCTCCTCGCCGCGATCCATGCGAGCGAGGCGGACAAGGGCCTGATCTGCCCGGCAGCGCAGGGGGCGGAGGCGAAATGGGCGAGCGACGTGCCGGTCCTCGCCGCGCCGGACCTGCTTGCCCTGCTCAACCACCTCAAGGGCGAAACGCAGCTGGCGCAGCCCGAACCGGGCGAAATCGACGAACCCGCGCCGGGGCCGGACCTCAAGCGCGTGAAGGGGCAGGAAACCGCCAAGCGCGCGCTGGAGATCGCGGCGGCGGGCGGCCACAACCTGCTTATGCTGGGGCCGCCGGGTTCGGGCAAGAGCCTGCTGGCAAGCTGCCTGCCGGGTATCCTCCCCCCGCTCACACCGGGCGAGGCGCTGGAAACCAGCATGATCGCCAGCGTCGCAGGCACGCTGGAAGGCGGCCGGATCAGCCGCGCGCGGCCGTTCCGCGATCCGCACCATTCGGCGAGCATGGCGGCGCTGACCGGCGGCGGGCTGAAGGTCAAGCCGGGCGAAGTCAGCCTCGCGCACCTGGGCGTCTTGTTCCTCGACGAATTGCCCGAATTCCAGCGCGCCGTCCTCGATTCCCTGCGCCAGCCGCTCGAAACGGGCGAAGTCAGCGTGGCGCGGGCCAATGCGCATGTGACGTTCCCGGCGCGCGTGCAGCTGGTCGCGGCGATGAACCCGTGTCGCTGCGGCCACCTCGGTGACCCAGCGCTGGCGTGCAGCCGCGCACCGCGCTGCGCCGCCGATTACCAGAGCAAGGTATCGGGCCCGCTGCTCGACCGGATCGACCTGCATGTCGAAGTCGACCCGGTCAGCGCCGCCGACCTCTCCTTGCCGCCGCCTGCCGAAGGAAGCGCCGAAGTTGCAGCCCGCGTCGCCGCCGCGCGCGCCGTGCAGACCGCGCGTCTCGAAGGCATTGGTGCGCGCACCAATGCGGAGATGGACGGCGACACGCTGGAAGCCCACGCCACGCCCGACGAGGCGGGCCAGAAGCTGCTGCTGCAGGCCGCCGACGCGATGCGCCTATCTGCGCGCGGATATACCCGCATGCTCAGGGTCGCCCGCACCATCGCCGATCTGGCCGGAGCGCAGCAGGTCGGCCGCATCCACGTGGCCGAAGCGCTCAGCTACCGTAGGCAACCGCCGAGGGCTTGAAACCATCGCCGAATACGGCGGTTAGGGACCTATGACGGACTATCTCACACCAAACACCCTGGCCTGGACCGACGCCCTTATCCGGATCGGGGCTGCGACTTTCCTGCCGTTCCTGATCGGATTGGAGCGTTTCCTCCGGAACAAGCCCATCGACTTCCGCCCTTTCATCATCATCTCGGTGAGTGCGGCAGGCCTGCTCATGTCGGCAGTCGAGCTGCTGTCGGCGTCGACGGATTCGAACACGCAGATCGACCCGACCCGGGTCATCGAAGGTGTCATCACCGGGATCGGCTTCCTAGGCGCAGGTGCCATGTTCCGGCAGGGTAATTTCGTCCAAGGCGCCGGTTCGGCAGCATCGATCTGGAGCGCGGGAGCCATCGGCCTCGCTTGCGGAATGGGCGAGATATGGCTCGCGATCCTCATGGCGCTGGTCGTCCTGATCGTGCTGGTGTCGAGCGGTCCTTTTACTGCCAAGTGGGATGCCCAACACGGCCCGGACGAGGGCGATGGTAGCGGTTAGCTTCGGCACCGGTCACTTCGCGTAAGGCGTATTCTCCACCATCTTGCGGTTGTAGTCCGGCGCGGAGTCGGTCCACCAAACGGGGCCGCGTTCGCCCAACGCTACCTTCGCTGCATGGACATCGACCCGGGCAGCCTTCAGCACCGCATCGTCGCCCGAAGCCTTGGCGGCCTTCACGGCGCGGCGGGCGTCCATCAGCGTGTCGACGAGGCGCTGGCGCTCTTCTTCCGGCAGGTTCGGATTGGCGGCGCGCCACAGGCGGCCCCTTACGATGATATAGCGACCGTCCGGCGTTCGCTCCGGGCCGCCGTCTGACTGTCCGGCCAATCTATTCGGCCGCCTCGGCGACGTCATCGCCCCCGTCTTCGGGCACGATGCCGATGCAATCGCAATCCTGCAACCACAGGTCTTCGTGCGTGAGTTCGCGCCCGTCATGCGCGGTGATGATAACGGGGCCGATGGGCAGGCGGTCGCGCTTGTCCACCAGCACCGGGTTCTCGCTGAACTCCGCGCCGTATTTCATGCCCCACTGGCGCAGCGCGAGCATGGCGGGCAGCAGGTCGAAGCCCTTCTCGGTCAGACGGTATTCGATCTTGCGTCGGTCGTCCGGGCACGGCGTGCGCGCGAGAATGCCATGCTCGACCAGCTTCGTCAGGCGACTCGAGAGGATGTTGCGGGCGATGCCCAGTTCGTCGAGAAATTCCTCGAAATGATGCACGCCGTTGAAGCTGGCGCGCAGGATCATGAAGCTCCAGCGTTCGCCCATCACTTCCAGTGCACCGGGCAGGCCGCACGCCGCAAGCTCGCCCAGGGGTTCTCTCAACTCGCCCATAAAATTCCTTTCCCGGGCCGCGATATAGCGCGCAAAGCGCCGGGCTGCACAATTATTCCAGTTTTAGGTTGCAACTTAAAATCTATTGAAATAGGTAGCGGTTCGCAACTGGAAATTGCGGTCGACGCAGAATCGGCCGGAGGACCGGTTGGCGCCCTCTCCAAAACCCTCTTTCAGGGAGCTGACCATGACTGCATCGAAGATTTTTCGCCCCACCGCCGGCCTGGCCATCGCCGCGCTATATACTGCCGCCAGCTTCGGCATCGTGACCACGCCCGCCGAAGCCAAGGCCCCGGAGGTGTTCTACCGCGCCGAGCTGGCACAGCCGGTTTCCGAAGGCCGCACCGAAATCGTCCGCGGCGTAATGTGGCGCTGCGAAGGGACCAAGTGCATCGGCACGCAGGGTCGCTCGCGCGCGGTGATCGATTGCGAGCGGTTCGCCCGCGAATTCGGCGAAGTGACCGCGTTCTCCGCGAAAGACGAAGCGCTGGATGCCGCCGACCTGGCGCGCTGCAACGGCTGAGCCGCTTCCATCTCCGCCGCGCCTCCCTCTCTCGCGCGGCGACCTCGTGGCCCCTCGCTGGCAGATCGCCGGCGAGGGGCTTTTTCTATGCGGACAGGAATCCGCGCGCGACGAGGTCCGCTTCCAGAGTGTCCGCATCGGCGAACAGGTGGCCGGTCCAGCCCCGCGCCTCGGCAGCGGCGATGTTCGCGGCATTGTCGTCGATGAAGAAGATGTCCGCAGGCGCGCGGCCGCTGCGCTGCTCGACGATGCGGTAGATCGCTTCCTCGGGTTTCGCGACCCGTTCGGTGCCCGAAACGATGATGTCCCGGAAGCGGTCGAAGATCGGGGCGGTCGGGCGGAAGTCGGCCCAGAATTCCTCGCCGAAATTGGTCAGCGCGAACAAGGGGACGCCCGCCGCGTCCAGCCGCTCGACCAGCTCGTGCGAGCCTTCCACCGGGCCCGGAATGGTTTCGTTGAAGCGCGTCGCGTAGGCGTGGAGCGCGTCCTCGTATTCGGGGAATTCGGCGATACGCTGCGGCACCATGTCGGCCAGCCGCTCGCCCTGGTCGGCGCGGAAATGCCATTCCTCGGTGACGACATGCTCCAGCGCGAAGGCGAGGCGCACGGGATCGTCCACCACCTTTTCGAGCAGGCCCGAAAGCTGCCAGCGATACAGCACCCGCCCGACATCGAAGACCACCGTGTTTGGCTGGCTCATATGCACTCTCTCCAAACACAAAAAGCCCCCGCACGCGCGGAGGCTCTTCGTTCAACCATCGCCGCGACGAACGCGCGGCGGGCGTCGGTCAGCCCTGGCGGGCCTTGAAGCGGCGGTTGGTCTTGTTGATCACATAGGTCCGCCCGCGACGACGAATCACGCGGCAATCGCGGTGGCGGTTCTTGAGCGACTTGAGGCTATTGCGGATTTTCATGGTCTTTTTCCAAAAAGTTACGCGCCAGAAATGGGGTCCGGCGCGTCAAATTCAAGGCGGGCTGCTAAGGTCCGGTCGCGGATAAGTCAACCGGAAGAGCGAATATCGGCGAGTTTGCGTTCCCACTGCAGCGCATGGGCGACGATGGTTTCGAGGTCGTCGTGCTGCGGACGCCACGGCAGCGTTGCCAGGATGCGCGCATTATCGGCGGTGAGCGCGGGCGGATCCCCGGCCCGGCGCGGCTGCATCCGCCGCTCGGTCCTGGAATTGGTCACGCGGTCCACGGCGTCGAGAACCTCCAGCACGGAAAACCCGCGCCCATACCCGCAATTCATCGTCAGCGAGCGGCCGGGCTGCGCCAGCAAAGCCTCCAGCGCATGGACATGGGCGGCGGCAAGATCGCTGACATGGATGTAGTCGCGCACCCCCGTCCCGTCGGGCGTGTCGTAATCGGTCCCGAACACGTCGACCCCGTCGCGCTGGCCGAGCGCAGCCTCCACCGCCACCTTGATCAGGTGCGTCGCGCCCGCCGTAGACTGACCCGTCCGCCCCTGCGGATCGGCGCCCGCCACGTTGAAATAGCGCAGCGCGCAAAACGAGAAATCGTGCGCGGCGGCGGTATCCGCCAGCATCGCCTCGCTCATCAGCTTGGACATGCCGTAGGGGTTGATCGGGCGCTGCGGTGCATCCTCCGCCACGGGCGTTTCCTCCGGGATGCCATAGGTCGCGGCGGTGGAGCTGAAGATCATGTGCGGCACGCCGGCAGAAACTGCGCTTTCCAGCAGGTCGCGCGTGCGCGCAGTGTTGTTGCGATAATACTTGAGCGGATCGGCGACCGATTCCGGCACCACGACGGAGCCGGCGAAATGCATGATCGCACCCCTGCCTTCCCCCTGACCGCCGCCCATCCCCTGTTCTGCAAAGATACGCTTCAGCAGCGCGCCGTCGCCGATATCGCCTTCGTAGAACGGCACATCGTCCGGCACGGCGAAGCGAAAGCCGGTGGCAAGGTTGTCGATCACCGCGACCGGCCAGCCGGCATCGTTCAGCGCCAGCACCGCGTGGCTGCCGATGTACCCGGCCCCGCCGGTAACCAGAACGGGTGTTTTCGAACTCATCTGCCTATCCTGCTCCAATCAAACGCGAATTGCGGCAAGCGGTGGCCGGCGCTATGCACGCGCCATGAAAGCCTACCTCCCCCTGGCGCTTGCCGCCCTTACCGTCCTTCCCGGGTGTACGACACCCTATACCTCCCCCGTCGCGGTCGACCGCTTCGTGGCCGATGATCGCAGCGCCCTGACGGCGAACGATTCTATCGTCGTTGAGGCTGCCAACCTCAACGTCCCGCCCGAGTTCGTCAGCGCCGTAGCACGCGAAGTCGAAAAATCCGGTTACGCCATCACCAATCGCAGCGGCCGCTATCTGACGGCGCGGGTGACCGTGGACGTGACGCCGATCGACGGCGCCTATCGCCGCTCCCCCGTCACCGTGGGCGCGGGCGGGTCCACCGGCACCTATGGTTCGGGCGTGGGCGCAGGCGTCGGCATCTCGCTCGGCGGGCGCGAGGCCCCGAACCGGGAGACGCAGCTTTCGGTCTCGATCCGCGATTCGCTGGGCGCCGCCGTGTGGGAAGGCCGCGCCACGCTCGCGACCGGGCCCAACTCCGACTACGCCAGCCAGGCCGCCGCGGCCGATGCGCTTGCCGCCGCGCTGTTCGAAGGATTCCCCGGCGACAACGGCGTCTCCTACGAAGTGGAGCTCGACTGATGGCCGGCATTGCAATCAATTCCGCTTTCGACAGCGGCAATATCGAAGTGCTGTCGATCGACGGCGACAACGCGAAGCTCGCCATTCCCTATGACGCGGGCGGCGAATTCAAGCAGTGGTTCCATTTCCGCGTCTCCGGCGCGGGCGGGCGCGAATTGACGCTGAAGATTACCGGCCTCAACGACAGCGCCTATCCCAAGGGGTGGGAGGATTACGACGCCGTCGTGTCGGAAGACCGCGATTACTGGACCCGCGCGAAAAGCAGCTTCGACGCTGGCGAGGACGGCGGCACGCTGACCATCCGCCACGCGCCCGCAGGTGACATCGCCTGGTTTGCCTATTTCGCGCCCTATTCGATGGAACGGCACCATGACCTGGTGGCCGAAGCGGCGGCGAGCGAAGGCGTGACGCACCACAATATCGGCAACTCGGTCGACGGCCAGCCGCTCGACTGCCTCGAGATGGGCGAAGGCGACACGACCGTGTGGCTCTATGCCCGCCAGCATCCGGGCGAAACGCAGGCCGAATGGTGGATGGAAGGCGCGCTCGATTGCCTGACCGATCCTGCCGATCCGGTCGGCATGCAACTGCGCAAGCGCTGCCGTTTCTTCGTGGTGCCGAACGTCAACCCCGACGGATCGCGCCGCGGGCACCTGCGCACCAATGCCGCGGGCCGCAACCTCAACCGCGAATGGGTCGAGCCGAGCGAGGAGCATTCGCCCGAAGTCTTCCATCTGCTGAAGGCGATGGATGCCAACCCGCCCGTTTTCGCGATGGACGTGCACGGCGACGAGGCAATTCCGGTCAGCTTCCTGGCCGGCTACGAAGGCATTCCCGGCTGGACCGACGAGCACGGCCAGCGCTTCTACGACTACGAGGCCATCCTCGACCGCCGCACGCCGGACTTCCAGACCGAGCAGGGCTACACCAAGTCCGCGCCCGGCAAGGCGAACCTTTCCATGAGCACGAACCAGGTGGCCGAGCGTTTCGGGGCAACCGCGATGACGCTGGAAATGCCGTACAAGGACAATCCCGCCAGTCCGGAGCCGGAGCAGGGCTGGAGCCCGGAACGCTGCCGCATGCTGGCGCGCGACTGCCTGGCCGCGCTGCTTGAATGGCTGGACCGGAAATAGCGTTCTGAAAAGTGTATTGGCAGTCTTTATCGGTGTGCCCTTGCTAGCATTCGGGAGCGCCGCCGCGCAGGACAGCGCCAGCGATAATGCGCGCCAGGAAACCGGCATTCGGGTTTCGCCGCCGATTGCAAACGCTGTTCCACCCCACCCTGCCCCGCGCATGGTGACCCAGTGGCATGTGGTCGCGGGGACTTACGAATGCAGGCTCCAGACATATCTCGATCGCGCTGGCATCCACAGCATCGTGCTGACGAAGCCGTTCCGGGGCCTCGCCTCCATGGATTTGCAAACGCAGCCGGTAGGCTTCCAAGAGGACGGTAATTTCCGGCCCGTTCCACAGCTTCCTACGATCTCGGTTTGGGAAGGTGAGCCCATCGTTACAGGGCGCGGTCAATACAAGACGTTCAGTCCCCCCGTTTTTCGAATTCGGTGGAATCTGGATGAAATGGTGATGGATAAAATCCGCGCCGTCACCGATGATCGAAAAGGCCTCTACGTCGACCTGCCCGGTCTGCGCGAGAAGCCGTTCCCGCTCGACATCAACAGTGCTTATATCACCAGCCTCGATGAATGCGCATCAAGCCTTGGTGAGCGTCTCAAACAGGCGCGCCCGCCGGGGGAAACCGCTGGCGTTACCGATCGCGATCCGGTGCTCAACGTCAATGAGAGCCAGCTCGATCGCATTCAGTATCCTTCTCGCGCGTTGCGCGAGGATATCGAGGGTACGGTAAAAGCCAGAGTGGCCGGCGACGTCTACGGCTTCCCGATCGACTGCGACGTCGTGGTGACTTCCGGCTCGACCTATCTGGAAGAGGCGACCTGCAAGGACCTGAAGCGCTTTACTCGCTATTATCCGGCGCTCGACTTGGACGGCGAAGCCACGACGGGGAGCTATGTACGCAACGTGCGCTGGCAGCTGGAGGACTAGGTCAGGCTGGCCGGGCCGAAGGCGCGGGGAAGCAGGCCGGACAGCTGCGTCTCGCGTACTTCCTCGCCGCCGACGCACAGCACCAGCGGATCCGTATTCCCGAGCGCCGCTAGTTCGTTCAGAACCTGGCGGCAGCGTCCGCACGGGGTGATCGGTTCCACCGCCGGTCCGGTGACGGCGACCGCAATCAGCCCGCCCCGCAACCCATCGTTCATCGCCTTCGAAACCGCCACGGTTTCCGCGCATAGCGAAAGGCCGTAGCTCGCGTTCTCGACATTGCTGCCGGTCACGATGCTGCCGTCGGCAAAAGCGAGCGCAGCGCCCACGTTGAAGGCGGAATAGGGCGCATAGGCCCGCGTCGCCGCGTCACGCGCCGCTTCGATCAGGGCCTGCTTGTCGAAATTCATCGGGGCATCATCCTCAAAGGCGAAGCTGTACTACGGTCGCGCCACGACCCAGCGCAGCGCATCCTCGCTCGCTTCGGTCTGCAGCATGGTGTTGGCGGTCCATAGCGTGAAGGGCCGCCCGGCGTAATCGGGCGGCACATACTCGCCCGTCAGCCACAGGTTCCGCTCGATCATGGCGACCTGCGGATGCTTCGCGGCAAAGGCGGGCGAAAGTTTCAGGATCGCTGGCTGTCCGGTGTGGCTTTCGATCTGGTTGAGGAGCGTCATCAACTCGCTTTCGACCGCCGCGTCGCTGATCCGCACCTCGCAGACCTCCGCCCCGTCCTCCAGCGCGACTGCCGGGGGCAGAAGATCGCCATCTCGCGGGACGACGGTGACGAAATTCGCCGCCTGCCGCTCTGCCGGAGTGCACGGGTCGAAAGCGTGCACAGCGCCATAACGCAAGCCCGCAGCGCGCGCGGCGTCATAGTTGCGCGCGAAGGAGGGATCGCGCCCAATCGCGCCGCGGCTGGCATCGAGATAGACGAAATCGGCCCCCACCGCTTTCAGCGAGCCGAGGTTGATCCAGCCGTCGCCTTCGCCGATCTCCGCGCCCTGGGCGGGAAATGCGCTGCGCTCCGGCGTCCAGTGGACGAAGCGCCAATAGGCGTATGCGCCGCCGACGATGGCGACGAGCAGCAGCAGCGCGAGCAGGCGCAGCCCCCAGCGCGGTTTCGATCGTCCCTTGCGTCCCATGTGTTCCTGCCGCCCTGCCCCTCAGCCCCGGATATGCAGCACGCAGATCAGCGTGAACAGCCGCCGGGCTGTCGGAAAGTCGGTTTCGATCTTGCCGTCGAGCTTGTCCATCAGCAGCTGCGCGGCATCGTTGTGGATGGCGCGGCGGGCCATGTCGATGGTTTCGATTTCCGCCGCCGTGGCCTTGCGGATCGCCTGGTAATAGCTGTCGCAAATGGCGAAATATTCGCGGATCGGCCGGCGGAAGCGCGCAAGGCCAAGGATGATCGTGTCGAGCGGCTGCTCGCCGCCCTCAGCCGAAATCGCCAGCGCCAGCCGGCCTTCGGGCACCGACAGCTCCAACTTCCACGGCCCGTCGTGGTGCTCGGCAGCGCGCAGCGGCTTGAACGTGTTCTCCTCGATCAAATCGAAGATCGCGACGCGGCGTTCCTGCTCGATATCGGCGTTGCGCCACAGGATCGTGGCATCGTCCAGCTCGATCGTCGCGATCCGGTGATCGCCTTCGGTCGGGGGGGAGGAATCGGTCGCCATGATGCTCGGGCAAGCCTTCGCACCTGCAGCGAATCCCGGCAAGGGTGCATCCATCCCCGCTATCCACAAGGACAGCGGCGCGTTGCCCTGTTGCACACCTCGGACGGCTCACGCATCAGGGGCGGATGGCCGAAACCGATCTCATCACCCGCCCCGCCAATGATTCGGACAGCGCGAAACCCGTCGAACCTGGCGGCCGCGCGCTGCCGACCAATGTCGAGGCGGAAGCCGCCTTCATCGGCGCGGTGCTGATCGACAACAAGGTGCTGGAAGAACTGCCCGTGCCGATCCACGCGGACCATTTCTTCGAGCCGGTGCACCAACGCATCATGGGCCGCATCATGCTGCTGATCGAACGCGGCGCGATCGTGACGCCGGTGACGCTGAAGCCCTATTTCGAAGCGGACGAGGCGCTGAAGGAACTGGGCGGGGCGAGCTACCTCGCCAGGCTGACGGGCGACGGGGCCGGCCTCCTCGCGCCGCGCGAACTCTCCCAGCAGATCTACGACCTCGCCTTGCTGCGCGAGCTGGTAACGGTCGGCCGCAACCTGGTGGAAGGGGCGACCGATACGTCGGAAGAGGTCGCCCCGGTCGAACAGATCGAGCAGGCCGAACAGGCGCTCTACAAGGTGGCCGAAGGGGCGACGACGGGGGCCGAAGCCCAATCGTTCCGCTCCGCTGCGCTGTCCTCGCTGAAGATGGCCGAGGCCGCGCTCAATTCCGGCGGCAAGTTTTCCGGCAAGACCACCGGGCTCGACGACCTCAACGCCAAGGTCGGCGGCCTGCACGACAGCGACCTCATCATCCTCGCCGGGCGTCCCGCCATGGGCAAGACCTCGCTTGCGACCAACATCGCCTTCAACTGCGCGGCGCGGTACCTGCGCGACATCAATGACGGGATCGCGCCCGAAGACAGCTACGGCGCGCCGACGGCTTTCTTCAGCCTGGAAATGAGCGCCGACCAGCTTGCCACGCGTATCCTGTCAGAACAGGCCGAGGTGTCGAGCGAGGGCATCCGGTCCGGCCAGATCAGCAAGGACCAGTTCCAGAAATTGTCCTTCGCCAGCCAGCAGCTGATGGAACTGCCGCTGTATATCGACGACACGCCCGCGCTCACTATCGCCGGCCTGCGCACACGTGCGCGGCGGCTGAAGCGGCGCCACGGCATCGGCCTGATCGTGGTCGATTACCTGCAGCTGCTGCAGGGCAGCGGCCGCGCGCAGGACAACCGCGTCAACGAAATCTCGGAAATCAGCCGCGGGCTCAAGACACTCGCCAAGGAGCTGAGCTGCCCGGTGATCGCCCTGTCGCAGCTCAGCCGTGCGGTCGAGCAGCGCGAGGACAAGCGGCCAATGCTGTCCGACCTGCGCGAATCCGGGTCGATCGAGCAGGACGCCGACCAGGTATGGTTCATCTATCGCGGCGAGTACTACCACAACGCCATCCGGCCGGAAGAGCCGAGTGAAACGAGCAGCGCCGATGCCATCGCCAAGTACGACGAATGGATGTCCCGCCACATGGAACTGGTGAACAAGGCCACGGTCATCGTCGCCAAGCAACGCCATGGCGCGACCGGCATGGTGGACCTGCTGTTCGAAAGCGAATTCACCCGCTTCGGCAATCTCGAACGGCGCGAGGCGCCCGGTTACTAAAGCCCCAGGTTCAGGCGCCGGCTGACGGTGTAGTCGGCAACGGAGACGAGGAACCAGCTGGCGTTCCAGCGGATCCGGTTCCACAGCGTGTTGCGCTTCGCGTGCAGTTCTTTCGAGATATGCCGACTGGCCGGCAGGTGGCCCTCGATAAAGCTGCGCATCCGGTCGGCGAAGGCGGCGTCCTCCACCCGCAGCATGATTTCCAGGTTGATGAACAGGCTGCGCATGTCGAAATTGGCGCTGCCGATATAGGTAACGTCGTCCACCACCAGCAGCTTCGTGTGCATCTTGCAGGCCATGAACTCGTGCAAATGCGCGCCGCTTTCGAGAAGATCGTGATAGAGGGAACGCGACGCCCCGATGGTAGCGCCGTTGTCCGACTTTCCGGCCATGATCAGCGTAGCCTCGCCCCGCTTCGCAATACCGCCGATGCGCTGCATCAGCGATTTGGGCGGGGAGAAATAGGCCATCATCAGATGCAGGCTGTTCCCGCTCGACAGGTCTCGGCCGACCTGTTTCGCCCAGGACGAAATGCCGCGCGTCGGCCCGCCCACGACCCAGCGCACATCGCCATCGCCCTGCGACCAGCTCTTGACCTCGCGACGGACTTGTCGCCACTCCACCCCGTCGGCATCGGTCCATTCGATGAGCTTCGCATACCAGTCCAGCAGCGGCTTCATCGCATCGCCGGTGATGCGCACGGCGAGGTCGTTCCAGCCGTTGACCGCCGGCGGGGCGAAGTAATCGTCTTCCACGTTGAAGCCGCCGATGATGGCCTGCTCATCGTCGGCGATGGCCATCTTCTGGTGGTTGCGGACGAGATAGCGCAGCGACCGGCGCGGGGAGAAGCAGCGAAAGTCGCCGCCCGCATCGCAGAAGGGGCGCATGAACTCCTCATCCGCTTCCGCGCCGTAGCCGTCGACGATCAGCGTTGCCGCGACACCGCGTTCCGCCGCGCGGGCGAGCGCATCGCGTACCGCGGTGCTGGTATCGTCCTTGGCAAAGATGTAGAAACACAGCTTGAGCGAGGATTGCGCGCCGTCGATCAGCTCCAGCAGCGCGCGCAACCGCTCCTGCCCGTCGGGGATTACCAGCAGTTCGAGGCCATCGACCGATGCCGGAAACGCGCCCGGGTCACGGTAGTCGTAAGTCTTGGTTTCCTGCCCCATGGCCGCGCTCTATCGGGCACGCGGCGGCACCGCAAGCGAGGCCGATTTCCTTGACTCCGTGGCGTACCCCGCCTAGGTAGCCCGCTTCCCGAGCTTTAGCCGAATTTGGAGTAGCCGCATGGCGCGCGTGACCGTCGAAGACTGCGTCGACAAGATACCCAACCGTTTCGACCTGGTGCTGCTGGCAGCACAGCGCGCCCGCGAGATTTCCGGCGGTGCCGAACTCCTCGTCGAACGCGACCGCGACAAGAACCCGGTGGTCGCCTTGCGCGAAATCGCCGACCAGCAGATCAAGCCGGGCGAACTGAACGAAGCTCTCGTCCAGTCGCTGCAGCGCGTGTTGCCGGAAGACGACGACGAATTCGACGAAGTCGGCTCGCTGAGCCAGTCGGCCGAAGCCATGCGGATCACCGCCGCGGCACCGGCCCGCTCGACCTCGATCGGCGGCGACTACGAAGGCTGAGCGGTCGTCGATCTCCGTATGAAAAAGGGCCGCCCGGTTGGGCGGCCCTTTTCGTTTCGGCTGGCCAAGACCGGACCTATTCGCCCCGACCGGTTTCCGATTGCAATTCGTCGATCCGCTTCGATGCTTCCGCCTTGGTAAGCTCCGCATCGTAGGCGTCGGGCTTGCCGGCCTCTTCGCTCAGGGTTTTCAGATAGCTCGCCTGCGCGCCGGTCATGCGCTCGTCGCCGGTCGTCCAGTTGTCTGGATCCTTCTGCGCGTTCCCGACGGAATCGCTTTTCGGGGCTTCGGTTGCCTGCGGTGCACTCATCGTTCGTCTCCTTTCCCGATCAACGACTTCGTTCGCCTAATGTTCCGAGTTGCGGCGCGCCCGAACCGCCCGATGCTTGGCCGCATGACGGGGGCAGCGGCATAATCGATATCGGTGACACATTGGGCACGGCAGCCGAAGGCGGTCTGTTCGCCAGGGCCGTCAGCGCCGAGAAGGGCCCGGCGCGCGACGCCACGGGACATTTCGCGGAAGGCCAGTGCCTGAATTGCGGAACCGAGCTGATCGGTGATCACTGCCACGACTGCGGGCAGAAAGCGCACCTGCACCGCACGCTGGGCGCCTTCCTGCACGACCTGCTCCACGGCGCATTGCATTTCGAAGGCAAGACCTGGCGCACCGTGCCCGAACTGGCCTTGCGGCCCGGCAAGCTCACCCGCCGCTATATCGAAGGCGAACGGCGCGAGTTCGTCAGCCCAATGGCGCTGTTCCTGTTCTCGGTCTTCCTGATGCTCGCGGTGTTCCAGGCGGCCGGCTTGTCGGTCCCGCCGGACATCGAGAACACCCAGATGGCGGCCGAAGTGCGCGCGATCGATGCCATCGGCCTGGCGCGCGACGAACTCGAGGACTTGCCTGCCGAGGATGCCGAAGCGAGGGCCGAGGCCAAAGCGCGGATCGACGAACTCGAAGCCACACTCAAGAAAATCAAGGAGGGAGAAAACTACGAATTCGTCGATGCAGAGGGCAATCGCGCTTACCAGCAATTCAATCTAGCCGGCCTCGATTTCATCGACCGGACTATCGTCAAGAAGTGGCGCACCAACCCCAGCCTCATGCTCTACAAGCTGCAGGCCAACGGCTACAAATTCAGCTAGCTCCTGATCCCGCTATCGATCCCGTTCGTGTGGCTGCTGTTCGCATGGAAACGCCGTTTCCGTGCCTACGACCACGCGATTTTCGTGACCTACTCCATCGCTTTCATGTCGCTACTGTTTATTATCGTATCGCTGTTGGCGGTAGCGGGGCTGAAAGCCGGAAGGCTGGTCTGGGCCGTGCTGCTGATCCCGCCGATTCACATCTACAAGCAATTGCGCTACGCTTACGACCTATCGCGCCTGTCGACGATCTGGCGGCTCGTCTTCCTCCTGCTTCTCATCTCGGTCGTGTTGATCCTGTTCCTGCTGATCCTGACGGTGCTGAGCGCCTTCTGAACAAAGAAGGGCGCGGAAGCCGAAGCCGCCGCGCCCTTGTTGTCAATTTTCCGCAAAAGGTCAGTCGGTTCCGTCGAGCGCGCCGTCGCCCTGGTCAGGATCGGTCGCCTCGTCCTCGGCCAATTCGGCCTGCAGGTTGTCGGCGCCCTGGCTGATGCCCTCGGCGGCGTCTATCGTGCCTTCGCGGACTGCATTCTCGATCACTTCGGCATTCGCCTCGGTATCGGCGGCAGCACGCTCAAGCGTATCCTGCGCGTTGCTTTGCGTTTCCTCGGAACAGGCGGCCGCGAAGACCAGCAGCGACGCAGCCCCGGCAAGTTTGAGATAAGTCATCGGCAATCTCCCTTTCGCAAGGGCAAACTACGCGCCTTGCGGGGCCGTTCCCCCGTCGCCGAACTTCTTGCCGGCTTTCGGGATGGCGGACCCGCGGATCGGGCGTGCGGGCGCGTTGCCGCCGGCCGGCTGGTCGGGCCGGTCGAGCTTGCCCGTTTCCATCAGCTGGTTGATCTCGTCGCCGGTCAGCGTCTCGTATTCGAGCATCGCCTGGGCGAGGAGGTGGAGCTTGTCTTCCTGGTCGGTCAGGATTTCCGTCGCACGCTTCAGGCCGCCTTCAACCAGCGCCTTGATCTCCGCATCGATCAGCTTGTTGGTCTCGGCGCCGCCCATCGTGCGGGACGACTGCCCCATGCCGAGATAGCCTTCCTGCTGCTGTTCGTACTGCAGCGGGCCGAGCTTGTCCGACATGCCCCACTTGGTGACCATGTTCTTGGCAAGGTCGGTGGCGTACTGGATGTCTCCACTGGCCCCGCTGGACACCTTGTCGTGGCCGAAGATGATTTCTTCGGCCACGCGGCCACCCATAGCCACGGCAAGGTTCGCGTGCATCTTGTCGCGGTGATAGGAATAGCTGTCGCGTTCCGGCAGGCGCATCACCATGCCCAGCGCGCGGCCGCGCGGGATAATCGTGGCCTTGTGGATGGGATCGGAAGCAGGCTCGTTCAGGCTGACGAGGGCATGACCTGCCTCGTGATAGGCGGTCATCTTCTTCTCGTCCTCGGTCATGACCATGCTGCGGCGTTCCGCGCCCATCATGACCTTGTCCTTGGCGTCCTCGAATTCCTGCATCGCGACCAGGCGCTTGTTGCGCCGCGCGGCCAGCAGCGCCGCCTCGTTAACGAGGTTGGCGAGGTCCGCACCGGAGAATCCGGGCGTACCGCGCGCGATCGTGCGACTGTTCACGTCGGGTGCCAACGGCACCTTCTTCATGTGGACTTCGAGAATCTTCTCGCGCCCGTCGATATCCGGCACCGGAACCACGACCTGGCGGTCGAAGCGGCCCGGGCGCAGCAGCGCGGGGTCGAGCACGTCAGGGCGGTTGGTAGCGGCGACGATGATGATGCCTTCGTTGGCCTCGAAGCCGTCCATCTCGACCAGCAGCTGGTTCAGCGTCTGCTCCCGCTCGTCGTTCGAATTGCCGAGGCCGTGGCCGCGGCTACGGCCGACCGCGTCGATTTCGTCGATAAAGACGATGCAGGGCGCGTTCTTCTTCGCCTGTTCGAACATGTCGCGCACGCGGCTGGCGCCGACGCCGACGAACATCTCGACGAAGTCGGAACCCGAAATGGTAAAGAACGGCACGCCCGCCTCACCCGCGATGGCGCGGGCGAGCAAGGTCTTGCCGGTACCGGGGCTGCCGACCAGCAGCGCGCCCTTGGGGATCTGCCCGCCGAGCTTGGAGAAACGCTGCGGGTCTTTCAGGAACTCGACGACTTCCTCCAACTCCTCGCGCGCCTCGTCGATGCCGGCGACATCGGCAAAGGTCACCTTGCCCTGCTTTTCGGTCAGCATCTTGGCTTTCGACTTGCCGAAGCCCATCGCCCCGCCGGCGCCGCCGCCCTTTTGCATCTGGCGCAGGGCGAAAAAGGCGATGCCGAGGATGAGGATGAACGGCAGCGACTGGGCCAGGATCCACAGCAGCATGTTCGGTTGCTCGCTTGCCTCGACCGAATATTCGACCCCGTTCTGGGTCATCAGGTCGGGCAGGTTGACGTCGCTTTCCAGCGGCACGGTCGTGAACGTCTCGTCGTTCTTGAGCTTGCCGGTGATCAGGTCCTGCGAAATGTCGACCGATTCCACCGACCCTTCGGCCACGCGGTTACGGAAATCGGAATAGGCGATGCGGTTGCCGGCATCGGCGTTGTTGTTGCCGAACAGCGAAACGACCAGGAGCAGGCCGAGGAAGATCCCGCCCCATACGAACAGGCTTTTCACCCACGGATTGCCGCCATTTTCCGGCTCGCCGCCGGGCCGATTGTCGTCGCTCATCGCAATAAATCCCTTTCAGGCAGCCAATGTAGGCGCAGGCACATGAATGACAAGCTAAGCGGCGCCGTAAGGGACGGCGATCAGGCCAGACGCGCCTTGTCCGGATTCAAGTGCCGCGGCATCGTGGGTCCAAGCGCATTCGCCCGGCATCACCGGGCCGATCATACCCGTCGTGGGCAGCACGAGCGCCCGGCGACCCGCCAGCCGCTCGCGCGCAGGCCCGGATAGCGGACCGTCGTAGCGCAGGAGATGGAAGTGCGGACCTTCCACAAGCCAATCCTCGCCCGTCGCCGCAATCTTGCGCCGCAGCGCGGTGGGATGCGGCCCGCGCCGGGCTATGGGGAGCGCGGCATCGAGGTGCAGTTCTCGCGGGCGGCCGTAGTCGTAGAGGCGATAGGTCACGTCGCTGTTCTGCTGGATTTCGATCAGGCTGACGCCCGCGCCGATGGCGTGGATTGTCCCCGCCGGGATGTAGAAGAAATCGTTCGCTTCGACCCTGTGCCATTCGAGGAGGTCCTCAATCCGGCCATCGAGCGAAGCGACGCGCAACTCTTCTTCGCTCACCGCTTCGCGCAAGCCAACGCCAAGCCGGGCATCGCCGTCAGCCGCGATGACCAGCCAGCATTCTTCCTTGCCCGTCCGGCCCAGCCCCGCGGCTTCCGCCTGGTCATCGTCGGGGTGAAGCTGGATCGAGAGTTTGTCGCAGGCGAAAATGTACTTGGCGAGTAACTCGGGGAGCTCGTCCGGTGGCTCGAACCAGATTTCGCCGGTCGGTTCGGCGCAGGCGCGGTCGAACGGCGTGGGCAAGTGCTTGCAGCCCCATATCTTGGCCACTTCGCGCGTCGGCAGGCGCTTCACTTGCCGTTCGCTCCGTCCAGCTTGCCGACGGCTTGCGCGCCGTCCATCGTCGTCACCAGCACCTCGCCGCCGTTCACGACGATGATGATGTTTTCCAGACCGATCGCCGAAACACGTGGCCCGTCGCTGTCGATAGCGACATTGCGGCAGTCGGCCAGTTGCGCGCTGCCTGACACCGAGTTGCCGGAAGCGTCGTGTGGCCGGGCGTCATGAAGCGCCTGCCAGTTTCCGATGTCGGACCAGCCCATATTGACCGGCACCACTGCGGCGCGGTCGGTCCGTTCCATTACGGCGTAGTCGATCGACGTGCCTTCGATCCGGGTGAAGCTATCATCGTCGGGCCGAATGATTCGTCCGTCGCGTGTCGCGCTTTCCATCGCTACCTTGGCCAGGTCGGCGATATCGGCGCGGTTGGCAGCCAGTTCTTGGAGGAAGCGGTCGGCGCGGAACATGAATATCCCGCCATTCCAGTCGTGCCGCCCGCCGGCGAGGAATTCAGCCGCACGCGCGGCGTCGGGCTTCTCGGTAAATTGCGCGACCCGGTAAGCGCCATCGCCAAGGCTTTCGCCGCGCGCGATATAGCCGAAGCCGGTCTCGGCCCGTGTCGGTTCTATCCCGAACGTCACGAGCCACCCCTCTTGCGCCAGCCCGGCAGCCCGCGAAATGGCAGCGTCGAAAGCTGCGGTATCGGCGATATGCTGGTCGCTGGGGCAAACGAGCAGCAGCGCGTCTCCCGGCACACACAGCGCTGCGAGCGCGATCGCCGCAGCGGTGTTGCGCGCGCACGGTTCGACGATGATCGAAGCGTCGGCGTGGCCGCATTGCGCCTCCACGAGCGGCTGGTGCGCCGCTCCGGTGACAATGACCGGCGGGCCGAAACGCGTTGCATCGACGCATCGCGACAGGGCCTCTTCGAACAAAGTCGCTTCCCCGACAAGTGTCTGGAAAGGCTTGGGATTGTCCGCCCGACTACGCGGCCACAAACGCGTGCCGCTGCCGCCGCAAAGGATCACCGGGGTAATGCGCGCTTCGTCCATGGGCGGGTGATAGCGCAAAACGGGCAACAAGCGGTAAATGTGTCGTGAACCATCGCACGCCCCGAGGGCGGTAGCCGCCTCGCTTCAAATGCTCGCGACGAAGCGGGTGTCCGGATGCGCGGCCAGGAGCCTGCCCACCCAGTCCTCCCTCGCGCCTTTTTCGACCAGCGCGTCGATGCACCCGCCGAAACCGCCGCCGGTCAGCCGGGCGCCGTCCGCCCCCATCGCCATCGCATCGGCAACCAGCGCGTCGATAGAAGGCAGCGACACGGCGAAATCGTCGCGCATCGAGGCATGGCTTTCCCGCCGGCGCTACCGATGCCGTAATCGGGCTGGGCCTCCGAAATTTCGCCCGCGAGATCGAAGCCGTCGGTAAAGGCTGAAATGGCGCGCTGCTGCGCTTCGGGCACCCGCTCGAAGCCGTAGATCTGGCCATGCGGATGGTGGAGCGTCTTGTCAGAACAACCCGGAATCCCCCATCTGGCGCTACAACAAAAACTCAACATCACGCTCAGTCCACAAAATGGATTGACTCGGTCCATAATCTGAACTTAACTGTTGTCCGAAGATAAGGAGGCGTTGGATGTCGGATGAGCAGGGTTCGGGCGAAGTCCGGTCGGAAGTTGATGGGCGAGTTCTAAAAATCACGATTGCGAATGCTCAGCAGCGCAACGCGGTAACGCCGGACATGATGCATCAGCTTTCCGATGCATTGACCGAGTTGGATGAAAATCCCGACCTGTGGGCCGGCGTCATCTGCGCGGAAGGCGATCATTTCACGTCCGGACTGGATATGGCGAAGTTCTTCGCTCCGGGAGCGGAACCCAAGCCAATCCCCGTCGACAAGGTCGATCCGCTCGGATTGACAAAGCGTTGCCGCAAGCCTGTCGTCACGGCGGTGCAGGGCATCTGCTACACTGTCGGCGTCGAGATCATGCTCGCAGGGGACATCGTCGTCGCAGCCGATGATGTGCGCTTCTGCCAGATGGAGGCCAAGCGCGGCATTGCTCCTCTTGGAGGGGCGCATTTCCGCTATCTAACGCGAGCCGGCTGGGGCGATGCGATGTATCACCTGCTGCTGTGTGATGAGTTCGGCGCGTCCGAAGCGCATCGCATTGGCCTCGTGCAGGAAGTCGTCGCTCCGGGCGAGCAGGTAGAGCGTGCCATGGAACTTGCCCGAACGATCGCAAAGAATGCACCGATCGGAATCCAGGCCACAAAGGCCGCCGCAAACAGCTTCATCGCCGAGGCCGAGAAGGCAGCCATCGCGGCAATCCCCGAAATCCGGGAGAAGGTGATGAAGTCGCAGGATATGATGGAGGGGATCGCGTCCCTCATGCAGCGCCGCCCTGCCGAGTTCAAAGGCCAGTAATGACGATCATCACTGTCAACGCCCCCACAGGAAGGATCGCCCGAGACGCTCGGGCAGCTCTGGCCGAAACGCTCACCGACGCGGTTCTTGTGCCGGAGATCGGCCAGAACGTTCCGGCAGCGCGCGTAGGCTTTCAGGTCCTGTTTAGCGAATACGATCCCGATATGATGGCCATCGGCGGGCAGCTGGTTGCCGACACGGGTGCGGATGCAATGGTGATTGATATCGCCGTAATGGAAGGCGACTGGCCGGACGAGACGCGCGCCGAAGTCATCCGCAGCACGCTCGGCGCGCTGGCAGACGCTCTGGGCCTGTCCGACCCCTCGCCTTCCTGGTGCGTGACCTTCCGGGTCATCAAGGAAGGCAGCTGGGGATCGCATGGCGACGTCCTGTCGATCCATGATCTGGTTGGCACCGAGGTGTTCAGCGATGCCAAGGCCAAGGCGATTAGCGCGAATGTGAAGAAGCGTGGGTGAGGACGCAGCCTTGACCAACCCAGCCCCACGCAACTTTCCCTACGACAGCGAAAGGCGCTACCACTTCCACCATGTGCATCTTTTCGCATCCGATCTGCAGGCGACGCTCGACTTCTATCGGACCTGGTTCGACGCCGAAATTGTCTGGGATGGCGATGTGGCCGGGGCGCGGAACATCTTCATGAAGGTGGGTATCGGTGCGATCCACTTCTACGAGCAGCCCCCGCAGGAAAGCGCGCGCAACGCCGTGCATCATCTGGGTTTCCAGGTCGTGGACATCGAAGAGCTTTACCACCGCATGAAGGCCGCTGACCTCAGCATTCCGAACCCGATCCGCAGGCTGAATGGCGGCGGAGGTTATTTCATGCTGGGCGCGCCGGACAATGTGTTGATCGAAGTGTTCGAGCCGGGGATATCGCACGAGCCGGTTGTCCGAAATTACTACGGGTTTGGGGAGGCAGGAAATGCGGAGGACGCATGAAGTGGGATGAACTCTCTGAGCAGCCCTGCCTGATTTCGCGCAGCCTGGCCGTCATCGGCGACCGCTGGACGCTGTTGATTCTGCGAGAACTGTTCTTCGGCGTGCGTCGTTTCGATGTGATCAAGGAGAACCTCGGAATCTCGCGCACCGTGGTAGCAGAAAGATTGTCGGTGCTGGTCGAGGAAGGCGTGCTTCGCAAGGAAGCGTATTGCGAGCGTCCGCTTCGTCACGAATATCGGCTGACCCGGAAAGGACTGGACCTTTACCCGATCCTGCTCACTCTCTTCGACTGGTCGCGAAAGCACTACCCCGTGGAGGAGGGCCTCCCGGTCATTCATGTGCATCGGTCATGCGGAAAGCCGACAACGCCTCTACTCACCTGCAGCGAGTGCGGCGAGGAACTGACTGCTCGCAATGTCGAAGCGCGCCCTGGACCGGGCCATCGGCCGCTGACTGAACTTAGGCTCAGGACTCATTGATCACAGCCAGTAGCAGACGGTAGCGGCGATGCAGATGGCGGACATGAATGTGTGGGCGCATCGGTCATAGCGGGTGGCGACGCGACGCCAGTCTTTGATCCTGCCGAAGACATTTTCGATCTTGTGGCGCTGTCGGTAGAGCTGCTTGTCGTAGTGATATTGGATTTTCCGGTTCTTGCGCGGCGGGATACAGGCGGCGATGCCCTGGTTGTCGAGTGCGGCACGGAACCAGTCGCTATCATAGCCTTTGTCGCCGAGCAGCACCTTGGCGCGCGGCAGGATGGGAAGCAGCAAAGCAGCGCCCTTGTGATCGCTCATCTGGCCTTCGGTGAGCAGCAGGATTATCGGCCTGCCCAGCCCGTCGCAGACAGCATGGAGTTCAACCCGCCCTTGGTGCGCCCGATACGTCTGGGAAGAGCCCCCCTTTTAAGAGGCTTGCCGCCGTGCGGTGGGCCTTCAAATGGGAGGCATCGATCATAACCGTGTCCGGCTCGCCCGCCTTGCCCGCCAGCTCGGCGAAGATGCGGTTGAACACGCCCATTTTGCTCCAGCGGATGAAGCGGTTGTAGATCGTCTCGTGTGGGCCATAGCCCTTGGGCGCATCACGCCACATCAGCCCATGCTTGATGACATAGATGATCCCCGACACGATCCGCCGGTCATCGACCCTTGGGATGCCGTGCGACAGCGGGAAATACGGCTCGATCCGGCGCATCTGTGCACGGCTCAGCAGAAACGGAACATCCATCAACAGCGTCTCCTTGACGCTGTCCTTGAATCAACCAATCATGCTTCATGCAAGCGATTTAATAGGTCCTGAGCCTAGGTGGGAGCGGACTGTCTGGTGTTAATCCGAACTTTCCACCTTGGCTGGTCGAACATAATCGACGATTAGCACGTTCGGAAAGAACTCCGAACATGCGTACGACGTTGTTGATGGATTGGCGAAAGTGCCAGTGAACTCCGATCTCTCGCCTATACGAGTTTCTCCAAATTCCGTGAAAAGGGCCTGACCATCAAATGAAAAAGCGCTTGGCACCACCAGTCCGGTGTTTACAACACTCGTCGAGAGATAAAGGCAACCTTCGCGATAAGAAAGCACACCGGACGCCCCTTCGGTATGGGGAGTTTCGTGTTCATTAACTTTTCACTTATCAATTTGGACGTGGGTTTCCTTTTGGGACACTGGCTTAGTCGCAGTGCCACATGAGGCCAGGACCGGTCCCAAAACCGCTAGATAAGCGCAGGCAATTTTCATAAGGCCCATCGGTGCATCAATAAAGAAGAGATTAGCCCTTGCGGTAAACTTCATCGATTGGAGTATACCACATTACTTGGGCAGTGCCGGTCGCCTCATCCACCGATTGAAGCGTTCCCTGTGTCGCACTTGCGTGGGTCATAATGCCAAACGCAACGTCCCAAGCAAAGATAGGTCAACCACTATCGCCCGGGCCGGCAATGAAAGATGATTTGCTTGCTTTGGGAACGACTTCCACCCGCGTATAGTCGCAAGTAAGATTTTTTGAGGTCCGCAGTAGTTCATGCGAATATACTTTGCGTTGACCTCGCCGCATTGTTGACGTGCTGCGCTATGGCCGGTGCTGTGTGTACCGTGCCTACCTGCCCAACCGGGGCCAAAATGACCGCCATACCAGCATACAAAAGTGCCGGTCGATGCACCGGAGCAATAGCTCGAATCATTCGCGCTCAGCAATTCCCCGAGTCATCAAATTGCAATCAAACCGTAAATCGACTGTCAAAATCAGTTCCTAACGCCCGTTCCGAACAGAGACGGAGTCTAGATCAATGATTACCACCCGGCTGCTGGCAACCATGTCGCTGCCCGCTTTTGCCATTCTGGCTGCTTCGCCTGCATTTGCAGGCGAAGTCGTTGGCACCGTGATCGACGCATCGCAAACGGTTGCGCTGCGTGCCGCAGAGGTGCGCATTGTGGAGCTTGGCCGCGTCGCTACGACGAATGCCGACGGTGGTTTCTATCTGGCTGACGTTCCGGCAGGGGACTACACGTTGGAAGTCCGCTACGTCGGTGCCGAAACCGTGCGGCAGCCTGTGTCGGTTCCCGAAACGGGCGAGGTTGACGTCACGATCACCGTCGGCGTTACCACTGGCAGAGAAATCCTGGTCATCGGGCAGAGCGCGAACCTGGCCAGCGCGCTCTCGCGCAAGCGTTCGTCGGACACTGTCAGTGATGTCCTGACCCGTGATGCGATCGGCCAGTTCCCCGACCAGAACGTGGCCGAATCGATGCGCCGACTGCCGGGCATCAACATCCTCAACGACCAGGGCGAAGGCCGCTTCGTTTCGATCCGTGGTCTTGATCCGGAACTCAATTCCACTTCGCTCAACGGCGTGCGTTTGCCTGCGCCGGAATCGGATGTGCGTTCGGTCGCGCTCGATGTCGTGTCGAGCGATATCATCGAATCGATCGAGGTGAAGAAATCGCTTACGCCCGATATGGACGCCGACACCATCGGCGCCTCGGTCGAGATCGAGACCACCAGCGCCTTCGCGCGTAGGAAGGACCTGCTGGCCGCGAAACTGGAAGGAAGCTACAACGAATATTCGGGCGAGGTAACGCCCAAGGGTAGCTTTGATTTCGCAACGAAGCTGTCCGACACGGTCGGAATTTCAGGCGGTGTTTCTTATTACAAGCGCAAGTTCGAGACGGACAATATCGAAGCGGATGACTGGGTGGATGCCGATGGCGGCGTATTCCCGCTCGAAGTGCAGTACCGCGATTACGATGTCGAACGTGAACGCATCAGCGGGACGCTAGGCCTCGATTTTAAGGTGGGTGATAACACCGAGCTCTATGTGAAGAGCGCCTTTAGCCAGTTCGACGATCAGGAATACCGCCGCCGGACAACCTTCGATCTCGGCGATTTCGAGGACGACGGCCCGAGCAGCTTTGACGGCGTGAGCGCGACCTTCTCCGATGCGGATCAGGAATTCACGGTCGAGCGCGACATCAAGGATCGCTTCGAGCGCCAGCGGATCTGGTCTGTCGTCGCAGGCGGTGAAACGCACAGTGATGGTTGGCACCTGGAATACCTCGCCAGCTATGCCAGGGCCTCGGAAAAGGAAGCCGGTTCGGTCGATCCCGCCCAGTTCGAGCGAGACTTTGAAGATGATGGTGTGGTCGTCGGCTTCGACTACGCCGATCCGCGCGTTCCGCTTTATTCCGTTGCGGGCAATGTCGCAGCATTTGCCGACCCTGCCGGCTATGGCTTCAAGGACATCGAGCTGACCGCGCTGTCCGATGCGCAGGATGAGGAATGGTCCGCCAAGTTCGACATCGGCCGCGAGATGTTCCTCGGTTCAGCGACGTTCACTGTGCAGGCCGGTTTCAAGGGCCGCTGGCGCGAGAAGAGCTACGCCAAGGATGTCGAATTCTACGAGATTGACGATTACACGCTGGCCGATGTGTTTGGAGAGCAGACTTACCGGATCACCGATATCGGCCCGGTAGCGGATTTCACGAGTCCGACGCGCTACTTCTTCGACAACTTTGACCAGTTCGAGTTGCAGGACATCGACACACAGTTCGATTCGGCTACTGACGACTACGCGGTCAGCGAGGACATCATGGCCGGATACCTGCTCGGCCGTTACGAAAATGCCGCGCTGCGCGTCATCGGCGGTGTCCGCTACGAAGGCACCTCGAACGACATTTCGGGCAACCTCGTCACACTTATCGAGGAAGGTGGCACCCTGCCCGACAGCTCCATCGCTGATGACGACACCGTGATCGTTATGCCCGTCAGTTTCGAAAAGGACTACGATGATTGGCTGCCGAGCCTCAATGTCCGCTACGAGGCGCAGCCCGACCTGATACTGCGCGTTGCCGGGTACAAGAGCCTGGTGCGCCCGAAACTGTCAAAGCTCGCGCCGCGCTTCATCGTCGAGGAAAATGATGAGGGTGAGCGCGAGGGCGAATTCGGCAATCCGGCGCTCAAGCCCTACAAGGCATGGAACTTCGACGCCTCGGCAGAATACTACTTCGGTCGCAATGCCGCGTTGACAGCCGCGGTCTTCTACAAGGACATCGAGAACTACATCGTCGACACTGTGCGCGAAGACGATACGTTCAATGGCATAGCCTTTACCGAGGCCGTGATCCCGATCAACGGGCCGAGCGCGGAGGTCTGGGGCATCGAACTGGGCTTCTCCAAAGCGTTCACAGAACTGCCCGCGCCATTCGACGGGCTGCTCGTCCAGGCCAACTACACCTACACCGACGCCAGCGGCATGGTCCCGATCGACGGCGATGCGGCCGATCTGCGCAAGATCAGCCTCCCGTCGACATCGAAACATACCGCCAACGCCACCCTGGGTTACGAAAAGGGGCCATTCTCGATCAGGCTGGCCGGCACCTACCGCGACAAATATCTTGATGAGCTGGGCGACGAAGCGGACTTCGACCGTTACGTAGACGATCACTTCCAGCTCGATCTAAGCGCGAAGTACCGCGTCAGTGACATGATCCAGCTCTACTATGAATGGGTGAACATCAACGACGCCAAATACTTTGCTTACAATACGTTTGGTGGCGGCAAGAATCTCTATCAGTACGAACGCTACAACTGGACGATGAAGTTCGGCGCGAGGTTGACGTTCTGATGCGCGGGCTTGTTTCTCTTGTGGGCGCAGTGTCACTTGCGGGTTGCGCCACCACGCCGCCAGTGGTTTCGCTTCCGGCCTCGGTCGTAGCCGCGTCGGGTGAAACGGAGCCGGTCGGCACCGCCAACGAAGACGCCGCCGACGACCCGGCAATCTGGCGCAATCCCGCTGATCCGGCGCAAAGTCTGATCGTCGCAACCGACAAGAAAGCGGGTCTTTACGTCTACGGGCTGGACGGAAAGCGACGCGGATTCTTTGCAGCCGGCCTCGTCAACAACGTCGATCTCGTCGACCTTGGCGAAGAAGGCGTAATTGTTGCGGCGAGCGACCGCAACGATCCGGCCAACGCGGCAATACAAGTGTTCCGCCTCGACACCGCGACCGGCGAACTCTCGCTGCTGGGCAAAGCGCAGGCGGGCGCAGGCGAAGGGTACGGTTTCTGCATGGCGAATATCGGCGGGGAGTTGCGCGCCTATTCCCCGTTGAAGAACGGCACTGTCACCGAGATTGCGATCGATCTTGCGCCGACGCTATCCTTCCGCTCCCTACGCAGCTTGCGTGTTGCCACGCAACCGGAAGGTTGCGTCGTCGATCCGCGCGACGGCACGCTGTATGTCGGCGAGGAGATGCGCGGCATCTGGCGTTTCGCGCCGGGTGAAACCGAAGGTGAACTTGTCGCTGAAACCGACGGCAGGCAACTGGTTGCCGATGTCGAGGGGCTGGCGATCTGGCCCGAGGCCACGGACGGGGGATTCCTCGTGGCCTCGAGCCAGGGCGACAACGCCTATGCGCTCTACCGACTGCCGGACATGGCACCTGCGGGCCGCTTTCGCATCGGTGCAGGCACGTTCGGCGCAACGCAGGAAACGGACGGGATAGATCTCGCCCCCGGAAGTTTCGGAGCCGACTACCCGGACGGCCTGTTCGTTGCGCAGGATGGCGACAACAGTCCGCAAGCGCAGAATTTCAAGCTGGTATCCTGGGAGGCGATCCTGGATGCGACAGGCAACAGGTAGTTGCGACAAGGCCATGAACGCTGACAGGCGCACATTCCTGGCAACGGGGAGCGCGTTTGCCGCGCTGCTGGCGAGCGGCTGCGTTGCGCGGCAGTCCGGGTTGACCGGTGCAACGGCGCCAAGCCCCTACGGCGCCTTGCAGGCGGACCCGGCGGGTCTGCTCGATCTGCCAAGGGGCTTTTCCTACCGACTGATCTCGCGGCTTGGCGATGCGATGGACGACGGCGGCACCGTGCCCGATCGCGCCGATGGCATGGGCTGCTTCGGCCTTGGCAAGGGCAAGCTCGCCCTTGTGCGCAATCACGAACTCAAGGTGCAGCATGATGCGGGCGGCGAGCTTGTTTCGGGCTTCGATAGGCGCAGCGGCGGCGGAGTGCTTCCCGGCGGGACGACCACGCTGGTGCTCGATGCCGCGAGCGGCAAGGTCGAGCGTCAATATCGGTCGCTCGCTGGCACAATTCGTAACTGCGCGGGGGGCGTTACCCCGTGGGGGAGCTGGCTGAGCTGCGAAGAAGACATGACACGTGCGGGGGACGGTGTCGGGCGCGACCATGGCTGGGTGTTCGAAGTTCCCGCCAGCGCTCCGGGCCTGGTGGACCCTGTCCCCCTGGAGGCTATGGGCCGCTTCAACCACGAAGCCGCTGCAGTCGATCCCGAAACCGGTATTGTCTATATGACCGAGGACCGCGACGACAGCCTTCTCTATCGCTTCATTCCGGCCTTGCCCGGCAAGCTTCTCGCTGGCGGCAAGCTTCAGGCGCTGGCTGCCGACGGCATTGCAGACAGCCGCAACTGGGATGGTCGCGGCATGGCGCCGGGCGGTGCGGCAAAGGTGCGGTGGATCGATCTCGAAAATGTCGCCAGCCCCGAAGACGACTTGCGGCAGCGCGGAGCGGCAAAGGGGGCGACGCTCTTCGCGCGGGGCGAAGGCATCCATATGGGAACCGGAGAGCTCTTCTTCTGCTGCACATCGGGCGGCGCGGCAAAACTCGGGCAGGTGTTCCGCTTTAGCCCCGGCAAAGGCCGGCTGGACCTGTTTTTTGAAAGCACCTCGCCCGACCAGTTCAATTATGGTGACAATCTGACAGTGGCGCCCAACGGCCACCTCATTGTCTGTGAAGACCAATACACCGACGTGGTCGACAATCACTTGCGCGGGATCACGCCGGACGGACACGCCTATCCCTTCGCGCGGTTGCGGACGCAGACCGAACTGGCCGGGGCCTGCTGGTCGCCTGACGGCATGACGCTCTTCGTCAATGCCTATAGCCCCACGGCGACGCTGGCGATCACGGGGCCGTGGCTGCGCTGACGACGGAATAGCAGCTGCAGACACTCAACGTGCCGCTAATGGCAGCTCCAGAGCAATATTTGTTCAAAACCGACGTTCCGCTCCCGGCCCATTTTCAGTCAACCGACTGAGTCGTACTGCCGGACGCTGAACAGGCTACCGATGAACGAAATTGTCAAAGGCTTTGCATTGCGCGGCCGCGCTAGTGACGTAAGCCCGTTGCGGACCAGATTTGCCGGGTCTATCGGCTTCCTGAGGACGTCTGCACGAGGATGGCCAGCAATTCCGAGTCTCGCCGTCTGCGCAGCGAACTACGCGGTGGCCAAATACTCGATCACGCGCAGCTGCTCGTTCTCGTCTTCTTCGAGCCGAAGAGCCTGCAGCGCGAGGAAGGTCCCGAAGTGCTGCATGAGGAGGCGACCGAGAAGACGGGCCCAGCCATAACCCTTTTTGTCCGCCAGCGGCAGGGTTCCCGCCCCGACGGCGGTTCCGTCCGCGGGCTCGGCGTAGTTCAGGACAAGTTGTAGCAGGAGCCTGAGCCAGACCAGCTCGGTCGTTGTGATCGGCCTACCACGGAGCGCCTTGGTTCTCGTCTCGAAAGCTGCGATCGCTTCGACGATCTTGTCAGATCGAGCCTCTCGTAGCGCCCTCTCCTCGGGCATTTGCGTGGGTCGCTGTGCCTTTGGGACTTCTTCCCACACCGCTTCTTGTTCGGTTATTGCGCTAGGTTCGTTTGCGGTAGGATCCTGTGAGGCAGTTCGCCTCAGCTCCGCGTCCTCTTCCTCGGAGAGATCCCGCGAGACAAGGTCGATGAGCCGGTTGAAGCTTCCCTTCTTTCTCGCGCTTTCACGTAGTCGTCGTAAGACAAGGTGGAATAGGTCCGCTCTTCTTCCCTCGTGTCGCCCACCCTGGCCTTGGCAAACTTCGTCGAGGGCGACCCGATCTCGTGGAGCTCAATGGTCTCTAGCTCGGCGAGGAAGCCAACGAGCTCGAGGTCTTCTTGGGTGGCTCCCAGCAAACGGTCAGCAACTTTTGCCTTTCTGCCACCGCTCGAGGGGAGCGTGGAGGGAGCAAGGACGTCGAAGTCGAGCACCATGGTCACGGCTGATAAGCTGCCGTTCGGCGAACTGGACTCGGGCTGCCCGGGGCCGCTCGGGCTCGAGGGCGATGGACCAGCCGGTTTCCTCGAGGGCACTTATGGCGAGGTCACCCCACGGGCTTGCGCCTAGCCTGTCGAGGAGGCAGGCGCTCGTTGGTACGAATTTCAAGCCCGGCGCAGGCTTCCACGTGATCGTGCTGCGACGAAGCTGGAAGGTGCCCGCCTCGCGGGGGCCTCTTTCCTCGGCCTTGACCTTGGAGTAGACCGGTTCCGGCAACGAAGAGGGATCAAGTTGAGCCCCGCGATAGCCGTCCAGCTCGAGCCGCGCGAGCGCCGTGCCCGGCGCTACCCGCTGGTAAACGGCCGCCTCCGCGTTACCGTTGGCAACCGTAGGCCCGAGCAGGGCAGGGACGGTGCAGTTGACGCTTCCCGACATGACGTGGTCCCAGTCGCGGCCGAGCGCGACGACCAGTTTCGCGTGGTTGAAGCGCCCGTTCCCTTCGCCCTCTATGTCAAACGACTCAATGCCGGCAGAAGCGTCGTAAGCGCTTGTCGGGAACTCGCCCCTGCTCTTCTCGATGAGGAGATCAATGGCTGGCGTGCCCAGCGCCACGCGGAGCCGCCTGAGGCCCTCGAGCTTGCGGTCCCAGTAGGGGGACATGACGATCAGTCGGCTAATCTCGTCGTCGCCGACGTTGGCGACCAGTTGCTCGAGGATAGTCGCGGGGCCTCGGTCTAGTAGTAGCGCGAGTCCGTCGGGAGCATCCTCTCCGTCCGCCGACCCTTCACCGGCGAGCCACGGCGAAAGCGACAGGGCGCGGTGGCGGGCGACCGGGAACCACGGGTCGCTGGCCGGGGTGTAGGGCTCGATGTATTCGAAGGCTTCCCGGAATAGCGGCAAGAACCTAGGATCCTCCCGCGCGTACGAGAGGTCAGCGACGAGCTCCCTGTTTCCCGCGATCCCCAAGGCGGTAAGGTTGGCCGACCCCACCAGCAGCTGCCCCTTCTCCTTGCCGAGCAGGAGTGTGACTTTAGGGTGAAAGGCGCCGGGCACGTCGACCTTTGCCAAGTGGTAGAGCGAACCCGCGAAACGCGGGAGGCCAAACTCCTCGAGGCTTAGGTTGGGCATCGACTGGTCCGCGAGGACAGTGACGTTCCGGCAACCCGCTCCCCTGAGCTTGGGGAGCGGGACTTCCTCGAACGCCTGCGCGGTAAAAGAGAAGGTCGTGAGGAATGCCGAGTGGTAGCCGGTGTCACCGAAGACGTCGTAGTATTTCATGCCTTCGCGAGCTCCGCCCTACCTAGCGGGGTTATGCCGCTCTCATCTATGAGGCCGCCGTCGACGAGGAACTGGATCGCCTGGTCGAGGCGGGGGCTGCTCGGCGGAATCCGGAAGTCGTCACGATAACGCAACGTGCCCTCGTCGGGCTCCAGCAGAAAGGTGTATGCCTTGTATCGAAGCTTGCGCGAGGCGACCCACAGGTGTCTCTTAATGTCGCGATCGGTGACGATCCGGCCGAGTGCCTCGCTCGTCGGGAGGCGTAGCAGGGTCTCGTAGAACTTTACCTCCGTCACGAGAGACTGAAAGTACTCGTCGATGTTCAACCACTCGAGGACTCCTGGGCTAAATTCTCCAGTGCGCCTGTAGAGCCGGGCAAGGAGGCGAACCGCGCCCGCCACCATCTCGTCAGTCTCACCCCTTTTCTGGGCCGAGAGCATCGCTTCGGTCAGCTCTCTCGTCGTCTCGTTTTTTCCTGAGTTTGCGAGGAAGTCCTCGAAACTTGTCTCGCGCCGGGCCTCCGCTGCCTCAACCAAGCTGGCCACGGTCGCGCCGATCGTGAGCCCTCCACCTACCCCGCCGCGCACTTCGACTAGAGACGCCTTGAGCAGGCACTCGTAGGCCAGCCGGAGGAGGTCGCTCGCCTGGTAAAGCGCCCACGCCTCGCAGACCTCGCTCGACAAATTGTTACCGGGCTAGTCAGCGAGCTCGAAGAACTCCCACTTGAGCTCTTCGGTCCTCGGCCTCTTCGCCGCCGCCTCGGCCCGCGCCAACACCAGCCTGAGCGTTTCACGGCGGCGGGCGTTCTCGATCGACGCCTTGCCAAGCCGACCGAGCAAAGCATCGACGAGTGCGGCCTGCTCCGTGCTCCCAGGTTCGACCCTCGATGGCAGGAAGACAGCGAGGTCGTCGAGCTGGGAAAGCGAGGCCTTTCCGTCGTTGAGCGCTTCGAGGAACTCACCCGACCGGGAGCCTACCGCTTCTTCGAACGATTCCGCCAGCGGCAGCAGCGCCGCGCTGGTGCAATAGGGGATACCGATGTCCTCGTCGTAAAGCTCGACGAGGTCCATGTCGTACATCTGCGTCGAGTAAATGGCGCCGAACGCACCGCCCTTGTTGCGAAGGTAGCGGTCCTCGAGGGGCGCGTCCGGTGCGGCCGCCAGGTCGAACGCGATCACCTGACCATTGTCCTCGTCCTCTCCCGCCTCCGAGAGCCGGCGCCATGCCCAGTCAATACCGGTTACGCCGACCTCGCTGCCTTCTCGGGCGCTTGCGAGTGCCAGCAAGACCTCAGCCCGCCTATGGAACGTGTTGAACGCGCGCGGGTCGTTTTTCTGCTCGACTTTCGCGAAGGCCTCGAGCACCCAAGCGAAGAAGGAATAGTAGCGCAGGCGAAGCGTGATCGTGCTGATGCCAGGTACGAGCGACTGGAAGAGGACCTCGACCGGTCGCTGCATTCCCAACGGATCCAACCCGCTATCTTGGCCGATCTGTGTCCACTGGGGAAACCCGGGAGCGCGCAGGATCACCACCGCGGCCTATCTCCACCCGCGCCTCGTCGCGCAGCAAGCGTGCTTCTTTGAGCCCGACCTCGGGATAGCGCCCGAACGACAGCTTCTTTTCCTTGCCGTAGTAGCGATATTTCATCCGCCATAGCTTAGAACCATTGGACCGCACCAGCAGGTCCAGGCCACCGCTGTCAAAGATCTTCCAGTCGCGTTCGCGCGGGCACGCTTGTCTCACTTGGAGGTCGGATAACGCCATGGGGCCTCGGGCAAAAAAGGCCCCCGAGGCCCCCAGGTCGAAACCGATCTTCAGCGATCGCCAGCGGTCAACACTGACGATTTTTATATGCTATTTCAGAGACTTTCGCAATCTCCCGCGAGCTTTGGCGAAAGAACAGATGGTGCCCCATAGAGGACAAAGATGGGCACTCTAATCATTGGAGAATTTTCGTGACACTCTGACAGTATAGAGGGAGAGTGCTGTTCGTCGTTAGCTACCACGACGTGGCTAGCAGTTCGGCCTGCTGGATCACGGTATGCACAGCCGCGTCCTGGAGGTCCGGCGGATAACCGTATTTGCGCAAGATGCGTTTCACAAGGACGCGCATCCTCGCTCGTGCCGATTCACGGTGCGCCCAATCGACGCTTGCATTCGCTTTGAGGTTCTCGACGAGTTCAGCAGCAATGATCTTGAGGCTGTCATTGCCCATAATATCGACGGCACTCTCATTGTCCGCCAAGGCTTCGTAGAAGGCAATCTCCTCATCGGACAAACCTCCCTCTTCTCCTCGCGCCAATTTCTCGCGTATTTCTTTTGCGAGTTCGATCAGCGTCTGCAGCACCTCGACGGTGCTGACTGCATTCGTGTGATAGCGCGCGATGGCGACCGTAAGCCGTTCGGAGTATTTCCGACTTTCGACAGCGTGGGTTTGCGACCTGGACCGGATCTTGTCGGCCAGCAGCTTCTTTAGGGCATCAAGCGCCAGATTGGGCCGCTCGCTATCGCGCATTTCTGCCAGAAATTCATCGGATAGGATTGAGATGTCTGGCGAGGCCATACCCGCCGCTTGCAGAATATCGATAATTTCCGTCGAGACGACAGATCTGTCGATCAGCTGTTGAACCGCGAGTTCGCGATCCTTCTTGGATTTCGTAGCACCGCTACTTTTGACCAGCGCGGCTCGCACAGCCTGATAGAAAGCTACCTCATCGCGGATGGCCTTTGCCTCATCACTTGCGGATGCCAAGGCAAAGGCCTTGCTTAAGGCTAAGACCGAGTCTTGAAAGCGCCGATGCGCGGTCTTCCTTGCTTCGTCGGCTGTTTCCTTCTGCGCCGCTTCGTGCTGACGAGCCAAAATCCATTCGAGCGCTTCGGCGAGACATTTCAAACGCTGGCTCGGCGTTCCGCGCATTCCGGGCCCACAATCGAAACCGTGGAACATGGCACTTACGATTTCGAACCGCTCGAGCATCACGCGGATAGCCAGCTTTTCGTCGATACCGGTCTTTTCGCGGTCGGATGGCGAATAGATGCCAAGCGCTGCTTTCAGGTTTTGGGCGATACCGATGTAGTCGACAACAAGTCCGGCTTCCTTATCGCGGAAAACGCGGTTCACCCGCGCGATGGCCTGCATCAGACCATGGCCGCGCATCGGCTTATCGATATACATCGTATGCATCGACGGAGCATCGAAACCGGTTAGCCACATATCGCGCACCAATACGAGCTTGAGGGGGTCACTCGCATCCTTGGCACGTTTCGCCAGCTCATCCCGGCGTGCCTTCCCGCCTATGTGCGGCTGCCATTCCTGAGGGTCCGAGGCGCTGCCGGTCATCACAACTTTCACCGCGCCCTGCGACACATCGTCGGAATGCCATTCCGGACGAAGAGCGACAATTTCGTCGTAGAGCGCCACGCAGATACGGCGGCTCATGCACACGGCCATTGCCTTGCCGTCTAACGCCTCAAGCCTTCGTTCGAGATGCTCGACCAGATCGGTTGCGACGAGCTTCAACCGTGCTTTGGAGCCCACCAAACGCTCGACTGCGGCCCAGCGGGCCTTCAGCTTTTCCTGATCCGAGGCTGCCTCGTCCTCAGTCAGTTCCTCCACCTCGGCATCGATAAGTGGCATCTGATCTTCCGGCAGCTCGATGCGCGCCAATCGGCTTTCGTAATAGATCGGCACTGTGGCACCGTCTTCGACCGCACGGCTGATATCGTAGATATCGACATAGTCGCCGAACACCGCTGGCGTGTTCACATCGTCCTTTTCGATAGGCGTCCCGGTGAACCCAATAAATGATGCGTTCGGAAGGGCATCGCGCAGATACTTTGCGTGGCCATAAGCGCGTTTGCCGGTCTTGGGCTCGATGCGCGCGCGGAAGCCGTATTGTGACCGGTGCGCTTCGTCCGCCATCACAATAATGTTTTGCCGCTCACTAACTGGTGCGAGTTCGTCCTCACCCTCGGCCGTCGCGAATTTCTGGATCGTAGTGAAAATCACCCCGCCCGCCGCTCGGTCAAGCTGCACGCGCAGATCATCGCGGCTGTCGGCCTGAACCGGCTTCTGACGGATGAGATCGCTGCACATGGAGAAGGTGCCGAACAGCTGGTCGTCGAGGTCGTTGCGGTCCGTGATGACTACAACGGTGGGATTTTCCAATGCAGGATCGCGGACGAGAAGGCCGGCATAGAACGCCATCAGCAGGCTCTTGCCCGATCCCTGGGTGTGCCAGATTACCCCGATCTTCTTGTCGCCAGGCGCCTGCTCTGTCTGACTTGGCAGGCCATAGTTGAGCGGACTTTCACGTAACGGGCCGTCGCCTCTAGCAGTCGCATAGGGCAAAGCACGAAGCGTTGCTGACAAGGCGTTTTTGGCAGCGAAGAACTGGTGATACGCCGCGGCAATTTTGACAATCCCGCTGCCGGTATCGCCAAATACTGTGAAATCGCGCAGCAGTCTAATCAGGTTGCCCCGGTCCAATACCCCTTTGATGAGAGTTTCGAGCTGGGGATCGCTTGTAGGCGCGATGGTTTCGCCGTCGACCGAACGCCAAGGCATGAAGCGCTCTTCATCTGCTGTAAGCGAACCGACACGCGCCTTGATGCCGTCAGAGGTGACCAAGACAGCATTGGTTCGAAACAGGGCCGGTATTTGCGCCTTGTAAGTCTGGAGCTGGTTGAAGGCGCCGGAGAGTGTCGCGTTCTCATCGCCTGGGTTTTTCAGCTCGAGCACGCCGAGCGGCAAGCCGTTGACGAACAGCACCACATCTGGACGGCGATTGTGTCCCTGCTCGATAACCGTGAACTGGTTCACGGCCAGCCAGTCATTCTGATCGAAACCGCCGCTGCCACCGAAATCGATCAGGCGAACACGGTCTCCGCGCATCTTTCCGTCGTCGTAGAATTCGACAGGCACGCCCTCGACCAAGTATTGATGAAGCCGCCTGTTCTCCTCCACCAACGATGGCGTTTCGCTTGCCAGAATGCGACGAATGGCCTCTTCGCGCGTGTCAGCGGGGATTGATGGGTTCAACCGCTCCACTGCATCGCGCAGACGGTCGATCAAGACTACATCCTGGTACGCAGCGCGCAAAGGCTGCGGGCTGTCCGGAGACACATCGGGTCCGTGCGCGATCGTCCAGCCTAGTTCACCGAGCCACTCGAGTGCCGCTTCCTCGACGTGATCTTCGACGAACTTGCCCACTACGCGAGCTTCTCAAAACCGCGGCGCACGACACTCGCCATAAGATCACGTCGTTTTTCAAGGAACTGGTCGTAAGGCATCGCCTCCCATCCCATGGGCAAGCCATGAGACCGATGCATTTCGGCCCAGTCCTCATCGGAGAAGCGAACCTTGATCTGCGGCACATAGTCTTGCGGCGCCTTGGCGCTGATGTCGATGTTGTCCGGCCACTCTACCAGAGCATAATTCGCCATCTGGTTGCGCATCCGCTGGTCGCTTACGCCTTGCGCTTCAAGCCAGGCTTTAGGGAACAGATGGTGCCGCTCCAGCGCCTTCTTCGTCGTCTTGATCGTGGGATCCAGCATATCCGAAACGGTTTTGTGCGAGAACAGCACTGGTGCGCCGAGCCGGTTCTGCGCTGCGAAGAACGCGAACAGCTGCGGGTTGCGGGCAGACGAACTGTCGAATTGCGATGGGAGGGTGATCTGCCAGAAATCGTTGGTCAGCTCGCTGGTGATCTCTCCGTCGAGCCACGACAGGAAGGCGTCACCGGTATCGATTTCGCGTATGCGGGCGAGATCGCCATCCATCACGGTTTCGGGCGAACTGGTGTAGCGACCGGTTAGGGACGCGAAGAAGAACCAGCGACCGATTGCGCGCTGCAATTGATGCTCGGCCAGACCGAAACGAACCTTGCCGATCAGGTAGAAGGCATAGCCAAACAGCAGCGCATTGGTGGATGAAACGAGCTCTCCGCTGCGGAAACCCGCGCCGACCAGCGCCTTGAAATACTGGTGCCAGTTGTTGAGGTTGAGGACGTGCGCCTGCGCCTCCGCCAAGATGTCGAACTGGTCCTGTCTGCGCTGCGGATCGTATTCGCCGGTGTCCGGGTCCTTGCCCCGCAGGACCTGATAGACGCTTTTCAAACGCCCACGGTTGAAAGCCAACGCCACTGCCACGCGGAGAAGCTGGTCAGGGTCTGGCTCGAGAAAGTGGTTGAACGGCGACGAGTCCGAACCTTTCGCCGGGACCCTTGCCGCCCTGCAGAACTGTTCGAGATCGGTGCGTCCTTCTTCCCAGAACACCGACAGCAGGGTAAGGATGAAGTCAGCCTGGTTCAGCTTCACCCCCTCGCTGTTGATCCGGACGAAGATGTCGGCAACCTGCTCTTCCTCAACCGATTGCGCGATTTCCAACGCTGTGAACGGATACTTCTGCAGGTCGAAAAGGCGATCGAGATTGTGCGCGATGTGCTCTTCCTCGGCCTCGCTCAATTCCACCTTCTGGCCCAGCTTGTCGATGAAACCATTGACCAGCTTGCGGCTCGACGCACCCGAAGACCATAGCTGCGAGATGTTGGGTATCCATTCCGGATCGCGCCGAATGGCAGCATCCGCCACCTCGAATTTGCCGTCGCTAGGGCGAAAGGCGATTTCGATCTGGCGATAGGCGTAATTCTCGTCGAGCACCTTTTGGCCGCGGAACACGGCATAGAGTGAGGTTAAGCGCTGCTGCCCATCCACGATCAGGCGAGCGGGCACATCTCGCTGCTTTTCATCGAACCCGATCTGCTTTGCGCCGCTTTCGACCGCATTCTCCCAGAACAGGAGATAGCCCACCGGGAAGCCGCGATACATAGAATCGAACAGGTCGCGGACCTTGGCGTTCTTCCAGACGAACGGGCGCTGGATATCTGGTAAACCGATATCGCCAACGTCTATAAAGTGCAGCAGGCTCGAAAGGTCGTAATCGACGCGCTTGAAACAGGTCTTCAATTCACTCATGCGCACCCCCTGCTACATAATCAGTAGTTTGCGAACTTGCTCAAATCGCGAGCAATCGCAATCCCTTGCAAGGATTTACGGACGACCGTTGCGATGTCGCCCCACTCTTCTGCACCTTCGGCCAGCGCAGTTTCCAACAGCTGGCGTTCTGAGTGATCCAGCTGGTCGATGTGCCACGCTATCATCGGAGCGACGGTTTGGTCGAATGCCGCTTCCAGCATCGGATGCGGGCCTTCCTGCGCCTCGTGGCAATACTCGTCCCAAACGGTTTTGAACCGGTAATCATCCCCGAAAATGCCGCTTGCCGGCATACGCTGCATGGCGTGGATCACCTTGCGCGCGAGTGCTTGGATACGGGTGTCGGAGAACCGCCACGCTGCTTTCCAGAGCGCCGAGTCCAGATCGTCGCTCATGCAGCAGAAAGCTTTTTGCTCGATACTTCGCCGACGCGGATTTCGCCGGACATTAGCTTGGGCAGCAGCAGGTCGCGGGTCTGGGCAAGCGTGTGACTTTCCGCGACATTCGCTCGAATCTTGGAAAATAGCGGCGAAACGATGGTTCGGAATGCTTCGTGAAGCGCCTCATTCGGCTGAGCCAGCGAGAGACCTTCGAAAGTCTTACGGGTTATCGTGGAGAACACCGACCCATGCGCCATCGATTTCAAGCGATCGACCATGTGGCCCGCTGCGAGATAAACGAATTCATCGCTAGCACCACTAAGGCCCTGAAGGGCATAACAAGACTGATTAAAGGTCAGATCTTGTGCGGCAATTGCGCGGTTTCCGACCGTTCCTCGCGCCGAGATAATTGTCGTTCCTGCACGCACAATTCTGGCAGACGAATTCTCGATGCCCTCCTGCGTTATGGTTTTTTCGGTCCTGAAAACGAAAACATCGCAGGCTGAAGGCGTGTCGACAACAGAGAACCAGGGAATCGGACCGTTCCAATAATCCGCGATTGACGTCTTTGGCGTGCCACCTCCGATAATTTCGAAATGCTCTGTGAGGGGAGAGAACTTCCACCCCTCCGGAACGCCAGCATCGCCGAGGCGGTCGGGGAAGAGCGACCAGAGGTCCGGCGCGAGATAGGGGGTATCGCCGGCCATCTTGGCCTTCACAGGGCCGAAGTCGACGAACCAGTCGCGGAACAGCGCCCGCGCCTGCGCCTCCAGCGTTTCGTTCATCCGCCGGTTCAGCTCGATCTTATGGTCGAGGGCGTTGAGAGTCGCCGAGATCGAGTTTTGCTCGTTCTCCGGCGGAAGAAGAAATTCGAATTCTTTGATCCGGGTCGGCGATGTGTGTTTGACGGTCGACCCTGTGGCACTGCCAACTACGCAGTTCCTATAGGCCGGTGTCCTCATCAGCCACCCGAGAAAGTCCAGACTGATCGCCTTGTCTTTCGACGTCACGAGACCGATACGTTGGTTGTGAAGCAATCGCGGACCGTCTTTCGGCACAATTGCCGAATATCCTAGGGTATCAGCTTGTTTGCTTAAGTCGGTCATGGTGACGATTAGGTCCCCTGGCTGAAGAACATACTCGTCAGGCACAGGGCCGTCATAATATTTGAGTTTGTCCGACTTGAAGCCTCCCCCGATCGCGAAATTGCCGGGCGTCACGAGCACATCATTGGTCTGATAATCGACGAAGTGCTGCCCTTTGAAAGCGAAACCGTGCTTGATATCGATAAGCTCGGCGAGAGAACTAGGCTGCCAATCAATCATTGGCGAAGACCTGAGACAGTTTCTCCCGGATCGTCGCCGTTAACCGCTCCCCCTCGTCAAACTGATCCTCCAAAGTCGCTTGCAACGATGCGAACTTCTCCGCGAACGGCACGCCGTCATCCTCAACATCTTCCGCGCCGACATAGCGCCCCGGCGTCAGCACATAGCCATGCTTCGCCACCTCTTCGAGGTTGGCGGAATACGCGAAGCCAGGCACGTCCTCGTAATCCTTGCCCTCGCGCCAAGCGTGGTAGGTGTCGGTGATCCGCGCGATGTCCTCATCCGAGAACTCGCGCCGAGTGCGGTCGACCATATGGCCGAGCTTGCGGGCATCGATGAACAGGATTTCGCCGCGCCGATCGCGCAGCCTGGCATCGCCGACCAGCCCGTTCGACTTGTCCTTGGCAAGGAACCACAGGCACACCGGGATCTGCGTCGAATAGAACAGTTGGCCGGGCATGGCGATCATGCAGTCGATCACGTCGCCTTCGACCATTGCCTGCCGGATCTCGCCCTCGCCGCTCTGCGTGGAAGACATCGAGCCGTTGGCCAGCACCACGCCCGCCGTGCCCGCCGGTGCCAGATGGTGCAGGATGTGTTGCAGCCAGGCAAAGTTCGCATTTCCCGCAGGGGGAATGCCGAACTTCCAGCGCCCGTCCTCACGCAGACGGTTGCCGCCCCAGTCCGACACATTGAACGGCGGATTGGCGAGCACGTAATCGGCGCGCAGGTCTGGCAATTCGTCGCGGTGGAAGCTGCCGTCGCTGTTCCAGCGAATGTCTGCGTCGATTCCGCGCACCGCCAGGTTCATCATGCAGAGCCGCCAGGTCGTATGGTTCGACTCCTGACCATAGACGGCGATGTCGCCAATGCGTCCGCCGTGATTCTCGACGAACTTCTCCGACTGCACGAACATGCCGCCCGATCCGCAGCACGGGTCATATACGCGGCCATCATGCGGCTGCAGCATCTCGACCATGGTGCGCACGACCGAGCGCGGGGTGTAGAACTCGCCCCCGCGCTTGCCTTCTGCACCGGCGAACTGGCCGAGGAAGTATTCATAGACGCGGCCGAGCACATCGCGGCTCTGCCCCTCGTCGGACTTGAAGCCGATGCCGGAAATGAGGTCGATCAGCTCGCCCAGCATGACGGGGTTGAGCGCAGGGCGGGCGTAGTCCTTCGGCAGCACGCCTTTGAGCGAAGGGTTCACCTTCTCGATCTCGAGCATTGCCTCGTCGATCAGCTTCCCGATGCCGGGCTGCTTCGCGCTCGCCTGCAGGTGCGACCAACGTGCGGGCTTCGGCACCCAGAAGACATTATCGGCCCGGTATTCGTCCTCGTCCTCGACGCCGTCCGGATACTCTTTTTCAAGTTCGGCGCGCTTGGCCATGAAGCCATCGGAAATATGTTTGAGGAAGATCAGACCGAGGACGACGTGCTTGTAATCGGACGGCTCCATATTGGCGCGGATCTTGTCCGCTGCCTTGAACAGCTCGGCCTCGAAACCGAGGTCGCCGCCCTTAGAACTGTCTGCTTTCTTTGCCATTCTTACCCCTCATACCATGCGGCTGCGACGGGATAGCAAGGCGGAAAGGGTCTCGCTACGCCCATCTAGGCAAATTGGCACAATCTTGCTGTAGGTGATCGATGAAAACCGAATAAGCCTTACGCAATGCCACAGCATTATATTGATTTTCAGCAAGTAAATTGACTACCCATCACAGGGTAGAACAGGGGAATTTGAATGAACGCCGAGGCCAATCCGCAAGTGCGCAAGCTGTTCGATGAGACGCGGCGCCGGCTGGTTGAGACTGGCACTCGCAACCGGCTCGTGCACGTCAACAGGGCGAACACGCGCGGCGCCGTCGTGAATATTATCAACGAACGCTCAGATGACGTCTACGCCATCCTTCCGAGTGGCAAAACGATGCGCTTTCGCGCCCTTGGCAAGGACAAACACGAGCAGGGGGAAATCCTGCTTGCGGAAGATACGGGTGAAACGGAGACTTTCGACGAGAACCGCTACACCGACAACTTGCTGGAAAGCCCGCTGGGGCCGGACGCTCTTGCCAAGAAGCTCCTGAAGATCGCGCGGGATGCGCGCACCGCCGAGGAGGAGCAAGGGGTAAACATCCTCTACCTGGCACTCGGCTTCGTCACCTGGTTTGAGGATGAGAAGTCCGAAGTTCGCCGAGAAGCGCCCCTTGTCCTTCTTCCGGTGGAACTTGTCCGCAACCAGCGCACTTCGACATATGACATTCGCATGCGCGGTGAGGATCTCATTACGAACCTTCCGCTCCAGCAGCGATGGCAGGACGATTTCGGGTTGGTTCTTCCCGAACTTGAAATCGGCGAGGACTGGCAGCCATCGCAATACTTCGACGAGGTCGAGGAAATTGTCGAAGAGCGCGATCGCTGGGAAATCGACCGTGATGCCATTCAACTGGGCTTCTTCTCGTTCTCGAAACTGCTCATGTATCGCGACCTTGATATCGATGTCTGGCCCGATAGCGCGCTGGAAACCCACGAGCTCGTCAAAGGCCTCCTTTATGAAGGGTTCGAGGGCGACGACGACGCAATTTTTGGCGAAGAGGACAAGCTCGACGATGTCTTGCCGCCGGACAGAATCTTCCACGTAGTCGATGCCGATGCAAGCCAGGCCCGAGTAATCGAAGAGGCCCGGTCTGGTCGCAACCTTGTCGTGCAGGGGCCGCCGGGCACAGGGAAAAGTCAGACCATCGCCAACATCATCGCGGCTGCCGCGCAGGAGGGCAAAACCGTCTTGTTCGTGGCCGAGAAGATGGCCGCACTGGAGGTCGTGCACGATCGGTTGGTAAAAGTCGGCTTGGCAGACATCTGTCTTGAATTGCATTCCCGTAGCGCGAACAAACGCCAGGTGCTCGAGGAGCTGAAGCGAACCCTCAACGCAGGTGCCGCCGTGCCTGCAATTCCCGCAAGGCCAGAAGCGCTGCAGCATAGCCGAGACAAGCTCAACGCCATCGCCCAGGCTCTCCATTCGCCGATCGGCGATACAGGCGAAACGGCGTTCGGGATGCTGGGCCGCCAAGCGCGCTTCATGGGCTTGAAAGCGCCGCCGCCAACTTTCGCTGCAGACGGCCTGGCTGAAATGGATCGCGCTGCCGAAAGCAAAGCGGTGGATGCACTCAAGCTTTATGGTGGCGCACTGAAGGAGGCTGGCGATCCAGCCAAACATCCGTTCCGGACAGTAACCGTGACGCAGCTTCAGCCGGTCGATCAGGCAAGATTGCGGCCGATGCTAGATGAGGCACGGGAAGCGGTAACGGCCCTTGATAGCGTCATGAATGCCGCTTTGGATTCTCTCGGATTGGCTGAAGGCGGCTGGTTCGACCTGGTCGCGCCGGTCGAAGAACTCTTGGTTGCACTCTCCGGCTTGAAAGAGGTCGATGGCAACCTTGCCAGAGAGCTTCTGCAATGCCGTGACATTGACCGCTTGTCTGAGGCCCTGGCATCTGGTCGCCGGTGGCGCGAAGAACGCGATGCGGCCAGCGACCACTTCATTGAGCACGCCTTCACGAGTGATGTGGCGCATCTTCGCGCCCCGCTCGTCGCAGGGACAACATCATTCTTCGCTCGCTGGGGCAGCCCTTATCGCAATGCCTCACGTGAACTTGCGGGATTGCTAAACGATCAGCTGCCGAAATCTGCCGATGAGCGTGTGGAGCTAGTCGATAGGCTTTTGCAAGTTTCCCGGCTCCGGAATGAATGGGGGCACGAGGAGGAATTTTGTCGGGCCGCGCTTGGCGAAAACTGGCGCGGCGAGCGGACCGATTGGGAGGGCATTGAGGCTGTCCGGGCATGGGCGGCGCGAGTGGCGTTAGCCAACGCCGATCTTGATGCCGAACCCGATTTCCTCGTTTCCACTGCCGTAGCCAGGGAGCGCGAAAATTGGGTGGATAAGATCAAACAGTTGGCGGGTCCGGCACGGACATCAGTCGCGCTTGTTCGCGATCGTCTCGGGATAGCTGATGACCGCTTCGAAGAAGGATGGAACGATGCGCAACTAGCCGAAATCGCCGGCGCTCTGGCGCAGATGTCAGGGGCAATAGAACGGTATCCAGAGTGGGCCGCCCTTATCGACGCTCGCACAAAGGTAGACGCCGCTGGCGCTGGCTCTCTCGCCGATCGCATGGCGTCCGGGGAATGCGCTGCCGATGCAGCTGTCGTTGAACTCAAATTTGCAAGGGCGGAAGCGATTTGGGAACGTGCACTAAGCGCCGAACCGGCGTTGCGGGAGCTCAGCAGCGTCGATCGCAACGCCCTGGTTGCAGACTTTACCAAACTCGAGAAGCAGCATCTGCGGGACAACGTAACGCATATTGTCGCCAACCATCTCGGCCAGCTCCCGCGCGGTGCGTTGGGAGAAATGAAGGTGTTGCGCGGCGAAATGGGGAAGAAACGTGGCCACAAAGCGCTTCGTCGCCTGTTTTCGGAGGCGCCAAATGCCATCCAGCGCATTAAACCGGTGCTGTTGATGAGCCCCATCTCGGTGGCACAATATCTGACACCAGGGATGCTTTCTTTCGATCTGTTGCTTATCGACGAAGCCAGTCAGGTGCGCCCCGAGGATGCGCTCGGTGCGATCGCCCGTGCTAGCCAGATCGTCGTCGTCGGCGATCAAAAACAGCTCCCACCGACCTCCTTCTTCGACCGACTTACCAGTGCCAGCCAAGATGAAGACGACGATGAACAGCTCGAAGACGAGGATTTGCTTGGTGGCGCCGCCCAGCTGGCAGAACTGGAAAGCATCCTGACCCTGTGCGAGGCGCGGGGCCTCGGTGCCCGCCTGCTCGAATGGCACTATCGATCGCGGGATCCTTCGCTCATTCGCGTGTCAAACCGCGAATTTTACGCGGACCGCTTGATACTCCCACCTTCGCCATTGGAGAAAGACCCAGCTTACGGCCTCGTTTTCACCCAGGTCCCAGGCGCATATGACAAGGGTGGTCGTCGCGATAATCGGCTGGAGGGCGAAGCTCTGGTAGAGGCCGTTGCAAATCACGCACGGACGATGCCGGACCAGTCACTGGGAATAGTTACGTTCTCTGCAACGCAAAAAAATACGATCACCGAACTCCTTGAACTTGCTCGTCGCAAGGACGCCATTCTTGACGATTTCCTCCGCGAAGGCGGTGCTGAGGATGTCTTCGTCAAGAATATCGAGAACGTTCAGGGCGACGAGCGCGACGTGATTTTCATCAGCGTCGGCTATGGCCCGACGGAACCTGGCGGGAGAATGATCGGCGCGAGTTTCGGCCCGGTTAACTCCGAAGGCGGCGAACGTCGTCTCAATGTGCTTTTCACGCGGGCTAGGCTTAGGTGTGAAATCTTCGCTTCCTTCGACCCGGGCGAACTTGATGTAAGTCGCGCTTCACGGGATGGGCCGCGCGTTCTCAAACGTTTCCTCGAATTTGCGAAGCATCGCCAGCTCGTCGAGCATATGCCGACTGGCGAGGAAGCCGACACCCCCTTTGAGGAGGATGTCGCGGACACCATACGGTCCTTCGGTTTCCTTGCAGATCCACAGGTGGGATCAGCAGGCTTCAAGATTGATTTGGGCATCCGCCACCCTGACAGACCGGGAAGTTATTTGCTGGCGGTTGAGTGCGACGGAGCTACATACCATTCGGCCTTGTGGGCGCGCGAGCGCGATCGCCTCCGTCAAGGCGTGCTGGAGCATCTGGGATGGCGCTTCCATAGTGCTCTGCCACCTGAAAACTGGACCATTCGCAGTTAGAGTTTTCCGCCGTAGACATCCTTGGCTGGACGAGGAGTTACGGCATGAAGGCATCGAAGTTCACGGACGCGCAGAAGGCGTTCGTCATCAAGCAGGGCGAGGAAGGCACGCCGGTGGCGGAGGTGTGCCGTAAGGCAGGTATCAGCCAGGCGACTTACTTCAACTGGAAGAAGAAATACGCGGGGCTGATGCCGTCGGAGATGCGACGTCTGCGTGATCTGGAAGATGAGAACGGCCGACTGAAGCGGATCGTCGCTGACCTGACGCTGGACCGCGAGATGCTGCAGGATGTCATCAAACGGAGTCGCAGACGGCCAAGCGAAGCGCGGCCAACGCTCTAAGGCCGGATCGGAAGCGCGAGATTATCGACGCTGTTCGGCAGGACTGGCAGGTGACGATCCGTAGGGCATGTTCTGCCTTGCAGTTTGATCGGTCGACCTATCACTACCAGTCCCGCCGAACCGATCCGGCCTTTCTGAAGAAGCGCATCAAGGAGATCTGCGAGACCCATGTCCGCTATGGTTATCGGCGTGTGTATTACATCCTGCGTCGGGACGGTTGGCATGTGAACCTGAAGAAGGTCTACAGGCTTTACAGGGAGTTGGGCCTGCAGCTGCGCAACAAGACGCCCAAGCGGCGAGTGAAGGCGAAGCTGCGAGAGGATCGTGCGCCGGCGGTCCGACCGAACGATGTCTGGGCAATGGACTTCGTGCACGATGAGCTGGCGACTGGTCGCAAGCTGCGGATCCTGACGGTGGTGGATACGTTCTCCCGGCTATCGCCGGTGATCGATCCCCGGTTCAGCTATCGCGGTGAGGACGTGGTCGCCACGCTGGATCAGGCATGCAGGAAGATCGGCTATCCGAAGACGATCAGGGTGGACAATGGCAGTGAGTTTATCTCTCGGGACATGGATCTGTGGGCTTACCAACGCGGTGTGATCCTGGACTTCTCCCGCCCTGGCAAGCCCACGGACAATGCCTTTATCGAAGCGTTCAACAGCAAGCTGCGCAGCGAATGCCTGAACGCTCATTGGTTCCTGTCGCTGCAAGATGCTTGCGAAAAACTGGAGGCCTGGCGTAGACACTACAACGAAGAGCGACCGCACAGCGCGATCGGGAATATCCCCCCGATAATGCTGGCAAACTCAGCCGGTGCATCCAGCCCACCGGAAATGAGAAAGGCGGAAAACTCCAGACCTAAGTGGTCCGACGTTGGGTAGCAGTGCAACAACCGCCCGACTCTAATCGAGACTGGAGGAAAATCAGGGGGTCACGTCAAACCCCCGACGACGTCGTCGAAAGCCTGCCGCCAAGCATCGGAGTGTTCGGCGATTTCGCAGGCTTCGTCTGGTGCCACCGGCGACACCACTAGGTCGAGTTCGCTGCAATAACGAGCTTCGTCCCTCTTGCGCCGGGCAATGATGGCGCTTGCGATCGAACGCATGACCGCCATCAAGAAATACTCCATCTTGAGTCCGGCAGGGCAGCTGCGTGACGTTAGCGTCCGTAGAATCGCTTCCTGCAGGATGTCTTCCGTGTCGAACCCGGCGGTAAAAGCGCGAATTCGCGCCATTCGCATGAGCTTTGAATTTGCCCGAAGGTCGAGCGCCGCAATTGCTGCGCGAACCTGGGGCTTCGTGAGATACGAGCGTGTCGCGTTATTCGTCGATGTATGCGCGGCACTGCCCGAATTCGGACAGGCGCTCCTTGGTTTTTTAATTTCATTGCCGTTGCCGGCAGCTGCCTTCGCCATGGTTTCCTCGCTGGGCGAGCGAGACCACGGATGTGGACAGCAGTGTCGAAAATGTCATTTCGCGACCTCGAGCGCCAGTCGAACGCGCACGAGTTTGTTCGGGTTCACAGGGTTAGCGCGACTCGAATTAAGGTCTCCGGCTCGGGGTTCTGTCCCGGCACGCTGCATCGCGACACTGCTTTGCCATGGAACAGTTTAAAAAATGGTTACTGTCGCCTGCCCGCATCAGCGGAGGTTGATTTTTCTTGCGCCGGACCGACGATGTCCGAATTTCTCCAGTCCGGCGCATAAGTATGGGGAAGGCTCAAGCAGCGTTGTCAAAACCCTCGGCGATTTTGCCGTGCAGGCTACCAACGTACGCTCGCAACTCGCCAGCCAGCCCATGGTCCGGACGTCGTCGCAAGAACCCTTCGACCAGCGTTACGATGGCAGGTTCAAGCCGTAGGCCATTCGTGCCCTGGGCAACCAACCACCCAATTTTTGCGATGGCGAGCAGAAGACAGTCCAGCTCGACGTGATCGCGTAGTTTTCGCCAAGCTCCATCGCTGGCCGGGCGTGGAACGGACGATTTCGCTGCGACGAGGTCGAACGGCACACCCATGCGCAGCAAAAGCTGGCTGAGATGGGTCCACGTTTTACCTCCCCCTTTCATCATTAGGCCGAGATCGAGATGAGGGCGCGGGCCTTTCCGGCCAGGCTGGTCGATGAGCTGCGGTGGCAGCCGGACGCCGTGGGCGATGCTCGCGTGCAACAGGATCGGCACGTCGGTCGCCAACCCGCCATAGGTGATGACGGGCTTGTCGTCATTCGCACGCAGATAATCGAAGACCCTGGTGACCACGCCAGCCTCGTCAGCCCAGTCCCGCTCGCACCAGCTGCCGATCTCGCCGGTGATCACCCGTCCTTCTTCGTCGATGGTGAACTGAAACACGCCGGCGGCCATGACCTTCTTGACCGCCACAGCACGATGGTTTGATTTTGGATCCATAGCCTTGTGCTGCTTGTACAGGTCCTTGTCCCAGAAGAATTCCGCATCGAGCGCGATATACGTTTTTGCCATTCTGCTTTTCCTTTCATCTAGTGTTGGCATCATCACGCTTCGTCAGAAGGGGAGTGAGCGCGCCCGCTCGAGCGCTCGCCATGCCTGCCAGGCGGCGACGAGCGACGCCCGCTGGTGCGGCGAACATTGCGACCAAAGGTACGCCGCCCAAAGGCACTGCGCTTCGTCCGGTACTCTGCGCGATCGCGACAGGACGTCCGAACCGGGCCCGGCTCGCTCGATCCGGTATGCGGCCGCAATTTCTTCCAGCACGCTGTTCGCGCATTCGAGCGGGAGAATATCGAGGTCCGGACGATCCCCCTGGAGCAGCTGCAGGTCAGCGGGCGGCAGCGGTCCTCCAGAGGCGAATGCGTGCCGCAGGTAATGCTGCGATGTGCGGGATGCCCGCGCGATAAGTGTCGCACCTGCAGGGATGCGCTCGGCGACGCCAGCCAGAATATCGGCCCGGTTCGCTGTCCGATCGAACGCGCGGTGATCGATAGCGAACCTTGCGCCGCCCTTTTGTTCGCGGCGGACAGTGAAGATGGCGGTCGATCGTATAGCGGATCGCGGGCTGCTTTCGCCGGGATCGCGGATGATCGCGAGCGAGCACAGCACCCGCGGATGGCGTCTATGGGAATGGGGCATGCTGAAAATCCTGTTCTGAAAAACGAGACAGGCGGCGCCTTCTGTTGGAGACGCCGCCTGCGTATTGGTGATAATCGATGTGAAGCTGGTCAGGCCAAGAAGTCGGCGAAGGCCTGCGCGTCGGTGAACAGGCTGAAATAGCCGGCTTCCCACTGGTCAGGATCGACCTCGACCGTGATCATGGCAGCGCGGATGTCAGTCCATGCGCGTTCGACGCCGCGCTCGACTTTCGCGCTCGACGGCACGGCGCACGATCGCAGCACACAGCGTTTGTCGAGGCGGAAGGCATGGCGGCGATCGGTGGTGACAAGCAGGATCGGCTTTCCACGGCTCAGGCGGCACGGCTCGACCTGCATGATCTGCGCTCCGTCCTTCGTCCGGTAGATCAGCGCGATCCCAGCGCAGATGCTGGTCTGATCGTTGGCGAACATCGCCAGCAGCGAGTCCTGCCTCGCCGTCATCGCCGCCCGGGCGACCATTTCAAGCGCGGGTTCGGATGGGTAGTCCATGGTGCCGATTGTGAGCGCGTCAGTGAAAGCGCCGGGTTCGGTGGGCAGACCCAGCGCTTGGGACAGGGCACAGGTCAGCTGCTGGCGGGGGCATGCCCCGCCGATATCGAGATCGATCATTCGTAGTTCCTTGTTGTGTGGTTGGCGGCCTATTGGCCGGAGCTTTTTTCCGTTCAGCCGGATGGCTCACATTCCTTGCCTTCTTTAGGCGCTTACCCGTTCAGGCCGGAGTCCACATGGTGTGGAACCGATACCGTTCGCTTGCAGGCAGCGGGACGATCACGGGCTCTTTTCCGATGGTCGACACGTACCAATCAAGCTCTCGCTGGTAGGCTTCATCGCGCACATGCTTGTGCCACACATCATGCAGCCGCCCCCACGCCCAACGATAACGTTGCTCGCGCAAATCGTCTTTGTATCCGTATGGCGCCCCCTGCGCCTCGAAGCGCCACGCTGGCGCATCCATCGCCGCCAGCGTTTTGGCCATGACGGTCTCGCCATCATCGCAGACGTGATCAAGAAGCTGGACCAAGGCAAGAACGTCGTCCTTCGCGCGGTGGGCTGAAGGCATGTAGTAACCAGCCTGATTGAGAAGGTAGCCTTGCGGTCCCGGCTCAAACCCGATCTTGCGCCACGGCACGTCAGCCATTGCGCAGCCCCACGGGACAGGCACATGCCGCCCAAGCATCTTTTCAATGTATGGCCTGTCAAAGCCAGCGTTGAAGGCCACGGCACCATCGCAGGATGTCAGCATTTCTGCGACTTGATCGTCGTCGATTGATCGCCCGGTAAGTTCCGTGTCGGTGAGACCGGTCAGTTCCACGATCTCTGCCGACAGCGGGTGACCCGGATCGACCAGTCCGCTCCTGACGACTTCGACAGCAACGATGCGTCCGGCATCGTTTACCAGGACTATCGCCATGCACAGTTCGATGATCTGATGCCGCTCAACGGCTAGTCCAGTTGTTTCGCAGTCGATAACCGCAATCCGGCGGACGGCTTCTCCTTCCGGCGCCAAACGTGGCCAATTGTCCCGGTCGCGAACCGGATGAAGAACGCGTTTGACGCTATGGTGGTTGAAATCGGTGCCGGTCTCGTCCGGGCGCTTGTTCAGCTTGTTCATTTATGCCTCGTGTCACGAGGCCGACCGAAGGGCTTTTCCCCTCTACCAACCGACCTCGGACAGCGACGCTGGCCGGTCAGACTTTTCCTAATGCGGCGACATGCCCAACCATTCGGTACTTTGATTTGAAAGACTGCTTTGCGCCCCATTCCGGACGTTCGGCCTCTTCCAAAGAACCCCTCAAAGCGGCCATCACGATGAAGACAGAGCAATCGACGATATATCCTCCTCCGGATTGATGACCTTACCGGCTTCCTTCCTCTCAGAGTAGCGGTCGACCAACTGTTCCGAGTGCGGGCGCAGGAGGACCGTAAAGCGGACTAGTTCCTCCATGACGTCCACAATCCGGTCGTAGAACGAGGACGGTTTCATGCGGCCGGCCTCGTCGAACTTCTCGTATGCCTTCGACACGCTGGACTGGTTGGTGATGGTGAACATCCGCATCCAGCGTCCAAGCAACCGCAGTGTGTTGACGGTGTTGAACGACCGTGAGCCTGCCGACACCTGCATGACTGCCAGCGTCCGCCCCTGAGTAGGGCGCATGCCTCCGATGCTTAGCGGCAGGTGATCGATCTGGGTCTTCATGATGCCGGTAATCTGACCGTGCCGCTCCAGGCTGCACCAGACCATACCTTCGGACCAGAACGCATGCTCGCGCAATTCGTGGACCGCTGGGTGGTCATCCGCCCCAATCTGATCGGGTAGCGGCAGGTCTGACGGATCAAAAACGCGCGTCTCCGCGCCGAACAGCTGCAGCAATCGAACAGCTTCCTCAACCGCGAGGCGCGAATACGAGCGCTTCCGCAGGGAGCCGTAAAGCAGCAGGATACGCGGCGGTGGCTGGTCGGAACCGAGGTTCTTGGCAGGACGGGCATGGACGAAGGACGGCTCAACCGCCGGGAAGGTGTCGGGATCGGGCAAGGGACGCCGACGGGACAAGGAAATTCTCCGAATTCGGGTCGTCAGCCACGTGGGCCGAACAGGATGATGGCAGCGCCGGCGAGCACGACCGCGCCGCCGATGAAGTCCCACCGATCGGGCGTAGTGCCTTCGACGATCCACGACCACAGGAGCGACGCGGCAACATAGACCCCGCCATAGGCTGCGAAAGCGCGACCGGCGGCGTCAGTCGGAACAAGCGTGAAGCCAGGCGAACAGCGCCAGCGACACCATCCCGGGCAGAAGCCACAAGGGGCTCTTCTCCAGCCGCCACCAGGCCCAGAACGCGAAGCAACCGGCGATTTCGAACAGCGCCGCGAGCGGATAGACGAGGAACAGTTTCATGCGAGACTCAATCGGAGGGCGAGCGCTGCCAGGGTCACCAGCAGGATTGGTGTCGTCAGCGTGATACCGACGCGGAAGTAATAGCCCCAGCCGATCTTCACGCCCTTCTGGCCCAGAACATGCAGCCACAGCAGGGTCGCGAGGGAACCGATCGGGGTGATCTTCGGCCCGAGGTCGCAGCCGATCACGTTGGCGTAGATCATGGCATCGCGAACCGGGCCGGTGGCACTGGTCGCATCGATCGACAACGCTCCGACGAGGACGGTCGGCATATTGTTCATGCCGGAGGAAAGCACCGCGGACAGAATGCCCATTCCGAAGGCCGCGCCCCATATGCCGCCCTCGGCGGAGCGCTCCAGCAACCCGGCAATCGCAGTGGCAAGCCCCGCATTGTTCATCCCGTAGACGACGAGATACATGCCGAGCGAGAAGATCACGACCTGCCAGGGCGCTTCGCGGATGACTTGGCTCGTGGGAATGACGTGGCCGCGCGCTGCGATGGCGATGAGCGCAAGCGCGCCGACCGCAGCGACGGCACTGATCGGCACGCCGAGAGGATCGAGCACAAAGAACCCGATCAGCAGCAGGGCCAGCACCACCCAGCCGGCGCGGAAGGTCGCGCGGTCATGGATCGCCTCTGCCGGAGCGCGCAGCTGGGTGAGGTCGTAGCTGGCCGGAATGTCCTCGCGGAAGAACAGCAGCAGTGCCGCCAGCGTGGCTGCGATGGCGGCAAGATCGACCGGCACCATGACCAGCGCATACTCGCCGAACCCGATATCAAAGAAATCGGCCGACACGATGTTGACGAGGTTGGATACGACCAGTGGCAGGCTCGATGTATCAGCAATGAACCCTGCCGCCATGACGAAAGCAAGGGTGGCCTTGGCGCTGTATCCCAGCGCCCTGAGCATCGCGATTACGATCGGGGTCAGGATCAGCGCCGCACCATCATTGGCGAAGATCGCGGCAACGCCTGCACCCAGCAATACCACGAGCACGAACAGCCAGCGACCGTCGCCGCGCCCCCACCGCGCCACATGGAGCGCAGCCCATTCGAAGAATCCGGCACGGTCGAGGATCAAGCTGATCAGGATCACCGCAACAAAGGCGCCGGTGGCGTTCCAGATGATGTCCCACACAACCGGAATGTCGGCGAGCGAGATGACGCCCGTTACAAGCGCCACCAAGGCTCCACCGATCGCGCTCCACCCGATGCCGAGCCCGCGCGGCTGCCAGATCACCAGCGTGATGGTGGCAACGAAGATCGCGATCGCCAGCAGCATCAGGCGATACGCTCGCCCGCCGCGTCCACGACCTGTTCGCCGTCCTCCTTGGTGAAGGCGCCCAGCTGGGGACTTGGCAGAATGTCGAGCACCGCTTCGGACGGACGGCACAGGCGGACGCCGAGCGGGGAGACGACGAGTGGTCGGTTGATGAGGATCGGGTGCTCCATCATCGCGTCCATCAGCGCTGTATCGCTCAGGCTCTCATCGCCGAGCCCCAGTTCCGCATAAGGCGTGCCCTTTTCGCGCAACAGCTCCCTCGGACTGATTGCGGCGCGCTCGATCAGGCGTTCGAGCATGGTGCGCGAAGGTGGCGTCTTCAGATATTCGATAACATGCGGCTCTATCCCGGCATTGCGAATCATCGCCAGCGTGTTGCGCGAGGTGCCGCACTCGGGGTTGTGATAGATGACGATGTCAGGGGTCATTCAGGCTTCCTTCGCCTTGGCGCTGGCGCCCTCCTGGCGGCCGATCGCGGCTAGTTTGCTGCGCATTGCCATTTCGTCGATGCTCTGTAGCGGGAGCATCAGGAACAGTTCGATCCGGCGCTTGAGATAGCTGAGCGCATCGACGAAAGCCTGCCGCTGGCCATCACCCTCCACCGCGGCGGGATCCTCGACGCCCCAATGCGCGGTGAGCGGCTTGCCTGGCCATACCGGACAGCTCTCGCCCGCGGCATTGTCGCAGACGGTGAAGATGAAATCCAATTCGGGTGCGCCGGGCTTGGTGAACTCGCTCCAGTTCTTGGAGTGCAGGCCATCGGTCGGATAACCGAAGCTATCGAGCACCTCGAGCGACATCGGATGCACTTCCCCCTTGGGTTGGCTACCCGCGCTGTAGGCACGGAAGCGGCCTTCGCCCATCTTGTTCATCAACGCTTCGCCCAGGATCGAACGAGCCGAGTTGCCTGTGCAGAGGAACAGGACATTGTAGAGTCGGTCAGGCAATGACTGCTCCTTCAGCAGCAATGGGAAAGTTCGGCGACAAGCGGCTCGCAAAGCTCTGCTCGGCCCTCACAGCAGTCCTTGGCGAGAAACAGCATCAGGTCGCGCAGGACCTCGATGTTCGCGCGTTGGATCATCTGCCGCCCCCGCTTCTCAGGTATGACAAGACCAGCGCCCACGAGAATCGCGAGATGACTCGAGAAGGTGCTCTGGGTGAGGCCCGAGGCTTCGACGAGCTGGCCTGTCGAGAGCCCGTCGGGTTCGCTACGCACGAGACGGCGAAACGCATCAAGCCGCGTTGGGTGCGCTAGAGCAGAGAGTGCATCGAGAGCTGAGGCCGACTTCATTCATCGGTAATTATCGATGAATTGAGCGGCCGTCAATTCCCATCGACAGTTTTCGATGAATTGAGCTGGATTTGGTGGGACTTACTATTGGCCCACCGTGATTGGACGACTGAATGCGACTTTCTAAATCCTAAAACCAGGCTGTCAGCCGGCAGGCCATGATTTCTCATCGGGTGCCGGTGTGTGGGCGGTCAACTTGGGGTGGTGGATAAGATTTCGACGATAACCGATAATGGGCCTCGCAAGTCGACGTCAGCTCGACCGTGAATAGGCTTGCTGTGCAGCGAACAAGACGGCCGTGACGTCATCCGTCCAAGTATCATAAGCTGAGCCAGCTGTCCTCGGCACGACCGATTGGGCGCAGTCTCGCGCACGCAAGTTAGATGTGGAACAGAAGCTGCGGCGTGCCCGTATGCTAAGCGATGTTAAAGACATTGCGTATCGCAGGCCGGGACCGCAAGCGCCTGGAAGAAATGATCAGCGTCACCTCCCGCTATGGCCTCGGCCTTCTGCTCGCGCGGATAGGACTGGGTCGCTTGGGGAGTGACGATGCGGGCGATGGTCCGTCGCATAGCCTGCCTCGGCGCACTCGACTTGCCATGGAAGAACTTGGGCCGACCTTCGTAAAGCTTGGCCAAATCCTGGCGACACGCGCCGATCTCCTGTCTCCGGAGTGGGTTGCAGAATTCGAGCAATTGCATAGCAAGGCACCGACGCTTCCGTTCGAGGAGTTGCGACCGATTGTCGAGGAGGCGCTTGGCGAGGCTCCCGAAAGCGCCTTTTCGGAATTCGATACAGAACCGCTGGCGGCGGCATCCATAGCGCAGGTCCATCGCGCGACGCTGCACGACGAGCGTGCGGTAGTGGTCAAAATCCGCCGGCCCGGCATTCGTCTGAGGGTCGAGGCGGATATCCGGCTCCTTGCGCATATTGCAGCCCTGGCGGAACGCGGCAGTGCCGAAGCGAGGCGCTTCGGGCCGAGCCGGATGATGCGGCAGCTTGCGGACGCGATGATTGAGGAACTCGACTTCACGAACGAAGCGCGCAATGCTGATCGTCTGCGAAGCGATTTTGCCGATCAGCCGAGCGTCGTCGTGCCCGAAATCCACTGGGAATGGACGTCTGAGACGCTGCTCGTCATGGAATACATTGATGGTGTGCCGCCGAGCAATGCGCAGGCTCTGGTGTCTGCGGGCCTTGATCCGGCCCGAATAGCAGCGCTGGGTGCCGACATGGTGCTGGACATGGTATTAGTGAACGGCCGGTTCCACGGTGATCCGCACCCGGGGAACCTTCTCTGCCTGCCGGGCAACCATATAGCTCTGCTGGACCTGGGCATGGTCGGCTATGTATCCCCGCGCAGGAGAGAGGAATTTGTCAGCTTCGTGCAGGCGCTTAGCACTGGCAGTCCGACGCAGCTCGCCGACGTGTTGACGCGGTGGTCGATCGGAGACGACGTTCCGGCGGACCGCGTGCTCTCTGCATCGGAACGGCTGATCGCGCGCCATGGCAGCGGTCGCCTTGTTCTGGGCGCCATGGTAACCGATTTCCTAGGGTTGATGCGCGACGAGCGCATGTCGTTACCGCCCGATCTTCTCCTGATCTTCAAGGCGCTGATCACGATGGACGGGGTATTGGCTAAAATCGAACCGGACTTCGACCTGACGCAGGCCATGCGACGCTCTTCGTTTCGAATCGCGCAGGCGCGCTTGTCACCCGAGCACTGGAGTCCCATTCTGCAGGGCGTTGCTTGGGAACTGTTCAAGATCGGAGATGATGCGCCGCGCCTGATTCGGGCGGCGATCCGGCGATTGGAACAAGATAGAATGCCGCCGTCTCTATCGCCCCCGGTTCGCGGCGGCTCGAGCGGCGATATTCGCTGGGCTGCAGCTGCTATCGTGGCGGGCGCCGTGATCATAGCGATAGCGCCCTGGTTTTATTGAGGCGTGATTGAGGGGCATGTCGAATGTTCAGCTCGGGGTCATTAGCCCGAACGGCCGCTTTCCCGGCGGCTCTTGTTCAAACCGGCAAGTCCGGAACCGGCCCCGTATCAGCCAAGCAAAGCAAACCCAGTTGCCGCTCCCGCAGCGACAAGCACCGGGCGCACCCAGACACCCTTGAGCTTCCACGCTGCGGCAAGCTCGACGCCAAACATTGTAGCGATCACGGGCAGGCTCGATGTTAAATCTACTAGGCTCCCAGCCCGGCAAGCCACTTCGTTTGCGCAACTCAACCGAAGGCTTGCACGATCGAATAAGCGCTGGTGGCGATCAGAAATACCGCAACCGCGCCGAGCAGGAGGCGCGGCTGGACGCGCTTCACTAGCATCGCGCCGAGCGGTGCGGCGATGACGCCCCCGATGATCAGGCCGACCGTTGCCACCGTAAAGGCGGCGAAACCGAGAGAGGCGATGAAGGCGATCGAGACCGATAGCGCCAGCAGGAACTCAGCTGTGTTGACCGTGCCGACAATCCTGCGCGGATCGCCGCCTTGGATGAGCAGGTTCGAGGTAACCACCGGGCCCCAACCGCCGCCCCCCGCAGCATCGAGAAAGCCACCCACGAGTGCGAGCGGGCGCGTGGTTTTTGGGTCCTCGAATCGCGGCTTTGACAGCTTGATCGCGCGGTAGAGTAGCAGCATCCCGATGATGGCAAGGTAGGCCATCACGAACGGCTTCGCGACCGATGCGTCGATGTTCGACAACAGGTAGGCCCCGGCTACTCCGCCCGCGATGCCGAATGGAACAAGTCGCCTGAACAGACCCCAGTCGACATTGCGTTGGACGATGTGGCTGGTCCCGGAAGCCCCGGTCGTGAACACCTCGACGAGATGGACGCTGGCCGAGGCTGCTGCGGGCGGGACGCCGACACTCACCAAAAGGGTCTGCGAGATCACACCAAATGCCATGCCAAGCGCACCGTCGATCAGCTGTGCGGCAAAGCCAATGAGGAGGAATGGCAGGATATCGGCGAGAGTGAGATTACCGATCTCGAGCAAGGGTACGGTCGATAGGTCGAACATGCGTTAAATCTCCGGCTGAGATACGCTTCAGAATCTGACGGCTACGGTGGCGCCATAGGTGGCCGGATCGCCGGGATTGCCGACGATCAGTCCGGTGTTTCCACTAGGCACCTGAAGCTGCTCGAAATATTCCTCGTCGAACGCGTTGCGCGCCCAAGCGAAGATGTTGAAGCCGCCATCGCTGCGAAAGCCGAGGCGGAAATTGCTCAGCGAATAGCCGTCCACACTGGTGTAGATCGATTGTGAGGGGTTCGACGAAAAGTCCGCCCGATGCGAACCGTCATATCCAAGATAAATTTCGCCTCCCGCGCCGAAGAGCGTCACCGGGTGGGTGTATTCCGCACCGTAGGAGAACGCCCATTCGGAAACGCCGGGCAGTCGCTGGCCCGAAATATCGCAGTTCTCCGGGCTGATGCCGCCGGGCGTACCCGGGGAGCTGGGCGACTGGCCGGGCAAAGCAATGGTTCCGCCCGAAAGCTCGGGCGGGCAGGGAGCATCGGCGAAGCTCACATATTCGGCATCCGTGTAGGCGCCGTTGACATAGAGGTTGAAACGCGCGCTTGGCCGCCAAGACAGGTCGACTTCGATCCCCTGACTCCGCACTTTGTCGGCATTGGCGAGATAGCCACGCAATACGCCTAGTTGACCATTGGTGACCAGCGCCTGATAGTCGTCGATCTCGGTGCGAAAGGCGGCCAGGTTGGCTGTAAGGCGACGATCAAGGAACTGTGCCTTCACCCCTGCCTCGAAGTGATCGACAGATTCCGGCGCGACCGTCGCGGCGGCAACGATCGGGTCGCCCACGGCGTCGGACGGCACGCCGTTGAGGTTTATCCCTCCCGATTTGAAGCTCTTGGCATAAGTCGCATAGGCGAGCACGTCGGGTTCGATTTCGTAGCTGGCGGTGAAGTCGTAGCTGAGGTTCCAATCGCTGAACGTGGTCTCGAAGCTCTGCGGCGCTAGCACGCCGCGCTGCGTGACAATTCGCGGATCGGTACTTGCGAATGTGACCAGCTGCCCGTCGCCATTGGTCACAACCGACTGGTAAAGCCCCTCCTTGCGGTCGTAGTTCAGCCTGAAACCCGGTTGCAGCGTCAGCCTATCGGTCACCTTCCAGCTCAGCTGTCCGAAAAGCGCTGCGCTCAGATTGTCGAGCCTTATGTCGTTGGTGGCAGTAAGCCCGTCGAGCACGGTCGGATCGTTGCTGAGCGGGTTGGAGGGATTGATGAGCCATTGGCTAGCCGCCGGTCCCTGTGCCTGCGAGCCTTCGGTGCGGATTTCCTGATAGTAGCCGAAAGCGTCCAACACGAAATCGACCCGTCCGATCTCGCCGCTATAGCGCAATTCCTGCGTCCACTGGTCCTGGCGCGAGGGGTTCTGCGAGAGCGTGGTGATCGGCAGACCGAGGAAGTCGCGATCGTTGGCGGGCAGCCAGTCCCAGAACCGCCACGCGGTGATCGAGGTGAGCGTGCCGGAGCCGAGCTGCCAGTTGGCCTTGAGCGCCGCCCCGCCAAGCTCGTTGACCGCGCTCAGCGGCGCGTCGAGATCGGCGATCCGGTCGAAAGGATCGTTGCTCGGGACCGCATACCCCTGCGCGGCGGCGAGCGCGGCAAATTGGCGTTCGAGCGGGCGCTGGGTCGCGCCGGCGCCGACGAAGACCGTGCCGCAGCACAGCGGGTCCTGACGGCTCCAGTCGAGCGCCATGGTGATATCGAAAGCGTTGCTCGGCTCCCACAGCAGCTGGCCGCGCGCCCCGAAATTGTTCTGCTCGTTGATGTTCTCGCCCGTCGCCGCGTTGAACAACGTGCCCTCGCGGTCGGTGTAGGAGAGCGCCACGCGCGCGGCGACCGTGTCGCTCAAGGGCCCGGAGAGCGCTGCCTTCACCTGGCGGAAGTCGAGATTGCCGAGCGACACCTCGAGGCTGCCTTCCGGCGTGAAGGTCGGATGACGTGTGGTGATGTTGATCGCGCCTGCGGTCGTGTTCTTGCCGTAGAGCGTGCCCTGCGGCCCGCGCAGCACCTCGATCTGCGCGACGTCGAGAAAGTCGAACGTGGCCGAGGCGACGCGGGAATAATAGACATCGTCGACATAGATGCCGACGCCCTGCTCGATCCCGTCGTTGGTGAGGCCGAAGGGGACACCGATGCCGCGAATATTGACTGCGGTGTTGCGCGGGTTGGAGCTGTAGAACTGCAGGGTCGGGGTCAGTTGCTGCAGCCGTCCGACATTGAAGCTGCCGGTCGCGTCGATATGCTCCCCGCCCACGACCGACACTGCGATCGGCACGTCCTGCGAATTTTCCTGCCGCCGCCGGGCGGTGACCACGATCGTTCCGTCATCCGCCGCGCCTGTGCCGACAGACGAAGGAGATTGCGCTTCTGACTGCATTCCCTCGGGAGGTTCAGTTTCGGGCTGGCCGGAATCCTGCGCCAACGTTGGGGTTGAGGGAATGGCAATCGATACCAGCGCTGCCGCGCGAATAAGATATCTCGGATGCATGGTCTCGCTTTCGTAAGATCGAGCCGCATCCGGTGGTCCGGTCTGCTTGTTCGGAGTAATTTAGGGTTGACGGAATTCAGGTGAAGCGGCGCTTCTCCGTAATTTCGAGCTGGACGAGCTTGCCTTCGTGCACCGTCAGCTGGATCATGCCGAACCGTAGCTTTTCAATCGCCTCAGCTACCTGAATAAGGGGTTCTGAGAGGTTGGGCGCCAGTTCGGTAACTTTTTCGTTCAAGCCAGCCATTCGCCTGTCTCCATGTTGCCGAATCACGGCTCCATGCACAATGATCTATTCTCAACTGATTTAGTTGACAATATGGTATGCGATAGGGCGTTCGAAATTCAGGCACCGGAAGAGCGTTCGGTGAGCAATTCCTCAAATGAAGGCAGCGGCTGGATCACGTCAGACAAGCGGATCGCGTCCAGCAACTCGGCAGTTTGGTCGCGTACCTTGAGCATGAGCGCGCGCAGGCGGCATTCATCCTCGGCCAAGCAATTCGAACAGCGTTCGTGAGCATTGCGACTGGCACATGGCACCAGGGCAAGTGAACCGCGCATCATCCTGACGAGATCACCATACGTCAAAGCATCGGGCGCCGTCGCAAGCCAATATCCGCCATCTCTCCCACGCTGCGAATCCACGACACCGGATCGACCGAGCTCCGACAGGATGGTTGTTAGGAAATTTGCGGGGATCCTTTGAGCCTTCGCGATTTCGCCAAGTTGGACCGGCCCCTCTCCATAGCGATCGGCGAGGTGTTGCATTGCGCGAATGGCATATCGAGCTTTCTGGGAGAGCATGGTCGGGTCTTAAACCAAACGCGATTGGCGCGCGAGTAGGTCTTATGAACGTCCGCTTTCCTGTGGTTCCCGACAAAAGCTGCCATTCCGCATACGGCCCCATAGCTTCGGGCCGCTTCTAGCCAACGCTGCCGGTAAGCTACGCGCTCAATTCCCTACACTAGCGTAAAAGACTCGATGAGGATGAAAGCCGGTGAATGCGACTTCTCGTAAAAGAATTGAACCACACAATAAATTCCGGTTGCGAACGCGCGATCCCAGATTCTCAGGATAAAAAGCGTCGACAAGGCGTTAGCAAATCCGAGGCGTAATCATGACGTCTAGTTGATGAGAAGGGTCGTATAATGTCGCTAGACGGCACGGATACTGCTGCGGGTTCACCGCCGGAGGAAGCTTATAACTATCGAAATACACGCTCGCTGGGGGTGTTCGGCCTCGCCGGCTTGGCCGCTTTCGGTGCGCTCAGCCTGGTCTGGGCAGCATGGTCGACCCTGGAGGCGGCTACGCGCGACCAGCGCCTGGCAGAGCCACCCGATTTGAAAAACGTCGTGCAATCTATCGAAAGCAAGGCAAGGGCAGCCGCCCCCGCCGCAAGCGGTAGCGTGTCAGATGCCCAAGAGGGCGAGGCCCGCCTTGCCAGCGAAAATCCCGATGACGATCAGTCCATCGACGATGCGGTCTAGCACTGCGTCCTGCATAAAATCGCTCCTGCTCTGGTACCAGGGCGTAGGAAGACGGGATTGAGATAGGGTTTCCCCGAAGGGTTACCGGAGCATTTACTTCTTCCTCCTCACCCAGAGAAAATCAGAACCGAAACGAAAATCAGGTCGGCTGTTCCGGCCCGATGCAGGCACTAGACGTGGCACAGGCAACTATTTCCGGCGCACAGCCAATCCAGAGGAGCGAGGAATACTGGCGCAAGCGCGAGCGCAAGGTCGCGCGTCGCTATGTATTGGCACTCGCCTTCGCGCTTGCGTGGGTGCTATTCAGTATCTGGATGTCGCTCCCTTGGCTGAGCGACCTCAGCAATTTGAGCCATCCGCTTGTCGCTCTCTTCGTGCTTACCTTCGTGGCTTACGTCCCGGGGTTCATGAACGCCTTCCTCCTCATCACCCTTGTGCTGCGGCCCAGCTCGCGACGTGAGACGCCCGCGCATTGGCCCGCCATTTCGATCCTCGTCGCAGCCTATCAGGAAGAAGAGCTGATCGGCGAAACCCTTCGCAGCATCGCCGCGCTCGAATATCCGGGCGACCTGGAAATCCTCGTCATGGACGATGGCTCCACCGATGGCACGCCAGACCGGGTTCGGGAGTGCGAACAGCTGTTCGCCGGCATTCCCAACATGACGCTCAAGCTGATCAGGGAAGAACGGAATCGCGGCAAGGCGCGTGTCCTCAACCATGGGCTCGAACTTGCCAGCCACGAGCTGATCATCACGATCGATGCAGATACCCTGCTTGAAAAGGGCTGCATCGTGAGCCTGGTCGAACATCTGGTTGCCAGTCCGCCCGAAACGGTGGCCATTGCCGGTGCAGTGTTCGTGGCCAATCATGACGAAAGCTGGATTACCCGGGCGCAGCAATGGGATTATTTCCACGGCATCGCGGCGGTCAAACGCATGCAGGGAATGTATTACGGCACGCTCGTCGCCCAGGGTGCCTTTTCGATATATCGCAAGCAGGCGCTGGTCGAAGCCGGTGGATGGCCCGATACGGTGGGCGAGGACATCGTGCTGACTTGGTCGCTCCTGCGTAAGGGCCTGATCGTGAGGCATGCCGAAGATGCCATTGCCTGGACCCACGCTCCCGCAAGCTTCTCCGGCCTCGCCAGCCAGCGCAAGCGCTGGGCACGCGGCATGATCGAAGCGCTGGCGATCCACAAGCCGTTGCTGTCGATGCGCAAGCTGCGCACGATGTTCATCTGGTGGAACCTGTTGTTCGTCAGCATCGACCTGACATTCACATTTGCATTCCTTCCCGGTCTTGTCCTCGCCTTTCTGGGCATCTTCTGGCTGGCCGGGCCGATTACCCTTCTCGTGCTGCCGCTGGCGGCACTTTGGAACGTCGTAATTTACCGCATCCAGACCCGAATGCTGAGACGCATGGACGTCAAGATGGAGAAGAGCCTGACCGGCTTCGTGCTCTACGCCTTCATCTATCCGCTGCTGATGCAGCCGGTTTCGGTCTGGGGCTATTTCGCCGAACTCTTCGGAGGCAAGAAACAATGGAACTGAAAACCGCTCTTCGCGCGGCGACAGCAATTGCTGCGCTCGCGATTTCTCCAAACATCACGATGGCGCAGGATCTCGAAAGCGCGCCGGCGACCGGTGCGGAAATTTTCTATTCGTCGGATAGCGACGATACCGAAATCGTGCGCACCGCGATCGACCTCGACATAGTGAACCGCGGCGAAGACCGCCGCTACGGCATTCGTCTGGAGAAAGCCTGGTACGATCCTTCGGGCACGGGCAAGCGCGAACGTGAGCGGGTCTTCCTGCGCGCAGCCGATGTTTCGGGTGACTGGAACTGGTCGGCGCTGGTCGGCACCGACGGGGATACGATCATCGGTTCGGCTTATGTGCACGACAATTCGCGCTGGCGGAAGGAAGCGTTTATCGAGCGTGACGTGGTGGAAACGCCGCGCGGGATCGACGAGGGCATCTATTCCACCTTCGTCGGCGCAGCGCTGGATATCCCGGCCGACGAGAATAATATTTTCACCGTTCTTGGCGGCGTGCAGGAATTCACCGGTGACAATGTGCGGCTTCACGCTCGCGCAAACTATGTCCACGTGGTCGACGCAGACCTGGGGCTAAGTGGCCAGCTTCGCACGCGCTATTTCCATTCGACCGAACCGAATGAATTCGATTACTATTCACCGCGCTGGTACGCACAGGTACTGCCGGTGGTGCAGATGCGCCGTTTCGTAAACCGGTGGGAACTCGTCGGGGCGGTGGGTGTCGGTCTTCAGCGCGATGCGACGAGCGACTGGAGGCGGTCAGATTTCGCCAACCTGCGCGTACGCAGCCCCAGGAACGACGACGATTGGCAGTTCCACGCCGACCTCACCTATACCAACGCGCCAGGCGACAGCGCTGTGTCGGGTAGCGACTACAGCTATTTCCAGACACGTGTGGGGTTCATGAGGAGGTTTTAGCGCCTCCAATCCTTGGGGAAAGCATCCCGCGACAAGCACAGCCAATGGTGCTTCGCCTGACCGTCAGCCTAGTCAGAAGGCTGCTTGTTCGATTGCGGGTCGTGACGTTTTGACCAAGGATTTCAACGGACGAGCAGGTTGACCAGCGGCCAGCCCAAAAGCGTGAAGATTATCAGACCGCCCAACACCGCAAGACCCGTCATCACCCTGCGTTCGGTCTTGCTGGGCTGTTTGTGCTTCATTTCCACCGCCTTATAAATACCTTCGTAGCTTGACCACTCGTGCAGTCCTTCTCGAATCGTTCTGGTAATGTTGTCAAACGGCTTGGCAAAGAATGCAAAGAGGATACCTTCATGCACCGCCAATATTGGTGTGATGATAGACGAGGGTGTCGAGGTCCGCGCGTTCAGGCCAAGTGAACGGCTGCCAACAGTAAGTTTCAAGCCTCGCTGACAACCCAATCGGCTACGGCAGCTCGACCGAACAGGTGAATGAATGTCTGCTTATCAAGGGCCTCGAGCTTAGAAGCAGACAGTCAGCAACCGGCCCAAAAGCCGCCTAAACAGGTTCTCCAGCGTCCTTCCATTCGTGCATTGCGCGAATGAGCTCAGCCGTTGGATATTCTTGAATATCTTCTTCGGAAGATCCTGCCGCCAACTCTCGTTCCCAGTACCATTCTTGAAATGCGATATACTTCCCTTAAATTTTTGCTGACCCGATCGCGGTAGCTCCAGCCTGAGCGATGAGCCAGCTTCGCACATGACGGACAGCTTTTTCATAGTCACCGGCATGAGCTTGTATATCCCAACCGGAAATGTCCAATGTATGACCCGCCCTGTCCATGCAAGGGTCGATTGGTGTTGACGGTGCCAGTCTGCACAAATGTATCCGGCCTCTCGCAAGTGGGCCGCTGTTGCGGCCAGGCCTTGATGAGATCCGCGCGCCTCGTTCGCAGATAAATGCTTCGGGCTTTCTGCCCGCTTTTTTGCAGGGGCTTACGATGCGCTGGTCCACTGTCTCGTCATCACTCTCACGAACCTCGCAGTTGGTGGCGGCTTCGTTCAGCCGAACGCTGGAACGCGCCGCTCGTAGGTAGCACCCGGCTTGGTCAGGATCACCCAGACGATGCGAGCGATCTTGGCTGCCAAGGCAACCGTGACCTTGTTTTTGTGCATCCGACTCTCAAGTCCATCGAGCCATGGTCCCAGTCGGTCCCGGCTGCGGTCAAGATGCGTGACGCAGGATCGAGCGCCATGGACGATCATCCTTCGCAGATACTTGTTGCCGCGCTTGCTGATGCCGAGCAGCTTGGTCTTCCCGCCGGTCGAGTGTTCGCGCGGCACCAAGCCGAGCCAGGCAGCAAGATCACGAGCCTTGGCGAACTGGTGCCCGGAACCGGCTGCCGCCAATAAAGCGGTCGAGGCAAGCGGGCCGATGCCCGGCACTGTCATCAGGCGCCGTGCGGTATCGCTGCGTGCTGCGATGTCTTCGATCTCGTGGTTCATCGTCGCGATGCGCTGTTCGAGCTCCATCATCTCGCCGTGAACCTCTGTCAGGATGCGGCGCATCGAAGGAGTAAGCTCGTTGGTCTCATCTGCCAGCACGCGTGTTATCTCGGCCTTGAACTTGCCCGCCCCCTGATGGATCGCGATGCCATACTCGAGGCAGAAAGCGCGCATCTGGCTGATCAGCCTCGTTCGATGGGCGATCATCCGGTCTCGAACCCGGTGGAGCGCTTGCAGGTCGATCTGCTCAGGAGTCCGAATCTCGACGAAGCGCATGGTCGGCCTGGTCACGGCTTCTGCGATGGCCTCTGCATCGATGATATCGTTCTTGTTCGACTTCACGAAAGGCTTCACGAACTGTGCCGGCACGATACGGACCGTATGCCCCATCGCCTGCAGCTTGCGCGCCAGCCACTGCGAGCCCGGGCACGCTTCCATCCCGACCAGCACTGGGGAAGCGCGCTCGAAGAACTGCAGCAAGGTCTCTCGCCTGAACGTAGCCTTCTGGATCGGCGCGTGGGCAGCATCAAGGCCGACCACGTGAAAGATCGTCTTGCCAATGTCGACGCCGAACACGGCTGCATCTCTTGGTTGGTTGCGTATGCTCATCATTACCTCCTTCTCGGTCCGCAGAACATGCGTGGTAGGACAGGGTGGGTCATCTCATTAGTTCTGACGCCCGTCGCAAAGCGGGAAGCTGTCGCTCATCTCCAGGCGTGCCACGGGATGAGCGAACGGCGGGCGTGCCGTGTCATCGATGCCGATCGCAAGAGCGTGCGTTACCGTTCCACCCGGGACGACGATGCCGGTCTGCGTGAGAAGCTGCGCGAGCTGGCCAACCAGCGTCGCCGGTTCGGCTATCGCCGTCTGCACATCCTGCTGCGCCGGGAGGGAATCATGATCAACCGCAAGAAGACCCAGAGGATCTACAGGGAAGAAGGGCTGGCGGTCAGGCGACGACGAAGTCGCAGGCGTGCTGTTGGCACAAGGGCACCTGCTCCGGTTCTCGCCTTGCCGAACCAGCGCTGGAGCCTGGACTTTGTTCACGACCAGATGGCCTCGGGCAGACGGTTCCGGGTGCTCAACGTGCTCGATGACGTGACCCGGGAGTGCCTGGCAGCGGTGCCGGATACGTCGATCTCCGGGCGCCGTGTCGTGCGCGAGGTGACTGCGCTGATCGAACGGCGTGACAAGCCAGGCATGATCGTCAGCGACAATGGCACCGAGCTCACCAGCAATGCGGTGCTGGCATAGTGCGGCGAGGTCGGCGTGGAGTGGCATTACATCGCGCCCGGAAGGCCAATGCAGAACGGTTACGTCGAGAGGTAGGCCTTCGGCCAGCTGCGCTTCCAACGGTCGCATGCGCGACGAGCTTCTCAACGAGACGCTGTTCATGAGCCTGGCCCATGCCCGTGTCGAGATTGCGGCCTGGGTGGATGACTACAATCGGGAGCGACCGCACTCCTCCCTCGACTACGACACACCGGCGGCGTTCGCCGCTGAACTGGATAAGCAATGGCCTGCTTCGCTACGCCCTACGGGCTCCGCTACGCAGCCCATTGCTTCAACCGCGCTTATGCGCAAAACTGCTCTGCCACCTGAAAACTGGACCGTTTCGAGCTAGAGTTTTCCGCCGTATGTATCCTTGGCTGGGCGAGGAGTTACGGCATGAAGGCATCGAAGTTCACGGACGCGCAGAAGGCGTTCGTTATCAAGCAGGGTGAAGAAGGGACGCCGGTGGCGGAGGTGTGCCGTAAGGCAGGTATCAGCCAGGCGACTTACTTCAACTGGAAGAAGAAATACGCGGGGCTGATGCCGTCGGAGATGCGACGTCTGCGTGATCTGGAAGATGAGAACGGCCGACTGAAGCGGATCGTCGCTGACCTGACGCTGGACCGCGAGATGCTGCAGGATGTCATCAAACGGAGTCGCAGACGGCCAAGCGAAGCGCGGCCAACGCTCTAAGGCCGGATCGGAAGCGCGAGATTATCGACGCTGTTCGGCAGGACTGGCAGGTGACGATCCGTAGGGCATGTTCTGCCTTGCAGTTTGATCGGTCGACCTATCACTACCAGTCCCGCCGAACCGATCCGGCCTTTCTGAAGAAGCGCATCAAGGAGATCTGCGAGACCCATGTCCGCTATGGTTATCGGCGTGTGTATTACATCCTGCGTCGGGACGGTTGGCATGTGAACCTGAAGAAGGTCTACAGGCTTTACAGGGAGTTGGGCCTGCAGCTGCGCAACAAGACGCCCAAGCGGCGAGTGAAGGCGAAGCTGCGAGAGGATCGTGCGCCGGCGGTCCGACCGAACGATGTCTGGGCAATGGACTTCGTGCACGATGAGCTGGCGACTGGTCGCAAGCTGCGGATCCTGACGGTGGTGGATACGTTCTCCCGGCTATCGCCGGTGATCGATCCCCGGTTCAGCTATCGCGGTGAGGACGTGGTCGCCACGCTGGATCAGGCATGCAGGAAGATCGGCTATCCGAAGACGATCAGGGTGGACAATGGCAGTGAGTTTATCTCTCGGGACATGGATCTGTGGGCTTACCAACGCGGTGTGATCCTGGACTTCTCCCGCCCTGGCAAGCCCACGGACAATGCCTTTATCGAAGCGTTCAACAGCAAGCTGCGCAGCGAATGCCTGAACGCTCATTGGTTCCTGTCGCTGCAAGATGCTTGCGAAAAACTGGAGGCCTGGCGTAGACACTACAACGAAGAGCGACCGCACAGCGCGATCGGGAATATCCCCCCGATAATGCTGGCAAACTCAGCCGGTGCATCCAGCCCACCGGAAATGAGAAAGGCGGAAAACTCCAGACCTAAGTGGTCCGACGTTGGGTAGCAGTGCACTTCTCAACGAGACGCTGTTCATGAGCCTGGCCCATGCCCGTGTCGAGATTGCGGCCTGGGTGGATGACTACAATCGGGAGCGACCGCACTCCTCCCTCGACTACGACACACCGGCGGCGTTCGCCGCTGAACTGGATAAGCAATGGCCTGCTTCGCTACGCCCTACGGGCTCCGCTACGCAGCCCATTGCTTCAACCGCGCTTATGCGCAAAACAACCGCCCGGCTCTAATCCCAGCTGGGGGAAAGCTGGGGGTCACGTCATCTGAGCTTGCATCACCTTACTCAGTCCAACAAGTTTGCCTCCGTCTGGACCGAAGCCACGCGGAGGCACAGTCGGGCAATCGGAATGCGAGCCATGCAAAAGGAGATGTGCAATGGCGAAGGGCGATAAAGACAAATACACCGACAAGCAGAAGCGCAAAGCCGGACATATCGAGGAAGGATACAAGGAGCAGGGTGTCAGTTCGGATGAGGCCGAACGCCGTGCATGGGCGACCGTGAACAAGGAGTCTGGCGGCGGCAACAAATCGGGCTCGGGTCGCGGAAAAAAGGACATGCGCGAAAGTTCGCGCAAGGGCGGCAAGAAAAGCAGCAGTGACTGATGCCTCAATACGCGTAACAGGATGGAAGCTCGACCGCGACGATCGAGCGGCGCTGCTCAAACGCTTTCCGCCGGTCTGGCCCGACATCATTGCCGATCACGTTACTCTCGATCCTTCGGCGACCAAAGACGCCGCCCTTCCCGACGCTGACTTCGGAGAAGTCGTCGGCCATGTGAATGACAGGAACGGGCTTCAAGCACTGGTTGTCGCTATCGATGGAAGTACCGACCGTCCCGATGGAAGCATTTATCATATAACATGGTCCATTGATCGTGCACAGGGACGCGAACCGAAGGATAGCAACGACGTTCTGGCGGATCAGGGATGGGAAGAGATCAACTCCCCTGTTCAGATCAGGCTTATTCCGGCACGATGGCCGTGAACCAGCTCTTCCTCGATTGCGATGGCGTGCTTGCCGACTTCGATCGCGCAGCCGAGGCAATCCTCGGTATGCCACCTCGCCAGTTCGAAAAGCGTCACGGTCTGTCGGCGTTCTGGTCGCGCCTTGCGCGCCATCCGGAATTCTACGCCGCGCTTCCGCTACTGCCCGATGCTCGCAAGCTGTTCGATGCCGTGCGTCATCTCGATCCGGTCATTCTTACCGGTTGCCCGAGAGGCGGCTGGGCCGAGGCCCAGAAGGTGCGCTGGGCCGCCAACCATTTTCCGGGCACTCACATCATAACCTGCATGGCGCGGGACAAGCGGCGGCATGGGAAGCCCGGCGACGTGCTCGTCGACGATACTTTGTGGCACAGACATCTGTGGGAGGACATGGGTGGCACGTTCGTTCACCATGTAACAGCCGACCGATCGATCGAGAAGCTAAGCCAGATGGGCTTGCTGGACCAAGAAGATCCAGCCGATAGAGCAGCTATTGGAGAGACTGACGCATGACCGAATCGAGACAAGCCGAACGCGAGCGAATGGTCGAGCGACAGATCGCGGCGCGGGGCATAAAGGACGAAGCAATTTTATCGGCATTCCGCGAGGTGCCCCGGGAAAGCTTCGTGGATCCGGAGATGGAGGCTTATGCTTACGAGGATTCGGCCCTGCCGATCCCCTCGGGCCAGACGATAAGTCAGCCCTATATCGTCGCATGCATGATCGCTGCGGCGCAGGTTAAGGCCGAAGACACGGTTCTCGAGGTTGGAGCAGGCTCAGGATATGCTGCGGCTGTTCTTTCGCGTATCGCAAGCGAGGTCCATGCCATCGAGCGGCACGAAGTGCTAGCGCGACAAGCGATGAAACGCATGACAAAGCTCGGCTACGATAACTGCCACGTTATCGCAGGTGACGGGTTGAAGGGTCTCCCGGACCAGGCCCCGTTCGATGCCATTCTTGTGGCGGCGAGGACCGACGAGGTGCCGAACGCGCTTAAATCGCAGCTGAAGATTGGCGGTCGTCTGGTAATCCCGGTAGGCGAGGAAAAAATCCAGCAACTCCAGGCCATAGTTCGCACCGGCGAGGATAGCTGGACAGACCGCGACATAACGCCTGTTCGCTTCGTCCCCTTGCTGGACGGCGTAGTCGCCGAAGGCCTTGCGCAGAAGACATAATGATTTGATGCTTTAGATTGTGCTAAGCTTACATAGAAGAACCGGACCGAAAAACGGTCCGGTTCCATCGTTATCGATTGCTGTGCGCCAAGCGCAAGGCTGCGAGCCTAATAGCCGCCGTAATAGCCCCGCACATCGGCACCATAACCGCGCTCGTAGTCGATTTCATCGCCGGCCCTGTGACTTGGCGCTCTGTCGAGATCATCTTCGGTGATATCGACGACGTAACCGTTCATGCTTTCGTCGTAATCGAGCTGGTCCCAGGGAAGGGGGTAATGCCGCTGCCCCATTCCGAGGAACCCACCAAAGGACAGGACGGCGTATTCCACCCGGCCGCTGCGTTTGCCGACCATGAAATTCTCGATCGTGCCAAGCCGGTTGCCTCGCCGGTCGTAGACCGCCGTGCCTTCGACGCGATCCGAAGCGATCAATCGACTGGATGAATCATTGCGGCCCCAGTTGTCGCGTTCGGAGCGGTAGCCGCCACGTCCGGAACGGCCGCCTCGATCATCGTCTTGCCATGTGCGGCGGCTATTCCGCCTCGAAGTCGTATAGTCATTGCGATAATTTGCCACTGGATTGCTCCTCGTAATCATTGGCAAAGCGCAGCGCCATTTCGCGGCGCTACGCTTTATTATGGCTTAGGTATTGGTTGATTTACCCGAGCCGCTTTTGTTGTCGGCTTTTTCGGTCGCGGAAGACCCGGATGCGGATGTGTTTCGATTCTCGCCACTCGAGGTGCGACCGCGTCGCCATTCATCGAAATCCTGGCCCATCCGTTCCTGACGGTCGCGCCGATATTCCCCGTAATCGCGGTCGAACTCGCGCATGTGGCGCTCGCGTAGATCGTGATAATGGTCGTCGTTGTATTGGCCCGAACCGTAGCTTTCACGTCCTTGGCCATATCGGTTTTCGTCTTGAAAGCGCTGGCCACCGTAATTTCCGCGTTCATAGCGATCCGCATTCCCGTAACGGGTAGTGCCTAAATCGCCCTCGCGGTCGAAACGACTGCCATATCCGCGTCCACCGTAGCCACGTTGGCTGTAGCCGCGCTGATAGTCGTCTTGCCCGCGACCGTAATCGTCTTGGCCCCGGCCGTAGTCGTCTTCGCCGCGACCATATCCTGACTCGTAATTGCGATCCGACCGATAGTTTCGCTCGCCGTAATCCTGACGGCGCGCGCCATACTCATAGTCATCGTTTCGACCCTCGCCCCAGCGGTCTCGGCCGCCGGACTGGTCGTCATCGAAACCGCGACCACCACCGCGGTTTCTGTTCGTATAATCGTTTCGCTGTGCCATTGGCTTTCTCCTCTTCCGAAAGACTAATGGTTAGAACGCGATGCTGCGGGGACGTTTCCGTGCTGCATTCGCCATTGCGACCAGAGGTGCAGGAAATGCGATCTTCGGCAAATGCGTGTCTGCGTATAATGCGCACCGAGGCCAGTCGATTCGATTTTTAGCATCCTTCTCAAAACAGGATGCGTTGGTGTTGAAGCTGCATTAGTAAGCAGGCGAAGAATGTCTCGTCAGGACAAAATCGAAGAGCATATGGAATTCGTCGGAGCGGATGGTGTTCATCTGGGCACTGTCGACAGGTTCGAGGGTAACCGGATCAAGATGATCGGAGCCGATAGCGGCTCGCATGGCGATCAACACCATTACATATCTGTCGGGCTCGTAGCTTCGGTCGAGGTAGATAAGTTTCACGTGTCTGCGACAGGCGCTTCGGCGGCTTTGCTGGAAGAAGAGAAAGGCAGCGAGCCTAATTTCGGACAAGCGGTAAGTTCGATCCGATCAAACCAATTGCGTTCGCTTCCTTGTTCTCCGTGACTGCGAAGGCGGAACATTGGCGTGGCCCGTTCGTCGAACTGACAAACGGCAATTCAGCATTCGATGTGAAGAGGAGAACGGCGATGTCCGATCAACGACGCAAGGAAATAGCCGAGGCGGCCCGCGATTCCAAAAAGGAGGATCAGGATCTGCGCAGCAATCCCGGTATCGGACAGTCGAAGGGGGCCTATGCGATGGGTGGCGATCTCGACTTTGCGGAGGGCGAGAACACGGTCGAGGGCGATGTGGAAAACGACCCCGACAGCCAGGGCCGGGTCAAGGATACGCATCAGGGGCGGACGAACCGCTAGGTCGATCATGCCCCTGCGCGACGTCGAATATGTCCTGCAAAAGCTGAACTCGATGCGAGCGGAAAAAATCTGGCCGAACGGGCTGCGCTATTTATGGACGGATGCATTCGGTGTCATCCTTATGAAACTCCCATCGCCCTTCCGACTGGCGAAGTTACGCCGCTGGGAGAGTTTCGTGATCTGGTCCGAGAGGCGCCTGGCATGAAAATCGGTTATGCGACGGATCTTCGCGACAATGCCAGTAATCGGAATGCTCTCGCCGCGCTCTTCGCAGGGGCCGATATCGTGTTTATCGAAGCGTCCTTTGCCGCCATCGATGCGGACCGGGCTTTCGAGCGCACGCATCTGACCACACGCGCCGTTGGCGAGATCGCGCGGCAGTGTGGCGCCAAGAGGGTGGAGCCCTTCCACTTTTCACCAAGATATAAAGCAGAGGAACACGAGCTTCTCGCCGAAGTCGAAGCTGCTTTTTCCGCCGTCGTACCGGAAAATGTCGAAGCCAAGAAAGCCAAGTCCCGATAGCTTGATAATTTGCGCAAGCATTCGCAATGTTCATGGTGTGATCACGTCAGGATAGCTCGAATAACCGCGATTCCGGCACCGAAGAATGCCCACTAACTCTGGAAACGTCCCGCGTGTTCACATTTCACGGACTGCCGGACATCACGAACGCTTGTCGGCCAGCGGCGCGCCGTCTTTTTCTTCCTCGAGCAGCGCCGCCGACGCTCCCGATGCCGAAAGGCGCACCTGGTTGTTCTCGACGCCGCTCACAAGGCCACCCGGAATGAAGTGATGGTGATCGCCATGCGAGCCGCTGTCGGCCTTGGTCATCTTGATGCGATCGCCTTCCACGCGGTCGACCGTCCCGAGATGGACGCCGTCCGCTCCGATGATTTCCATATGTTCCCTGATCTGGCTGAGATCGGTCATGCGTTTTCTCCTGCTGGTATGAGATGCAACGCATCTGGCGTAGATTGGTTGCACGGACTTTGAGATCAAGGCCGTATCGGAGGCATTTCCTGTGCTTCTGGCTCGGCGGAGGCATGCGGCTGCCGTTATCCCTAGCCGGTGTTTGGCCTTGTTTTGAAGCAATTGCCTTCGAGGGGGATTATTTGCTTGAAACCCTTGTCTCGACAATCGATCCTCCGAACTCCTGATGGACGACACCTTCGATCTCGTCGACGTAGTGCTTCTCACGCTGCTCCCGGCGCTTGGCAGCATTCTTGGAGTTGCCCTCGCCGAATGGCGCAAGCCGTCCGCCTGGCTGACCGGCACGGCGCTGCATATGGCAGCCGGAATAGCCACCGGCGTCGCTGCGGTCGAGCTCGTTCCCCGCGCACAGGAGCGCGGTGAAACCTGGCTGCTCGCCCTGGCGATCATCGGTGGAGCTTTGCTTTCCGTGGTTCTGGTGAGCCTTTCGCGACGCCTGAGAAAGGGCAAGGGCGAGGGAAGCGAGGTCCTCTGGGGCGCCTACACCGCCATCATCATCGATTTGTTCAGCGATGGGTTGATGACAGGCGGAGGCGGGGCCGTCGCGGCTAATCTCGGCGTCCTGCTGGGCGCATCGCAGGTGTTCGGAAACCTGCCGGGAGGGTTCGCGATTACGGCGGGGTTTCGCGAGGCCGGAATTTCGCGGCGCAAGCGGTTGATCGCGGCCTGCTCCTATCCGCTCGCCCCGGTCGCAGGCGGCGTCGGCGGGTTTCTCATCCTCGACGGTGCGAGCGATGCCTTGACCGGTTTCGTGCTCGCGCTGTTCGCCGGCCTGCTGCTGACCGCGACGATCGAGGATCTGGTTCCGGAAGCGGACGCACCGGGAGCGTCGCGAAAGCTCTCAAGCCCTGCCTTCGCCGTCGGTTTCGTCCTGCTGCTATTGATGTCCTCCTACCTCGAAGCGTGAAAAAGGTGCCGGATTTCACAAGTCTGAGCCTGTTCGTTCTAGTACTGATTTTCGTCTCAGGTGCAGCCCTGGTTTGGTCTGCAGGCGTGTGGGATACTTCAATCGCAATCATTGATCGGCGAGTATTTCGCCGTCGACCTCGGTTTCGACCTTGCCGGGATAGAAGCAGAACCATCCCACGATCTTCGTGGCGTCACCGATGAGGTCCGCGAGACTCCACGCGGCATCCTCTATGCGCTCGCCGCCCGCCTCGGCATGCCAATGCTGCGCCGGGCCCTTGTAGGGGCAGTCGGTCACGGTTTCGCTCTTTTCCAGATGGTCGCTGCGCACATCGTCCGGCGAAAAATAGTAGCGGGGCGGGAGGCTCGTCTCGAACAGCATCGCCGGCCGCCTGGTCTCGGCGACGATCTTGCGGCCGACGCGCGCGACCACGTGGCGCGAGGCCATGGCCACGTCGACGCGGTGATAGGGATCGCGCGGATGCGCGTAGCCGCGCTCTTCCTCCTCGAACCAGTCTCCGACCTTCTCGAGATCGAAAGCCAGATAGTCCTTCATCGGCGGCGCGTGCGCGAGCGGTTCCTCGTAGGACCAGGCGACATTATCGACGGCGCTACCGGCCATGGAATAATAGCTCGCATCGCCCTTGTGCGGGCACTGCGTCGTCTTCCCGGACGTTTTCAGCAGGTCCATCTTCACATCCTCGCGCGGGAAGTAGAGCTGCATGAGGTGTCCGGTCTCATGCAGCAGCTTCACGCCGCGGCTGTCGGCGACGGTGCGGCCGCCGATCTCGAAGCGGAAGCGCTTGGGGCTGTCCTCCCAGTAGATGACTGTGCCGTCCGGCCGCTCGAAATTGAACGTGCCGGCGGCCTGTTTGCCGAAGGGCCCGGTGCCGAGAGTGAGGGCCATGTGTCTGCTCCTGTCCTTTCGCGCGTCAGATCCTGCCCGGATCGATGCCCTTGTCTTCCAGTTCGGCCATTGCATCCCCGCTCTTGTTCAGATCGAACCCCATCGCCTCCTGCACCCCCTTGTCCTTCAGGAACTGGAGGTCGCGATATTCGACGACCTGGATGCGGTTGCCCGATGGATCGACAAAATCGAGGAACGGGCCTTCGAGGATTATCGCGCCGGAAGCCTCGGCGAGGTCGCGAACGCGCGAGCGATCGTCGACCACGAGGCCGAAATGCCGCGTCGTGTCCGCGCCCTGCTCGCGCCCCTCCATCAGCGCGAGGAACTGGTCGCCCATGTCGACGAAAGCACGGTCTTCGCCGCGACCGCGAAACTCGAAAGCGAAGATCCTGCCGAGAAAATCGAGCGCCTCGTCGATGTCGCGCACTTCTAGCGCGACATGATTGATGCCGACCAGGCTGGGCAGATCCGTATCGTTCATCGCCTCATTCTCCTGCTTCCGTAATTAGCACGAAGCGGGGCGCGGGAAGTTCCGGAAAATTATCCCGCCGTTGAAAATCGTGGCGCAACCGGATGCGCTGGATCGATCATCATGTTGAGGGGGAGAACAGGTTATACGACGCCGGAATTGTCTGGACGGAGGATGGCAATTCTCAATAGTCGTCGTCAACGGCGAATATTGTCGGATCGGATTTGCAGCGGGTGGTAGCGACACCGTAGCCAAACACGCGGCCTGCGAACGAGCGGCATTTCTTCGCAGTCTCGTGCTTACCCGTGGCTTCCAGTCGTTTGAGAGGAGCCAGGACTTCGAACGGCTCCATCTCGTGGATGGGTCGGTTCCCGATGGCAGGCGCAAGCTTGTCGAGGAAATAATTGGCCTTGACGATCGTGCCATCGGCGCGGCCATTCTGGACCATCATCTGCTCAATATACTCACGTGCGACTGCCTCGAACGTCTGTGCGGAAAGGAACTCGGCGCGGATTTTCCGCTTCCGCTTCTCAAAGGCCGGGTCGCCGCCAGAAGCAACAGCTCGTCGTGCCTCGTAGGCCACGTCTCGCGCTTGCTTGAGGCTGATCTCGGGATAGCTGCCGATGCATAGCTTCTTTTGCGCTCCGCCGATCCGGTATCGGAATCGCCAAAGCTAGCTACCGGTCGGCGTGACCTCAACATATAGGCCGCGCTCATCGGTTACCTTGTACGGCTTATCCTTGGGCTTGAGAGCGCGGAGGCGAGTATCTGTCAGCGGCATGTGGGGGCCTTTTCATCTGGGCCTTTGCGAAACGGCCTCAAAAGGCCCACAAAAGTGTCTGGAACCCCCGAGAACAGGCGGGACGATCCGGAACGATCCAAGGGCCAAATCCCTAGGATTTCTGCGGGTTTTATAGATCATTTGGGAGAACGTGAGAAGAACAAATGGTGCCCAGAAGAGGCATCACATTCGAACTAATTTCCTACGTCTTATCAGATAGCTATGAATTCGGTCGTCTCCAAAAAGCCCTCAAAAGGCCCTCAAAAGCGGTCTAATGCATTGGTTCGATGCCTTTTTGAGGACTCAGAATATGCGATTATTTAGCATTGGCATCGTCGATGCAAGTCCGCAAAAACGGCTAGCGATCCATCTCCGCAAAGCCATCCGATCACGTTTTCATCCCGCAAATTCACATTTCCCTGAATTGCTGGATAAAACTGGCCGGAGCATCTATTCGCGCGTCTTAACCTCGTCGCGCACCTCGGGGCTGATAGGCCGCTCGATCGCCTTTTCGGCTTCCTGCAGCAGTTTCGGTGTCAGATCGGTCGTCCGCGCGGGTAGAGGCGTGCCGTCGCCCATCTCGCCGTTCTGCTCGATATCCTCGATCAGCAGCTTCATTTCGGCGATTTCCTTGACCTGCGCCTCGATGATGGAATCGGCAAGCTCACGTACACGCGGGTCGGTGATCTCGGCGCGGCTGCTCGTGAGGACGGCGATGGAGTGGTGCGGGATCATCGCCGACATGTATTCCTCGTCGTTGACGGTCGCCTGGCTGCGAACCAGCCAGAGAGCCACCGCGAACACCAGCGCGCCGACGCCCAGTATGATGAGGTTCTTCGTCTTGTCCTTGTACATGCCCGACATGAAGGTGGAGGTCGCCACCATCGCCATGAAGCGCCAGTAGTTGCCTCCACCACCGTGCTGGTGATCCGTGTTGTAGTCGTCGGCCATTCAATCCTCCTTTGGGCTCATTTTCTTGTACCCGTACCCGGCTGTGCAGCTGATCATGATGAAGACCATCAGCGACGCGATGATCGTGCTCACCCCGAGGTGATCGGTTGGATATAGGTCACTCAGGCCCACCGTCCTCACGGTAAGCAGGGCGAAGTAATAGTAATCCCTGGGCGACATGGCCGGTTCCTTGGCGAAGCCGCCAAGACCGAGCGAGGCGGCCCATGCAAAACCGGCCGCGAAAACAACGGCTAACATCATGTGGCTGATAGGAACGAGCAATGATCCGCCCGTTACTCTTGGACCGGTCGGCAAGAGCCCCGGCGGTAAAATCCTCTTCGCGCATCGCAGCATGGCCAAGTGCAAGGTTAGTCGCCCCAAAAAAGAGAGCTATTTCGAAAAGAGCGAACAAGCCTATTCTCCATAAGGGAAAGTGTCAGGTACGCCGCTATGCGTTTCGTGCGGGTCGAGTGGCTGTAGCGCGGAGGTTTCGTCGAACCAGACATAAGCATCGAACTGGCGCGGCAGGACCACCTCGCTGTAGTGGCTCCACCGCTCCGTTTCCGGGCGGTAGATCACGCCGATAAACCGCTCCAGGCACGGTTCAAGCAGTCGCCGGGTCACCATTCCATCCTTCCGCAGATCGAGCAAGAACCGGTCCACGCGGCTGTCATGGCAAAGCCTCTCGTAGCTGTCGTGGCGCGACGGATTTACCCGCTTGATTTCGCGCTCGCCGTCCCAGTCGGTCGCCGCGCTGACCGTGCCGGTATGCGTGCCGAAGCCGACCAGCGCGACGTTCTCCTCGCCCCAGCGCTCGCGAGCCAGCTGGCCGATGTTGTGTTCGCCGCGAACCGCGCCCATGTCGGTCGCGCGCGCATCGCCGATATGGCTGTTATGCGCCCAGACGATCGCCTTGCTTCCCGCGCCGCCCTGTTCGAGCAGATGTTCTAGCGTATCGGTCATGTGGCTGTCGCGCAGGTTCCAGCTCTCCGCGCCGCCGTAATACATTACGCGATAGTAGCGCTCGGCCGAGGCAACGAGTCGCGCGTTCATCGCAGCGGAAAAGCTCTCGCCATCGCTGTCCAGCGCCCGGTCGAGAAGCTCGCGGCATTGTTCGACGACCGCATCCTCGCACTCGGCATAGCCCTTGCGCAGCGCGGCCCGCCCGTAAGTCGCGGGATCGGACTGCCAGGGCGAGAGACACCCGTATCGCGCTCGGGCCATTTGCGCAGCCTCGGGATCGGTCTCGTCCAGGTATGCGAGAACGGCCTCGATCGACCCGGACATGTTATAGATGTCCAGCCCGTAGAAGCCGACCCGGGAATCGGCATCGCGTTCGGCGTTGATGCCGCGCAGCGTTGCGAGAAACCTCGGCATGACCGTGTTGCGCCACATCCAGGTCGGAAACCGCTGGAATGGCGCAGTGCCGCCGTCCTTCGCCGGCGTTCCCTGTATGTGTTGGTTGTAGATGGCCGCATCGGGCCAGTCGCCCTCGACCGCGACAATGGTGTATCCGTGGCGCTCGACCAGGCGGCGGGTGATCGCCGCGCGGGCGGCGTAGAACTCGTGGGTACCGTGACTGCACTCGCCCAGCATGACCACGCGCCGATCGGCAAAGCGATCGAAGGCGACGGCGAATTCAGGATCGTCGATCTCCGGCAACGACTGACAGGCCGCGGCGATCGCCTCTGCGAGGGAGTTCGGATGGCGCCCGCGGTGATTGCTGGCCGCGCGCGAACCATCCTCGGGCTCGATCCCGTTCAGCAAAGGCACGAACCGCACGGGCATGATGTCGTGGGCTTCCCAGCTCGCCTCTCCGGTCCGCTCGATGACGCGCAGTTGCTGCACGTCGTCTGCGCCTACCGGGATTACAAGCCTGCCCCCTACCTTAAGCTGGCGCTTCAGCGCGTCGGGTATGTCCTCGCGTCGCGCCGCAACGAGGATCGCGTCGTAGGGGGCGAAGTCCGCCAGGCCGTTGGTCCCGTCGCCCGTGACGAGGCGGCAGTTATCGTAGCCAAGCTTCGCAATCCGGTCCGCGGCCTCCCGCGCGAGCACGTCGTGGCGCTCGATGGCGTAGACCTTGCTCCCGATCCGCGAGAGCACCGCTGCGGCGTACCCGGATCCGGCCCCCACTTCGAGGACCCTGTCGCCGGAGCCCACGCCCGCCGCGTCGATCATGCAGGCGACGATGTAAGGCTGACTGATCGTCTGTCCGGCCGCGATCGGGAGCGCAGTGTCCTCGTAAGCGAACTCAGCCATCCCCTCATCGACGAACGCCTCGCGCGGAACTTCGCGAAACGCCGCGAGGATTTCTTCGTCGTCGATGCCCCGGGCAGCGATCTGCCGCTCGACCATGCGATGTCGATCATCCGATCGTGCCTTGCTCATCCCGGTCACTCCTTTGTTCGCGCTTGGCCCCCGCTTGCCCAAGGTCTCCTAGAAGTACGCGCGAGCACCGCTTCCTCTCCCGCAAGAGCGGGGAAACTATGGGCGTATTGCCGAACCCTTGCGTCGCACCGCGACCCGTGACACGTCCGCTTGCCGTCGATATTCTGCCGGAAGTGCATGCATATGGCCGATGTCCCCGACCCCCGGAAGGGAATGCCCTCACCCAAACTCGACGAGGGCGAATTTCGCAGCCGCTACCTCGAGCAGTTCGTCGACCCGGCGTTCGACGACATGCGTGGCGAACTTGATCGGATCGCAGGAATTGCTTGGGAAGCGTACTCCGACGAGCGCAAGGCACCGGTGACCCGCAAGGGTGGAACAGAGTATGCCGATCCCGCTTACGACCTCTCGGTCGACTGGATCGCTGCCCGCGAGGAGGTCAACCGCGCGCAGGAGCAACATGACCACATCGAAGGGCGGCCGCGCATCCTCATCGTCAACGCCTCGCCGCGGAGCGAGCATACCTGTCCCGGAGAGATGTCGAAGTCCTGGCGGCTGCTCGAACTCGCGCAGGAAGCATGCTCCGAGGAAGGCACGAAGGTCGATGTGCTCGACCTTGCCCGGCTCGCCTCCGAGTACGGCCGCAAAATTCATCCCTGCAAGGCCTGTTTTTCGACGGCCGCGGCGCTCTGTCACTGGCCGTGCAGCTGTTATCCCAATCACGGCCTGGGCCAGACGCAGGACTGGATGAGCGAAATCTACCCGATGTGGGTGCACGCGGACGGGGTGATGCTGATCACGGCCGTCCACTGGTATTCGCCGACCAGCCCCCTCAAGCTGATGATGGACCGGCTGGTCTGCGCCGATGGCGGCAATCCGGATCCGACAAGCACACAGGGCAAGGATGCGAAGAAGGCCAAGAAACTCGAACTCGACGACTGGTCCTATCCCCGCCACCTCGATGGGCGACTGTTCTCCGTGGTAGTGCACGGCGATACCGAAGGTGCCGAGAACGTGCGCCGCGCCCTCGCCGACTGGCTGAGCTCGATCAAGCTGGAGCCGGCGGGTCCGACCGCGCACATCGATCGCTACATAGGGTACTGGGAACCCTATGCCACCAGCCATCGCGAGCTGGACGCGGACGAGGCCGTCCAGGAAGAAGTACGAAACGCCGCGCGCACGCTGGCGCGAGCGGTCGTTGCCAAGCGCGAAGGAAAGATCGTCAATCCTGGGGTCGATCTCGAGCCACCGCGCAAGAAATAGCTTTCGCACGAGGCCGATTTTTCGCTTCGACAGGAAACTGCGCCATGCATCGCGCATTTTTCTACCGAAGGAGATTTCACCATGGCGAAACGCGAACTGATCGATACCGGGACCGACAAACGATACGCGCGACGTGACAAGGACGGCAAGTTCAAGGAGTCGGACGATGTCGGCAAATCGCTCGCCGTCGATCGGCGGACGAAGGCGAAAACGACGGTAAAGTCGGGCCAGGGCGATCGCGGCGACCAGAAGAAGCGCTGACCACGTTTGGAACCAAGGGGTGCGGATCGCCACTTATAACGTCAACGGTGCAAATGCCCGCCTGCCGGTGCTAACGCGATGGCTCGACACGTCGCGACCCGACATCGTCTGCTTGCAGGAGCTGAAGACGCCCGACGATCGGTTTCCTGCCGCTCCCCTGGGCGAATTGGGCTACGAGGCGGTCTGGCACGGTCAGAAGAGCTGGAACGGCGTCGCGATCCTGAGCAGGGCGGGCACGATCCACGAGACCCGGCGGGGCCTTCCCGGGGATCCCGACGACAGCCACAGCCGCTACATCGAGGCGGCGGTGGGCGGGGTGCTGATCGCCTGCCTCTACCTGCCCAATGGCAATCCGCGCCCCGGCCCCAAGTTCGACTACAAGCTGCGCTGGTTCGCCCGGTTGCAGGACCATCTCGCGACGTTGGCCGCGCTCGATGCACCGGTGGTGATCGCAGGCGATTACAACGTGATGCCGACAGAAAGAGACGTCTACAAGCCCGAACGCTGGCTCGACGATGCGCTCTTCGCGCCCGAGGTCCGGGATGCCTATTCCAGATTGCTCGATCAGGGTTGGACCGACGCAATCCGGCATCTGCACCCCGACAAGACGATCTACACCTTCTGGAAATATTGGCGCGGGGCGTTCGAACGCAATGCCGGGCTGCGGATCGATCATATCCTGCTCAATCGCGTGGCGGCGAAGCGGCTGAAGGCCGCCGGGGTGGACCGGGAACCGCGGGGCTGGGAAAAAACCAGCGACCACGCTCCGGTGTGGATCGAACTAGCCGGTGCGTGAGGTTGTGACGGAACGGAAGCTGCTGGGGCGTATTTTAGGGTTTTGGATCGAACATCGAATGCGAGTTTCATGCGCGTTGCCATCGTAGAAGACGAAATACTGGTCGCCGCTCACCTTGAAGCTATGTTGGAAGACCTCGGGTACGAACCGGTCGGCATCGCGGTCGATGCCAACCAGGCCAAAGGCTTGATTGAGAAGCAACCCGACATCGCGCTGGTAGATCTCAATCTGCGCGACGGCCCGACCGGACAGGATATAGGTCATTCGTTCGGCAGTGTCGGTACGGCGGTGATATTTCTCACCGGCAACCCACACGACATAGTTCCCCCTATACCCGGCGCGGTCGGCAAAATGGCCAAGCCATGTGACGACAGCTGCGTTGAGCGCGTACTGGGCTACGTTAAAGCGCTTCGGTCGGGCGAGGCTGGCGGCGGACCGCCCTCAGCGCTTATGCCGTTATAGTACGCACCAAGCTTCCTTCGGGCAGTGTGACCTCGACGATCAGACCATCATGCTTCCAGTGATGGGCGATTGAACCGAAAAGCTGCTGCTCCACGCTCATTTTAACCAGTTGACTTCCAAAGCCGGTGCTTTCGGGTTGAGCTTCCACCGGCGGCCCACCGACCTCCCGCCACTCGATCTTAAGATGCTCGTTCGCGAACGACAACCGCAGTTCGACAAATCCATCCGGATGCGAGAGCGCGCCGTATTTCGACGCATTCGTGGCGAGTTCGTGGATCAGTAGTGCCAGCGGCGTCGCACCGCGGTCGTCCACGGCCACATCGTCCCCGGTTGCCCGGATGCGTGTGCCTTCCGGGTTCTGATAGGGTTCGAGCAGGCTCTCGAGCAGACCGTGCAAGGTGATGTCGCCGACACCGGGCCGCGAACGATCGCTGTGCGGGCGCGCGAAATCGTGCGCGCGGCCGAGCGACACGATCCGCTGGCTCAATTGTCTCGCAAAGGCCCTCGCCGAGGGCTCGTTGCGCGCCGACAGGCCGATCAGGCCCGCTATGATCGCGAAGATGTTTTTGATCCGATGCGCGAGCTCGCGGCTGAGCACCTCGTTGTGCTCGGAGACCTGCTTCGCTTCGTGAATGTCGGTACATGTGCCGATCCAGCGCCGGATCGATCCGTCGTTGTCGTAAACCGGTGACGCTCGGCCGAGCACCCAGCGATAGGCACCGTGGCGATCACGTAACCGATACTCGATCTCGTATGGGTCGCCGGTCGCCAGACTGTGGCGCCAAGCAGTCCAGGCTCGCTCCTGATCATCAGGGTGGAACAACCCTTTCCACGCTTCCCCGTCGGTCGAGCCCTGGGGCACGCCGGTAAATTCGTACCACTTGTCGTTGTAAAAATCGTGGTAACCATCAGGGCGGGTCGACCAAACCATCTGCGGCATCGCATTGGTCAGCACCTTGTATTCTGCACGGCTTTCGTCGCGCTGTGTTTCGGCGCGCATCTGAGCACCGATTTCGGTGTTGACCCCGAACCAGCGAACGACTTTGCCCGATGGATCGGTAACCGGCGAAATGCGTGTGAGGAACGGTCGAAAAACGCCATCGGCACCGCGAAGGGGAAAGACCATCTCGAACGGTTCGGCCTCATTGATAGACCGCTGCCATCGTACCTTTACATCATTCAATACCGCGGGATCGTGGACCTTTTCCCAGCCCCAACCCTCCATTTCCTGCGGTGTGGTGCCGGTGTAGTCGTACCAGCGCTGGTTGTACCATACGATGTAGCCATCCCCGCGCGCCATCCAGCAGAGAGTGGGCAGGCTAGCGGCGAAGCAACGGAAATCCTCGTCGCTGGGCTCGCCGGGAAGCGGTGGCAAGAAATCCGGCGATTCAATCCGACCCTGCCAAATTCCCTTAAAGAAATTGGTATCACTCATCGGGATCGGATATTACGTCGCGACAAAATTGCCTAGAGATTCCTGACCGGTAGCAGGTCAGATCGAAACGGGGTGGGCGCAGCCTCTGGGACGCGATCTTTTTCGATCCACGCGACGGCTCATCAGGAACGGAATGGGGACGATGACCAGCGAATGCTTCATGCTTGCAGCAAACGGGTGGGTGCCGAACAATTCGCAACTGCCGGTGATTGTGTATCGCGCGGTGGAACGCGGAGACTGCGACGAGATTGCCCGGGCCTTCGAGAGGCGTTTCGGGCGCCATGGCTGGCCACCCGACTGGCGTGATACGGTCTACGATTATCATCACTACCATTCGACAGCGCACGAAGCCCTGGGTGTGGCCGCGGGTCACGCGGTGCTGGAACTGGGCGGGCCTAGAGGGCGGAGGATGGACGTCTCGGCGGGTAATGCACTCGTCCTTCCTGCAGGGACGGGCCATCGGCGGATCCACTCGACCGAAGATTTCCTGGTCGTGGGCGCATATCCCGCAGGCCAAGAATGGGATATCTGTTGCACCGCGCCGTAGCCCGAAGCACACGAACGCATCCGAACGCTGCCCTATCCCGGGCGCGACCCCGTCATGGGCTGAACCTGGCGCGGACCCATCAATCCTTGTCGAGCCTTGCCGGAACGAGATCAATCCGGAAAGGAAGGTCGAGCTTGTCCCAATCACGGTTTGCTAGGACCGCGTTGCTGTCCTTGGCTTCGCGTCCGCGCTCCCGGTCGAGCGACCACGTAATGTGATAGGTACTGCCGTCAGGTCGCCGCGGGGTGCCGTCGATCGCGACGACCAGCGCCTGTAGCCCCTCGCCATCGTTCACGTGACCGACCACCTCGCCGGCCCGCGTTTCTGATAGCGCCCTCTCCGCCGAAGCGTCCGCATCCAGAGTCACATGATCGGCAATAATGTCGGGCCACACCGGCGGGAAGCGCGCAAGAAGTCGTTCACGCTCGTCGCGCGGGAGACGCCAGCCAATTGTCGCCATCGCCTGGTCTAGGCGTTGTCGTTCTTGCGGCGGGTTTCCCAACCCTTCTTCGCGGCTTGCGAGCGCTTCTCGGAACTCTGCCCCGACCCGCTGTTTTTTCCGCCTTTGCGCGAGCTTTCGTGCGTGTCCTTCTTCCCTCGGCCGGAGCCGGACTTGTTGCCCCCGCCGCTTTCCTTGTTGACCGTGGCCCAGGCACGCTTTTCCGCTTCCTTTTTCGACACGCCCCGCTTCTCGTAGCCCTCCTCGATATGCTCGGCCTTGCGCTTCTGCTTATCGGTATACTTGTCCTTGTCACCCTTCGCCATCGTCGCTCTCCTTTTTCAGATCATGGGCTTGCCGCCGGTGACCGCTATCGTCGCACCCGAGATGTAGCTCGCCTCGTCGCTGGCGAGCATTACGTAGGGCGGGGCAAGTTCTGCGGGTTGGGCGGCACGGCCGAGCGGATAGTCCTTGCCGAACTTTTTCACGTCCTCGGACGGCATCGTCGCGGGGATAAGCGGCGTCCACACGGGGCCGGGCGCCACACAGTTCACACGGATCTTCTTGTCCGCCAACAACTGCGCCAGCCCGGCGGTGAAGTTCTGGATTGCGCCTTTGGTGGTCGCATAGGGAAGCAGGGTCGGATTGGGTTTGTCCGAATTGATCGAGGCCGTGTTGATGATCGAGGCCCCTTCGCGCATGTGGGGGAGCGCCGCCTTGGCAAGGTAGAACATCGCATGGATGTTGGTCGCGAAGGTCTTGTCCCACTCGACGTCGGGAATGTCCTCCAGCTTCTCGAAGGACATTTGGTGCGCCGCGTTGTTGACGAGAATATCGATACGTCCGAACGCCTCGACTGCGTGCTCGACCACCTTGCGGCAATGCGACGCATTGCTGATATCCCCCGCAACGAGCTCGCAGCGGCGGCCCGCCTTCTCCACTAATGCGGCCGTGACGCGCGCATCGTCGTCCTCGCACAAATATGAGATCAGCATGTCGGCCCCTTCGCGAGCGAAAGCGATCGCGACCGCGCGACCGATGCCGCTATCGCCCCCCGTGATGACGGCCACCTTGCCGGCAAGGCGATCGCTACCCTGGTAACTGTCCTCGCCGTGATCGGGCATCGGATCCATGTCGCGCGTCGTGCCCGGCACATCCTGCTGCTGATCGGGGTATGGCGGCTCGGGGCGGTTCTCGTCGGGATCGGTCATCACGTCATGCGTCCTCGGTTTCGCGGTGTTTCGGTTTGGCAAGGCGGCGATGCATCTGCGCGACCAGGTCGTCGGGCAGGATATCGGCGAACATGGTCTGCACCTTGTTCATGAACCCGCTGACGACCTGCGTGTCCCCCTCGAGCAGCGCGTCGTATCCGTCCTTTGCGACCTTGGCGGGGTCGGCCTTGCTATCGGACTGGCCTGCCTTGGTATCTTCCATGCCGGCGCGCTTGAAAAATTGCGTGTCGGTGACGCCCGGCAACAGGCAGGTGACGACGACGTCGGTTTCCATGAGCTCGTTGTGCAGGCCCACGCAGAAATCGTCGATGAAGGCCTTGGTCGAATTGTAGACCAGCTGGAACGCCCCGGGTAGGTGACCGGCGATCGAGCCGGTTACGAGGATACGGCCAGCATTGCGCGCACGCATCCGCTGTCCGACCTTGTGGATCAGCGAAACGGCGCCCTTGATGTTGGTGTCGATCACGTGGGCGATGTCGTTCCAGTCTTGGTCCAGGAACGCCCCGCCCTGGCCGTGTCCGGCGTTCGCCAAGAGCACGTCGACGGGGCGATCGCCTATCCTCGCCATCACGCTGTCGATCCCGTCACGGGTCGCAAGATCGGCTTCTAGCGTTTCGACATTCTTCGCACCGCATTCGCGCACCGCGTCGGTCGCTGCAGCAAGATCGCGGTCGGCGACGAGGAGCAGCGAGCACCCGTCCTTCGCCGCAAGCTTGGCGAGTTCGAGCCCGATACCGCTCGAAGCACCGGTGACGATCGCGAAGCCCGACAGTCTGTCGATTTCGTTCTTGCTCATGCCGTGGTCTCCATTCCGGGTTTGAGGACCACCTTGGTCCAGCTGTCTTGTTCTTCCTTGAAGCAATGATATCCGCGCGGCGCGTCTTCGAGCGGCAGGCGGTGGCTGATAAGGAAGGTCGTATCGAGAGTACCGTCCTCGATCTTCGCCAGAAGGTCCTTCGTATATTTCTGGACATGTGTCTGGCCGCCGCGGATCTGCAGGCCCTTTTCCATCATCGCGCCCAGCGGCCACTTGTCGGTCATCCCGCCGTAGACGCCCGGTATCGAGACCTTGCCGCCGAACCGCACCGCTAGAATCGCCTGCTTCAAAGCGCTCGCGCGATCGGCACCGATGCCGACCTTCTGCTTTGCCACATCGAGCATGTTGTCGATCGCGAAACCGTGCGATTCCATGCCGACGGCATCGATCACCGCGTCGACGCCGATCCCGCCCGACATCTCCAGCAGCGCCTCGCGAACGTCGGTTTCGCGGAAATTGACGATATCCGCGCCCAGCTTGCGCGCCAGTTCGAGTCGGTGCGGATAGTGATCGATCCCGATCACCCGCGCGGCGCCCATCACGATTGCGGACTGGATCGCGAACAGACCGACCGGGCCGCAGCCCCACACCGCGACCGTATCGTCAGGCTGGATGTCGGCGTTCTCCGCTGCCATCCAGCCGGTCGGCAAGATGTCGGACAGGAACAGGACCTTCTCGTCCTCGAGGTGATCGGGAACGACGATTGGCCCGACATCGGAGAAAGGCACGCGCACATACTCGGCCTGACCGCCCGAATAGCCGCCGGTCAGGTGCGAATAGCCGAACAATCCGCTCATCGGCTGGCCGTAGAGCGTGGCCGACATGTCCTGCTTCTCGACGGGATTGGAATTGTCGCAGGCCGAGTACTGCTGGCTCTTGCAGTGAAAGCAACCGCCACAGGCGATGGTAAACGGCACCACCACCCGCTGCCCTTTCTTGAGGGTCGAATCCCTGCCCGTGTCGACCACCTCGCCCATGAATTCGTGGCCGAGCACATCGCCCGGCTTCACCCCGGGGATGACGCCGTCGTAAAGGTGCAAGTCGCTGCCGCAAATCGCGGTGCTGGTGATCTTCACGATCGCATCGCGCGGGTTGATGATCTCGGGATCGTCGACCGTCTCGACGCGAACGTCACGGGTGCCGTGCCAGGTCAGCGCGCGCATCATCCATTCTCCTGTTGGGCAGCCCGCGTCTGGTCGGCGGTGCGCGCCGATGTCGCGATCTCGCCGGTTTCCATCAGCATCTTGAACCGCTTCAGGTCGTGCCGCGCCTGGATCGCCGGCTCGCGCTGGAACAGCTTGGCGACCCGCTTGCCAACTTCGCCCGCCGGAGGCTTGTAGGCGATGATCAGCTTGACCCGCGTACCCCGCTCGCCGGGCGCGTCCTCGAACGTCACCCGCCCTTCCGTATCGATATCCGATCCTTCGACCGACCGCCAGGCGATGAGTTCGCCCGGCTCTTCCCGCGCAATCTTGGTCTCGACCTCCACGGACCGGCCGGCGGGGGCCTTGATGACCCACACCGAATCCCCGTCATCGCCTTGCTGGCGGACCTCCTCCAGGTTTTCCATGAAGCGCGGGAGGTTGGCGAAGTCGCGCCAGAACTCGTAGAGTTTCTGCCGCGGCTCGCGAATGGTGACCGATCGTCCGGTCACATCGTAATCCCCGAACGAGCGCGGCTGCGTATACCCGGGCGCGTCATCGCCGTGCCAAGCCCGCCGCCGCGCGAGGAAACTTGCCACCAGCCCTGCCGAAAGAGTCACCCCTGCGGCTGCCAGCAGTCCGCCGAACCGGTTTCTAGTTTCGCGTTCCATTCGTAATTCATCCTGCATCCGAGCGCCCACATGAAACCAGACGCTCGGCGGATCGCGTTCGTTCCAATCGAGCATTCCCGTCGTGGACGAAGTCAAGGAAGCTAAAGCATTCTGAAAAGTCGCGAATTCACATTTGTGACCCCGCCTCACGGTCCGAGGCGTTAAGTCGCTATGGCGTTGGTTGACTGGGCACGCGATAGTGATGACATACAAAGCACCGAGGTGGCGATCAGCACCACCAAGGTTTGGTCAATGCGAAGAAATCCAGGCATGGTTAAGTAACTGGGCTGTCCGCGCGGATGTTCCGATCTGGTCAAATTCGAGAAGCTGTTGAGCGTACGATCTGATATTTAAACCAAGGACGCGCAACCGACGCACACAAGCGGCATCCCGATTTCAGGCGGCGCTACTAAACCGGATTACCTCGTGGTGGACGTTGTGGACGGCGGCCGTGTCCCTCCAAGCACCTGGGTCCTGTCCTGCGGGGAAGCGCGGCGTGCTGCACCGCGTGGGGCGACACGCCAAACGGTGTTCGACACATCATCCGCGACATATAATACGCCACGCGCCTCATCGTATGTCACGCCTACCGGGCGCCCCCTCGCATGCCCGTCTTTCAAAAAACCTGTGAGCAGGTCGATCGGCCGCCCATCCGGGCGTCCACCACGGAAGGGCACGAAGACGACCTTGTAGCCCGACGGATCGGCGCGGTTCCAACTTCCGTGCATCCCGACGAAAGCACCTTCGCCGAACCGGCCACCCAAGCCACCGTCGGTTGTGAAATCGACACCAAGTGCGGCAACATGTGAGCCCAGCGCATAGTCAGGCACTACGGCCTTTTTGACCAGGTCGGGCCTCGCTGGCTTGATCCTCGGATCGACGTTTTGACCGTAGTAACTGTAAGGCCAGCCATAAAAGGCACCGTCGCGCACGGAAGTCAGGTAATCAGGCACGAGTTGCGGTCCAAGTTCGTCACGCTCGTTGACGACCGCCCACAGCTGCTCGTTCCACGGGTCGAAAGCGAGCGCTGTGGGATTGCGAATGCCGGAGGCAAAAATCCGGTTGGCGCCCGTTTCGCGGTCTATTTCCCATATGACCGCACGGTCCTCTTCCACATCCATGCCGCGTTCGCCGACATTACTGTTCGAGCCAATCCCTACATATAACTTCGAGCCATCGGGGCTGGCGGTCATCGCCTTCGTCCAATGGTGATTGATCTTGGCAGGGAGCTTTGAAACTTCGGTACCAGATCCCGCGATACTGGTCGCTCCCTCGGAATATTCAAAGCTTACCAGATTTCCCTGATTGGCTACGTAGAGCGTGCCATCAACGAAAGCTAAGCCGTAGGGCGCATCGAGGCCCTCGATAAAAGTAGTCTGGAGATCGGTCTGCCCATCTCCGTCCTCATCGCGCAGCAGCGTTATCCGGTCTCCGCCTTCGACCGGGCTTTTGCCGCGCTTCTTTATCCAGCCTGCGATAACATCCTTGGGCCTTAACTTTGGCGCCTTGCCGCCAGAACCCTCGGCGACCAGAATGTCACCATTGGGCAGCACGAGCGTCTGCCGTGGAATCTTCAGATCCTGTGCAATGGCGGAAACAGTGTACCCCTCGGGTACGATGGGTAGTTCGTCCCCCCATCCTTCCAGCGTCGGAATTTCCATCGCCGGCACGAGAGCATCGTTCTGTACGGGAAGCTCGGGACGCTCGCCAGTCTGATCGAGATCTGGGTCGCTGCTGACCTGGCACGCGGCAAGCGCGAAAGTAAGCGGCAAGGCGAGATAGGCTAGGCGGTTCATGCACGTTTCTCCACCGTCTGGGTGCCGTAGGCGATAAACGCTGCGATCAAGGCCAGGATCGAGCACATTATTGAAAGCACGAGGCCCAAAGTGCCAACGGAATGCCAGCCATCACGAGCATGCTGGAAAGCATTCAGCACACCGAGACCGAACATTGCGGCGATGACAATCAGATAGAGCGTACCGCGACCTTTCGCGTAGCGAGCTCGTCCGAAGAAGAGGCCGAGCAGTGCCGAGGCGAGGACCAGGCCAGCGAACAGGTCTGCCCCGGCAATGAGCCAGGACGAGAAGTTGGTCCACTGGGTCTCCGCCGTATTCAGATAGGTTATATCGGTAAGTAGAGCGGCAGGATAAAGCGCCACGGGAAAGGCAAGCAGTATCGCGTGCAAGGGATTTGCAAAAGAACGGGAATTAGTGACTGTGCGATGCATGCGGGCAATCTCCTCTTCAGGCTTTGCCACTCTGACTAACCAACAATCGCGGGGAAGGTGCCGAAGATTACACCCGCCCCAGCCAGACCGAGGGCACCGAGAGCGAGCGGCGAGCGTGGAGCACTTAGCCTCCGGACTTGTCCCAGCAATGTGGCGATTGCGATGAGACCAGCACCTATCGCGATAATCCGCGCGATCCCGGCATCGGGGAAAACCAGCACTCCGGCGTAGCTGATAGCGAAATGCGCCGACCAGATAACGAAGGCGATCAGAAGCGTGCGATAGATCGAAGATCGGTCGATGGGCTCGCCAATCTCGCTGTTCTTCGCTTCAGACACCGGGGAATACCCTCGGCAAGAGAGTAAAGATCATGCCCTGCAGCGCGCAGAACATTATGAAACGTGCGACGATATCCATGGTCACGTTTGTCGGAGTGGTCATGATTCCCCGTGCCTCGCGAAAGGCGAGATAGGCGGCCATGATGACAGCAACTACGACCACCTGTCCCTGAAGCACCGAAAGCATGAAGACAGTCGCGCCCATGCCATTCGCGGTGGGCTCAAGACCCGTCGCGAGCCAACCAGTCACATCGAGGTATAACGCGCCGACCAGTAGGGCCGCAGCAAGTGCCTCCAGCATCCAGGGCAGGTCTTCGGCAAGCCGCCCTTCTTTCGTTGCGAGAAACCGACGCCCGCCCCAAGCCGCAAGAAGTGCCGCAACTTCGATCCCGACGATAATTGCGGTTTTGCCGAGGGGCGGAGGCGCACTCCAGACTTCGGGATTGATGCCATAGAGATAGAGATAGGCGAACACGGCCATGAAGCCGATCATGCCGATTACGACCATCAAAGTGTTCAACGCCCACCAGCCGTGGCTTTTCGGCCCAGTGATTGCGATCGGAACCTCGATACCGCCGCCGATGTCGGCGCTTTCCTGTTTGATGGGACGGTCGGTTTCCCAAAGCCATCGGAGCGTACTCAGCACTGCTACAATGCCGCAAAACACTGCAAAGGCGTAGGCCTGCACCGTCAGCGAGAGGAAGAAGAGCGCGGTGAACACAGCTGCTGACATTGGCCACGGCGACGGGCCGGGCATGAGTTGGACATACTGAGGTTCTGCCATCACGGTCGAGGTAATCAGTGTCTCGCGCTGGCCTGTGGCAGAGTTCGGGAGGAAATAGCGCCCTTCTTCGACTTCCTTCGAGATTTGGGGGCGATCCCATAAAGGCTCGCGAGACGTAACCAGCGGGATCGAGCGCGTGGAGTACAAACCGGTTGGAAGCCATTCGAGCGTACCACCCCCGTAGATATTGCCTGCATCGTCATGAACCGTGAAACGAAAGCGGCGCGCGAGATCGAACAGGAAAAGGAGTATCCCAGCGGCCATCACGAAAGCGCCGATGGTGGACACCAGATTGAGCAGATCGAGATCGCGCCCGGGCAAATAGGTATAGACCCTGCGCGGCATACCCATCAAACCGGTCAGGTGCATGGGGAAGAAAGTGATATGAAGACCCGCGAACATCAGCCCGAAGACCCACTTTCCGACACGCTCAGATAGCGCCCGGCTACTAGTCATGCCGTGCCAGTGGTAGAACGCGGCGAACATCGGGAAAACCATGCCGCCCATCAGCACGTAATGGAGGTGGGCAACGATGAAATAGGTGTCATGCGCTTGCCAGTCGAAGGGCACCATACCCACCATCACGCCGGTCAAACCACCCATCGTGAAAATCACCACGCTTCCGACCACGAAAAGCGCGGGCGTGGTCCATTTGATTTTGCCGCTGGCTAACGTGGCGATCCAGCAAAATACCTGAATGCCGGCGGGTAGGCTGACGGCCATGCTCGCGGCAGAAAAATAGCCAGCGGAGACGCGCGGCATATCGGTCGTGAACATGTGATGCGCCCAGACGCCGAAGCTGATGAAGCCGGTAGCCACCAGTGCCAGTACGTTGAGACGGTATCCGACGAGCGGCACCTTTGCGACTGCGGTCACCATCATGCTCATGAGACCCGCGGCTGGGATGAAGATAATGTAGACTTCTGGATGGCCGAAAAACCAGAAGAGGTGTTGCCACAGCATGGGATCGCCGCCGCGTAGCGCATCGAAGAAAGGCCAATTGAAAGCTCGTTCGATCTCCAGCAGCATCGTGCACAGGATCACACTCGGGAAAGCGACCACGATCATTACCGCGAACACCAGCATGGCCCACGCAAACATCGGCATTTTGTCGAGGGTCATCCCCGGCGCGCGGGTGCGGAGCACGCCTACGATGATCTCGATTGCGCCTGCGATGGCGGAGATTTCGATGAAACCGATACCGAGTAGCCAGAAATCGGTATTTATGCCGGGGCTGAAGGCGATGCTTGTAAGCGGCGGATACATGAACCAGCCACCGTCAGGCGCCAGCCCGACGAATAGCGAGAGGAAAAACATCGTCCCACCAACGAAATAGGCCCAGAAAGCGAATGCTGACAACCTGGGAAACGGCAAATCGCGTGCGGCCAGCATCTGCGGCAACAGCATTATCCCGATCGCCTCCACCATCGGCACGGCAAACAGGAACATCATCACCGTTCCGTGCATCGTGAAGAACTGATTGTAGGTTTCGACGCCAAGGAAATCCTGCATCGGAGCGGCGAGCTGCACGCGCATGCCCAGCGCCAGAATGCCCGCTGCAAGAAAGAAGCCGAAAGCGGTGACGACGTACCAGAAGCCGACGTAATTGTTATTGACCGCGGTAAGGCGTCCCCAGCCTTTGGGCGCACGCCAGATGCGGTTTAATTCTTCGACTTCGCTATCGGAGCGCTTCTCGGTGGGGAAGCGATCATAGAGCGCATAGTCGAACCCCGTCTCGGATCTCATTTCTGCTGCTCTAACCAGATAGCGATAGCTTCGAGCTCTTCGGCATTGAGCATGTCATAGCTCGGCATGCGGTTTCCGGGTTTGAGCGATTGGCTGTCGCCGATCCAGCCAATGAGGGTGCCGCGATTATTGGGCAATATACCCGCACCCAGCGTGCGGCGCGATCCGACATGGGTGAGATCCGGACCAGCGAGACCGTTCGCCTCCGTACCCGCAACCCGGTGGCACGCAGCACACCCAGACTGCATGAACAGTTCCTGCCCGGACAGCTGACCAGAATTTGCGTCAGCGCCTGCAACCGGACGCGAGACTGCTGACTGCTCCGAAGCGACCGTCATTGAGGCGGATAGGGGTTCTTTTGGCGTGGTTATGCCGCGCCCCGCCGAAACGAGACGCTTAGTCCGCTCGGCATACCATTCGCGAAAATTGCCGTCCTCATGTGCAACAGCAACGAAGCCCATCAGCGCATGTTGCCGCCCACAATACTCCGCGCACACCCCGCCGAACTCTCCTGCGCGATCTGCTTCGATCCTCAGTAGAGTGCGGCGCCCGGGAATCATGTCCTTCTTTCCCGATAGATGCGGCACCCAGAAGCTGTGGATCACATCGGCGGATTCCAATTCGAGCACCACCGGACGTCCAACAGGAATGTGAATCTCGTTAGCATCTTCCATCACAACCGCGCCCGATGGGTCCAGATACTGCACACGGAACCACCACATTTCGCCGGTGACGCGAATACGCATCTCGTCCCCGTGGATCGGCTCTGTCAGGCTGGCCGTAAGTGTGAGTCCCCACACCAGTAGCGCGGTCAATACGACGCCCGGAAAGGCCACCCCGCCGAGCCAGATCGCGCGTTCGCCTCCGAGCTTCGCCTTCCACTTGTTTGGTCCCTTGATGGCGACCCAAAGAGCAAACACCACGACCAATGTGACGAAAGCGCCCAAACCGAAAAGCGACCAGGCCAGGGTTGTAACTTTGCCTGAATACGGACCTGCCGGGTCGAGTACCGGAGGTGGCCAACCCCAAAGTGCGTCAATCATGGTCGAGACCATACAAATAGGCTGCGATATCTGCCGCCTCAGCCTCGCTAATTGGCATTGGCGGCATGGAAGAGCCCTCCTTCACGGAAGGTGCGTTGCGGATGAAGGCCGCCAATACGTCCGGCCGGTTCGGCAATTGGCCAGCTATCAAGCCGACATCGTCGAAGCCATCAAGCGATGGTCCCAATCGCCCGGATGGCCAGTCCAGCCCGGGGATTTCGTGGCAAGATCCACAGCCTGCGCGCTTGATTGCTATTAAGCCGCGATCCTTCGGTCCGGTAGCCGGCTCTCGCCGCGTCTCGACCGGGTCCTTGCATGCGGCAAGCGGTGCACAAGCGGCTAAAGCTACGCCGGTCACGATGGCTTTCCAATTCCGATGCTCCACACTCCCCATTCCCATGGGAACCGGACAATTGCACGCTTCGTTCCCGCCAGACGATGCTTTTCCGCTCTAACCTGTCCGTCGCCGCCTTTGCTATGGCGCTGGCGTCATGCACTCCTGCCCCGATCGACGATCCATTCGACGACACCGGCGAATTGATTGCCTTATCAGGCGGGGACGCGGGTCCGCAGGCCGCTTGCCACACTTGTCATGGGCTGGACGGCGGCGGCGACGGAGCGTTGGTGCCGAGAATAGCGGGCATGGATACGGGATATCTTGTGCGGCAGCTGGGCTTTTACGCGGACGGCCAACGTAGCCATCCCCAAATGACTTGGCTTGCAGGTCGACTAAATTCCGAGGAGCGGTTGGCTGTGTCAGCCTACTACGCGGCCATGGACTTTCCGGAGGGCATGGGGGGAAGCACGACTTTGACTGAACCCTCGTGCGAAATCGCGAAAGCATACGAGATCTACCATGCAGGCTTACCCGAACGCGCTCTATCGTCCTGCGCATCTTGCCATGGGGAAACCGGTCTGGGCTCGGGTGGCGGCAACCCACCCCTGATCGGTCAAAGCGCTGAGTACCACGCCGAACAATTGCGCCGCTGGCGCAACGGTGGGCGATACGGCGATGCACTAAACGTCATGCAGGATGCGGCCAGCAAGCTGCAAGAGAGCGAAATCAGCCCACTCGCGGCGTATATTGCGTATGGTCCGGAGCCGTCTCGTCGTCTCGGATTTCCGGAAGAATGCCCCTGACTGTATCATCGCGATCCCAGAAATGGTGTTTCAATGCCGCAATGACATGCAGCGGCACCAGCAATGTGAGGCCGATCACGCCTAGCACATGAAGGCTCTCCGCCCAGTCTAGTACCTGATACTGCCACGCTGGGGAGAGTGTATGAAAGGGCATCGGTGGTATAGCGACCAATCCGGCAAGCCGCAGAGGCTGCACCGGCTGTATCGCCGACCACATCGCCCATCCGCTCAGCGGAAGTAGCGCGAACAGGCCATAGAAAAGGTACTGTGTGATATGTGCTGCCGTCCGCTGCCAGACTGGCGCATCGGCGTCGTTGACCGGATCGGGGACAAAAAGCCGCCAGCCAAACCTTAAGATGGCGAGGAACAGGATGGTCAGCCCCAGCTCGCTATGCAATTCGTAGGTGGCAAGCTTGCTTGCCCCGACGGGATAGCGCGACATCATCCAACCTGAGCCGAGTTGAAAGAGAACCAACCCTGCCATTATCCAGTGAAACCAGACACCGACCGGAGAATACTTCCCATGCTCGGTATAACTGACCGCCCATCTTCGGATAAGGTCATGAAGCCTCATGCGGCCGCTCTGCTACCAAGCGATCGATAGAGTATCGTCAATGCAGCGATTAGATAGACCAAGCTCGCGGGGGCCCACATAACGATACCCGCAATTTGCTGATCCTCCATCGGCGAGAGACCCCACAAGCGGGTCGTTAGCCAATGTGGCGCATAATACGCACGGTGCGCAAAGGTAAGTAGCGCGCCAAGTGCCCCCATCGCGACCATCGTCGCCAACAGCCCTGTCGCGGCAGCTGGAGCCGGCGATCGAATGACCTTGACCCACCATGCTGCTGCCGTGGCGACAATGCTGATCTGCATGAGCCAGAAAACCGCGTCGCTACTCATCGCCAGTTCGTACAATGGAGGTGCATGCCAAGCCCAGAAGGTGATGGCATGTACCGCAGTCCATACGGTCAACGTCCCGGGCAAGCTCTTGTCCTCGAGCCGAAAGGCCGCAATGAGCAGTGGGGCGAAGACCGCTGCGAGTATGACATCGTGGATGATGCGGACTGTGAACAATGCGGATCCGAGCGCGCAGAAGGGGCTGATGTAGAGAAGGCAGAAGACGATCAGGAGTGCGTATGTCGGCGTGGCTCTCAGACTTTCGCGTTGCCAATATGCGCCCCCTACCACGACCAGAAGGCAGGCGACCAATTCGGGTGCGAAATTCCAATTGGTTAACCAGCCCCCAGGATCTGGAGCTTTTCCGCAATAGGGCAACCAATCGTGCAGCATCCGTCTCCCGTGAGCGTGTGGTTAGATCAGCAATTCAATGCTCACAACAGTCTTTGGTGTTCTGCAAACCCACGCAATGAGCAGAAAGCGGTCGCAACCTAGGATGAAAGACGCTCGGACAGAATTTAGGGTCCCGAGACCATGTAGGTAGGTCATAATCGGTGAACCGCATTCGCTCTGATCATACCCGTGAGCCAGGTGAAGGTCGGCTTTGGCTACAATCGCGTCTGAAGCCGACAGTCCGCTACCGGCCCACTACCAGTCATTCGCCAAAAAGCTTACCCGACATCGATACCTGCGCCTGCGCTGTAGCAAACCCAGGATCGGTTTTTTTAGGCGACTGTTCGGTCCCCTCATCTTCCTCATTCTGCCGCTGCTTGCCAATGCGCGACCTTGGTTCGTTTTCACCTAGGCCCGGTTCCGTCGGAGCAAAAAGACTGAAATTGGCATCCGGCATCTTCGGCCCGGATTGGGCCACAGAATGGGAAGAGTTTAGCGTACTAAAGTCGCCCGACATCTTCTTCGAGTCATCCGCCCCTTCCGGTAAAGGCAGCGCGACCGCTCCGATGTTGGCGAGTTCGGAAGCGGAAAGATTGTCCAGCGGTTCGACAATTCTCGGTGCGCGGCCATCGAAGGCCGAGAGCCGATATGACCTTGGTGGCGTTTGCGCTTCGCTCGCGAGCGGGTGAGGAAGCTGCGGTGAACGATCGGAAGCGAGGCTTCTGCTATGGACCGCCCGGTCGCCTGACTCATCTGACACCGGCTTGATGGGCTCCGGTTGTCTGGGAGTTACAAACGTTGGCAGCTGCCGTCGATCGGAGAACAGATGATCGATGTCTTCCACCGGCGCGGGGATTGCAGGCGGGGCTTTCCCCGCCGGACCCAAAAGCCATTCGGAAAGTGCTTCTGCTTCCTCACCCGCGGAAAGGTCAGCCGGCACAATCGGCGCCTTCGGCGGCATTATCCCTACAGATTCTACGTCCGCGTCAGCAGCCAGCGGCTGCGGCACTACCGGCGCTGTGTGCGCAGCGATCTCCGGTTCTATCGCCGGGTTCGATGGGGGCTCCGGCAATTTCACGGGTGGAAACAGCTCCAGATCGAAGCCAGTGCCGATCCAGCTATCCGCCACCGGCAATGGATCAGGGAGCTTTGGCGCGATCACCTCGGCGGGCAAGTTCGAGCTGCGCCCAAACACCGCTTCGGTGTCGTTTGCCGGGATCACATCTTCTCGAAGGCCGCCATGCTTGGAAAGCAATTCCGGGGTGGATGGCAGTGTTATCCCGCGGATGTCGATCGACGTGGCAGATTGCATCGACCCCGGGCGGGAAACCGAAATAGCTGCGAGATCTGCGTCGCGCTCCTTTCGAACGTATTCCAATACGTTAGCGACCGTGGCTTGCAGGGCGCGACGCAGTTCTCGCACGCACTGCAGCGCCGAATTGCGCGCCACCGCCCCATGGTTCTGCTCGTTCATCGCAACCTTCTCACCGCGCCTAACTTTGGCGGTTAGCCCGGCACCCAGATGGACTTGAGGGATGTAATCCATTCCGGCCGCCGCGTAGCTTAGGTGCGTGTAACGCTTGTTCACGCCATACATCTCGCAGGTGTGGTTCAGTTCCTCGGCCAGCAGAAACCGCATCCGCGTCCACTGTTCCGGGCAGTCTAGGTCACTGCGCAGCGCTCGGCCGATTTGCCACTCTGCCTGATCGGTGCGTACCATCGGCCGATAAGAAAACACCACATGCGCATGCCAATTGCGCTGGTCGCCGTCCTCCGACGGCGGGTGGAGGCAGACGGAGTAAGGGAGATCCTGGCTGCTGAAAACTTGCTCGCAATAGCGCAGCAACATGGCCCACTGCTCTTCCGGAGAAAGCTCGTGCAGCGACTGGATAATCATGTGGTGCACGACCTTCGCGTTTCCCGCCGCCGACCGATTGACGCGCTCTAACTGGTCGAAGGCTTCCGCCGCCTCCTCTACTGTGAGACCGACCGAGCTGAAGAAGGCCAGCGCCCCGCTCTCGAACTCGTGGGCTCCCTCGGCCCCGTAGCGGACCAGGTCTTTTGCTGCCCCCAGCTTGCTCGTCTTGGCGTTGCGATAAACCGTCCTCTGGAACGGGAAGAGCAGTCCGTCACTCGTCCGGACCGGTGTCGAGTAGCGAGGCATCCAGCCCCTGCTGGTTCCGATGCGGACCGCACGTGACGAAGAGCTGGACTTGTAGTCCTTTCGTTGTTCTTCGCCCCAGTTCCTGGCCTTGGTCCTGAACCAGAACAGGTCACGATCTCGCCCGCGCTGGCGTATTTCCGCCTCACGCTCGAGCCTCTGGATTGACTTTACGTGCTGCGCCTCGCTCCACGCCGCGCGCTGCCTTTCTTGCTGTGCCTGCAGTTCAAGCCTGAGCCAGGGGTTCCTCGAGATGCGCAGGAGACTGGCGACATGCGCCGAACCTGGTTCGACATATCCGCATTGGCGATCGGGCTTGATCTTCATGGGGGCGGTCTTTGCAAACGGGGCGGGCGAAGCTGGCTTAACTGGCAAACATTATTTCGCGTACCGCCCCAACTTCATCCTTATGTCGACTGTGCTGGGTTGCTGATTGTCCGCAATGACTATCCGCGTTGCAATCCGCTTTTCCTTAACTGGCTGCACAATTTGTCCCTCTTCGGGTGACCAGCTTGGGTTTCTGCGAAAATCGCAATATAACTGGTCGATGGAACAGAAATTCACTCACGCCTCGGGCAACGACCTTGAGCAGCTCGCGTCTCAGCTGGATCGCACGCTCACCCTCCTTGCCAACACCGAAGCTCGCCTGGCAGGTCCGATCATCACGCCTGGCGAGACAAGGTTCCGGGATCCTCACGATGTGCATCACCAGATTACCCTCGGCGCGGTGCTGTGCGCGTACAAACTGAACGCTCACCACGCCCGCGCCATAGACGGTCTCCTTTCGATGACCGTGGAGCAGATGAAAGCAATTCTGGAGGAAGCGTCCAGCATTGAAGGCGATGACGACGACGACGAGGACGAGGACGAGACCATGGGCACCGTTCTTCTTAAGTTGGTGGAACTGGTGCCAGGTCGGCTCGATGAATTCGGCAGATACGCCGAATGGCGACGCGGCTTCGACGCGTACATGGACCGAACTAGGCCCTATCTCGAAGATATGACCGCAGAGGATTTGGAGAAGCTCGAAACTCGGCCACCTTCGCAGAACCAGATGCGCCAAATCAGGGTTACCTGTGCGTATCATCGCATACCGTTTCCAGCTGTGCCCAACCGGCGGACGGCATTCGAATGGCTTCGAGATTTCGGAGCTAACACCCGGTACCGGGAGCTGCCGCGATGAAGTTCGAATGGGAGCAACCCGATGGAACCGTTGTTGAAATCAGTGATCCAGACCTCATTGCCGACGTGTTGAACGATCTAAGGTCGCGTATCGAAATTGCGAAAGCGGATGGTCGCTCTATGGAAGAAGCCGCCCTGCGATCGAAGTTCGATGGCCAGTACGGCCAGTGGCGTTGGTACATGGCCCGCTATTATCAGGCAGAGCACCACGGACTGCTAAGGCTCGTCAGAAATTGGGAACTTGTTCTCTCATGGTGGACCGAATGCGCCGAAAGTTCTGACCACGAAGGGCTGTCGGAGCTTCAAGAGACATTGCTCGCCGGGGTATCTGCTGATCTTCGTCCCACATCCTGGGAAGAAGCCCGAAAGATCCTTGACTACCACCCCCGGTTCAAGATCCCGCCCTGTGGTCTGCACGCGGCAATAGAGGAAATCTCGATATTGATCCCGCTCGCAAAGTCGGTTCGCGATGCCGCTGAAAAGCTGGCGAAGGATCTGTTCGACGGGACCATGCCCAATCAAGAGGTGCTTAATCGGTTTAAGTCCCGGCGCGACGAACTGAAAGCCCAATTCGACGGCTTTGTCGCAGGTCGATAACTGATGCAGGACTCATCCGTAACCGCTGAGATGATGTCCAGCACCGAGGGAGGTGCCTACGCTCTTATTGCGTCTGCGTCCCTTTGGATCGCTCAGAACCTTTGTCACGGGTCCTCCCGTTTACACGCCGACCGGCTTACCCAAAATGCATTCGGCAATCAGCAGTCCTTATCCGTAACCCCACAGCGCCCGGCCGGACTTCGCGACATCTGGTTCCCAGGGCATCCGGCTGTCGAACAGATGCGCTGCAGACTTCATGGGATGGGCATCCCATCCAATCCTGACCAGATACCGATGCCCGCTTCTCGCGAGCAGATCACACCATACCTTGCGGCCAGGTATCCGTTTCTTTTCGATCGGGGCCGGGAGATGGCAATGGCCTCGCAGTCGCACCAGTCCACGGGAATAGAGGACGCCTATCTCCACGTGGCAGGCTGGACGTTCGAAGATGTCGAGGCGGTCTATCTGTTTGCCTGGGACAATCACCGCCACGGAGGGCGAGGAAGAGCTTCGTTCGATCGCCTCTGGATCCGGGATCTCGACGGGTTCTGCGATCTCTACCCTGATAGCTCGCGATCGTTTCGGTTAAGCGAGGCCTTCGATGACTTGCGCAACCGCATAAAAACCACAGCGGCAAACCCTATCGCGGTAGTTCGCCATATCGCCGAGGATCTTTTCGAACTCGAGCGCGGGATGGACTGTCTTGTCGGACTGACCGACCTGCGTGAAATGTTGAGGCAGGCACGGCGCGAGGACCGCCTTCGTCTCTTCGCATCGGTGAGTCCACTGCTTGTTTCAGTCGCCAGAACCCATCCTGAAATCCTGAGCCCTGCAGATCACAAACAGCATGCTGGTGTGACCGCGGGACTTTCGGATTCATTGACCATCGCAAGTCGCGGCATCGAGCCCGACAAAGAGCTGACCGAGGCTCGCTTCTTAGGATGGAGTGACCTCCAATATGTTCTGCATCTCTTCAGCGAGATGGGTCATCGAAAAGTGGAGAAGTTTGGATACCATGCGGGCTCTGCCGAGCATGACGAACTGCGCTCGAAAATCTTCCGCCTCGCCATCAATTTCATCGCGCACCACAACCCGGGTCGTGCAGCGGCTCATCTTGCAAAGCGGCTCAGCGAAGAAGATCACAAGCACGCCAGCGACGAGATCCTTCATAGGAAAAGGACGGGCTGGTCGGTCTTTGACGGTTCTCCGGATGCCGAAACGACAGAGGATGCTGACGCTCAGGATGAACCGCTGGCGGTCGTGCTTGCGTACTGTTTGGTCGGCGCATCCTACGTCGACACTTTCCGCAAGGAGAGCAAGCGACTGTCTGAAGCGGGGATCCTTGACCCCGCCAAAAACCCAGCGGCGAGGGCCTTCTTCTCGCCTGAGGCGTGGACACAAACTCCGGCCACGACGACCCTACTGGCTGCTCGCGACGATTGGAGCGACGAATTGGCAGTCCTCGACCGGCGCTATGTGGCGGAAAAGCGTAAGCGACATCTTCAGACATCAGCGTTCTTCGCGAGCCGCTTGAGCGAATGCATCATAGCGCCCTTCACGCTTCGCGCGTTTGGCGTGAAGCTACCCGACGCCCCCGAGAATCCCGCCACTGGCAAAGAACCGCGATCCAATAAACGGCCGAAATCATCACTTCATATCGAGAGTGGCGGAGAGAAAGCCCAGAATTCTGCCATTTCTGTCTGCGATTTGCGGACCAGGGAGCGCTCCAAACTCCTCCTGAATCGACGGTAACAGCCGCGTAATTGGTGTGCCTCTCAATGAAGGAGGCATACCATGGACACGGAAAATCAGGCCTCATTGGCCTTCGAAGAAAACATTGCGGACAACGGCATAGAGTATGCGACCGAAGCCGCAGACCCATCCAGTACTGAGCCATCGACAAATAGTTCAGCAACCGCGGACAAAATTGAAAGGAACGATCCATCCTATTTTCTCGCGAGGGATATCCAGCTCGACGCTAACCTCCACGAACGCAGGGCCTTCTCGGAAGACGATCTAGCGTTTGCCGATGCCGTCACTTCACAGTCGCATCTCGTCGCGCCCTTCCCGGTTGTTCGACGCGGTAACAGCCTCTTTCTCGTCGATGGATATGTGCATCTCGGGGCGATCGTCGAGGGCGACCGCGACGCGCTCGTAAAGGTCATCGAGGTCAGCGAAGAAGACGCGCTGGCTATCCGGTTCGCCGACACTCGCAGGGCTCGTGGTCGTGAGCCCATGGTCTCGAGCCGTCAGGCACTCGCCCGACATCGTTCCGGTGTTGCCCAGGAAGCCATAGCAAAGGAACTGGGCGTCAGCGCTGGCAACGTCTCACAGATGATCTCGGCGGCCCAAACCGAGGAGGAACTCGGTGCTGTGGCCGACCGGCTCGTTAATCGGTCCAAGGTTTCGCGCGGCTGGTGGTTCGACGTCCACACCACGCGGGAGCGGCTGAAGAAAGCTGACGGCGCCGAGCCCGAAGGAAGCACTCCGAACATGGATCGGTTCAGGAGGGCGATCGAGAAGCTGCTGGAATCTGGGGGGGCGCTCAGCACGGAGCAGGTTCGCGAAGCGCTCAATATCAATGTCAAGCGTGCCGAACCGAAGCGGCGCAACCGCATGCTCGGAAAGCCGGAAAAGCGGCGTGGGCTGAAGGTCCGGCTTAACGTCGATCGGAAGCGGCAGGGCGGAAAGGTGATCAACTTCCCGCCCGGTTTTCCGGATGAGGAGTTCGAAGCGGCGCTGGAGGCATTGCTCGCTTTCCTGATGCCCCCCGGCTCGGATGCCGGTCCGGCATCGAAGAACTGACTCGGATCGAGACGGCAGCGACGGATCGGATGCTGGCGATGGCAAGGGATGATAGACCCTCGCATGCGCGCACGACCGCGCTGCCGCTCGACAACGCACATGCAGAAATCGAGTGGCTGGCGTCTCCATCGGATGATCTCCTCGCGCGCTTGCTGCTCGAACTTATTGGCGAGGACGGACTGAAGGAGATATTCGATGAATGATGCCGTTGGATACATTCGTTGTTCCCACATGGACGCGCCTGCGATGACACGCTCTATCGCTGTGCAGAGCGAAAGAATAAGGTTATCGCAGCCATGCGTTCCCTGCGCCTGTATCGCGTTTTTATTGATATTGGAGGAGGCTGTTCGGTTCTATCCGAGCGCGAGCGCATGCTGAATTGCATTACTTGGTATAATATAGATGCAGTGATCGTGGCGGGGAAAGATCGTCTGGCAAGAGAGTATAGCGACTATTTTCGTATCCTCGGCAAACTGGATGCGCTTGGTATCGAGTTCATCTGCGCAGACGAGGAAAGGGAAGCGCTGCTCGATAGGCATGGGTAAGATGGCATGGCATCTCGCTGGTTACGAAGAATGAAACGGCAGAGGAGATAACGTGGGAAATAGGGCTTCACCGGATCGGCGAAAGGCATACGCGTATGTCCGTGTCAGCACGGCCGAGCAGGCCCAGCATCAGACCTCGCTCCGGCAGCAGACAGTCGATCTCAAAAAATACTGCACTCAGAACGACATCGATCTCATCGAGATCTTTGTTGAACCGGGACTGTCCGGCTCCGACTGGAAAAGACCGGAATTCAACCGAATGATGCTTCTCGCTACCGGCGATGATCATCCGGTCGATTGCATTATCGCCTGTGATATGGCCCGCCTCGCCCGCGACGTGGAATTCACGGTAATTACGCAGGGACAACTCCAGCGCGCTGGGGTGCAGTGCCTGTTCGTCTACCAGAGGTTCGAAGACAACCATTTCGGCATGTTGCACAAGCTGCTGACCAGCTGGCAGGATCAGGATGCTATCGTTAAGGCATCAATGAATACCCGAAGGGGTCTCCGAGGGACCGCCGAGGAGGGTTTCTGGGTCGGAGGGACCGTTCCCCTTGGCTACGAGTCCCGAACAGTCGAAGTGCGTTCGAAGAAGGAGAAGAAGAAGCTCTTTTTGAACGCGTCCGAAGCGGCCATCGTTCGGATGATATTCGACCTTGCGGAGAAAGGTCTGAATGGTAGCCCTTTGGGGGGCCGGGCTATTGCCGAATACCTGAACAAACATGGCTACACCCGCCGTGGGAAGAAATTCTACAATGCGACTGTCGCAGGCATCCTGTCTCGCCCCCACTACCTCGGCCGTTTTCCAGGCAACAAGTTCGACGAGTTCGGCAATCTCCTGCCGGAGGAGGAATGGACTTGGGTGGACTGTCCGCAGCTTATCACTCAGGAACAATTCGACCGCGTTGCAGCGCTCAGGGAAGAGCGGGCACCGCGAAATACGCCTCCACGGGTAGTAAGCGGTCCGACGCTTCTCATCGGATTAGCGGAATGCGAAGCCTGCGGTGCGGGAATGACAATCAGGACAGGAAAGGGTGGCCGATATCGCTACTATTCCTGCAATTCGAAAGTGAACCGGGGTGCATCGGCGTGCGATTGTCCCAACGTACGGGCTGAGAAGCTGGACGAACTCGTTCTAGGCGAAGTCGCTGATAGGGTATTCGGGGAAGAGCATCTCGAACCGTTGCTCACGAAGGTGCTCGATACTTCCGATGAGGGCCGTCAGCGCAAGCTACAAGAATTGGAACAGTGCGAGGCGAAGTTAGCAGACGCCCGTCGCCGTCTTTCTAATCTGCACGACGCGATTGAGACTGGAGCAGTTTCTCCTCGCGATCCGGACATCACGGCCAGGCTGAAGCAACGACGTACGGAGATCGATGGCCTTAATACGACTGTGACGACGCTACATCAGCAGCTCGAACGTGGGCCTGCTAGAATCACTTCGTCCGTAATTCAAAGATTTGGGGACATTGTTCGCCGAGAGCTGAAGCACGGCAAGGACGAGGCGCGCCAGCAGATTGCTCGTGCCTTTATCGAGAAGATCCGTATTGGCCCGAAGGTCGAAATCTCTGGGCAGACGGACGCATTGGCGCACGGCGCTGCGTCAGTGGCCAGATCGAAGGGCGAGGTGCCCAACTTTGACCGGAAATGGTGCCAGAAGAGGACTCGAACTCGTCTTGGGCCGATCTCTGAAAAGCGCGGAATTCCGCGGTTCTCTAATGTATCCTGCGGACTCTTGTGATCATTTTTGTGTTCAAGTCAATGCGACAATTTTAGCGGCAGCTTTGCGCCCCTTCTCAGCCGTTCAGCGACCTCGTCGATGATCCCAAAAGCGGACGCTGTTATGGTGCCGACTGAAGGAAAGCGTTGTCGGACACTCCAGAACGGCAGGTTTTAGAGGGTAGCTTGCAGATAGCTGCCCTTCGATGAGCCCATCTCCGATGGCAGCTACGCGACACCGTCTCAGCCATTCGGATTAGGCTCAGGACTCATTGATCACAGCCAGTAGCAGACGGTAGCGGCGATGCAGATGGCGGACATGAATGTGTGGGCGCATCGGTCATAGCGGGTGGCGACGCGACGCCAGTCTTTGATCCTGCCGAAGACATTTTCGATCTTGTGGCGCTGTCGGTAGAGCTGCTTGTCGTAGTGATATTGGATTTTCCGGTTCTTGCGCGGCGGGATACAGGCGGCGATGCCCTGGTTGTCGAGTGCGGCACGGAACCAGTCGCTATCATAGCCTTTGTCGCCGAGCAGCATCCTGGCGTGCGGCAGGATGGGAAGCAGCAAAGCGGCGCCTTTGTGATCGCTCATCTGGCCTTCGGTGAGCAGCAGTATTATCGGCCTGCCCAGCCCGTCGCAGACAGCATGGAGCTTGGGGTTCAACCCGCCCTTGGTGCGCCCGATACGTCTGGGAAGAGCCCCCCTTTTAAGAGGCTTGCCGCCGTGCGGTGGGCCTTCAAATGGGTGGCATCGATCATAACCGTGTCCGGCTCGCCCGCCTTGCCCGCCAGTTCGGCGAAGATGCGGTTGAACACGCCCATTTTGCTCCAGCGGATGAAGCGGTTGTAGATCGTCTTGTGTGGGCCATAGCCCTTGGGCGCATCACGCCACATCAGCCCATGCTTGATGACATAGATGATCCCCGACACGATCCGCCGGTCATCGACCCTTGGGATGCCGTGCGACAGCGGGAAATACGGCTCGATCCGGCGCATCTGTGCACGGCTCAGCAGAAACGGAACATCCATCAACAGCGTCTCCTTGACGCTGTCCTTGAATCAACCAATCATCCTTCATGCAAGCGATTTAATAGGTCCTGAGCCTAGCACGACAGCTCCCGACACCCTTCATTCCATCTCCTTCAAATAAGGCACAGCAGCCAATACTCAGATCTGAGGCTTTATTTGACGCGGCATTGTTCTATATTCGTTCTGACGCGAATTTTGGGCAAAACTTAAAAACATGTTCATGGGAATACCAAGCACACGATCCTACGAGCGATCCGAACTGGGAGCCCGCTGAGACCATGAGCGATGCCATCCGTGCCGAAATTCTTGCTCATGCGGCTAACGGCTCGCTGCTGAATGCCATCTTCCATGATTACGGATCGCGCTCGCACGATGACGGCGATCCGACCATTGCGATGCTCGGTGATCTTCATAATGGCGGTGAAATTGATCTCCTCAATATCGTAACGCGCGAGTCCATCCAGGCGTTTGAGGGACAGGTCTTCTGGGGCGGCCAGCAGGTATACCGCGCCCTGATTAGTCGTCTTCAAGCGCCGGCGGAAGCTCTTCTCAACGTGGTTCAGGTTCTCATCGAGGCAGCGGGGCAGGACATGGCCGCCGGGATGCCGGTCGAGGAATTCTCGAAATGGTGTGGATCGGAGCCGTCGCGCCCCAAGGAATTGCTGGCCCTTGTCGACCGCAAGGTTCCGCACGCGGATCGCTTTCTGACCATCGCTATCAAGCAGGGCGTTGCCGTCGATCGACCCTATTTCCTCGATCGGGCCTATGGATTTCTGACGGGTGGGAGCGAGACCGAGAGGCAGGCCGCGATCAACGCGCTCGGCCAAATTCCATGCCAGAGCGATGCGGAATGGGATCGCTTCGTCGCGGCTTTTTCCGACCTGGTGACGGCTGAAGACACTATTCGCGCGCCGTTGATCACGGCCGTCGCGCGGCGTTTGAAGGATGCTCCGCCCGGTCGACGCGACCAATTGACCGAACTGGCGGTCGCGGCGCTGGAGCAGCGTGGAGACCATACGCTCGATACCGCGGCGCGCACGCTGGCCTTCGATCCCGAACATCTGCCGGACGAGCTGATCGACGCCCTGCTGGAAGCTTTGCTGGCCATCAAGGGCGCGAATAAGGGCACCGTCGAGATGCTCGACCTAGCATTGATGAAGCTGGTGCAGAACGGTCACGCCGAACGTGCGCGCCACTATCTCGAGCACATCCTTCGCCGCGAGGAAGACCGAATTGAACTCGAGGAGCTGGATTCACTCAGCTACACGCTGCGAAACGCCGACGGGCAGGTCCTGGAAGACTGGGTGGTCGCCTGGCTGTTGGATGGCGACTATGACCTCTGTGGCGCGATGAACGACGCGCTGTTCGGGGCCGGGTCCGACGAATTCGACTTCGGGATCGACTTTGCGCGGTTCGTGCTCACGGATGCCGATTACCCCTATTTGGCGCGCAAGGCGATCGCTACCTTCTTTCTGAAACAGAGCGTCATGGCCTCGCTGATCGTGTCGCTGCTGCGCTCCGCGCCGGCCGAAGCCGCCGATGCGATCGTCGAGCTGCTCGTCGACCCAATCCTGATCAATTACAGTGGAATCGCGGACGATTATCTCAAGCCGATTTCGGAAGATGACACCGATCCGGCGCACACCGCCGTTCAGCGGGCGCTCGCGGGGCAGGAGGCCTATCTCGATGGGCTCAGCTCGATCGGCATTGTGCCGGAACTCCATCCATCGGAACGCGAGCGACAGCTCGAATTACAGCGGCATTCCGATAGCATGTCCGAAGCCTGGCGGGCAGCCCGGAAGAAATCGATCTTCGCCGAGATCGCGACCGAATCGCTCATCTTGTACGGAATCCGCGCTGTTTCCTGGTTCAGGGATCATACGGACGAGCCGCGGCGGATCGAAACGCCCATGGGGAGCATCAGTCATTCCTTCGAAATGCCGCGCGTCGAGATTGTTGATCCGATGGGACTGCAGATGATGCTGCTCCACTTCCGGGGGGAAGATCGCACCAAATGAAGCTGATCTTCCGCCAGTATCTTGCATCATTGCGTGAACGGCGCGAACTGGACGCGGTCGTCCCCGACCTGTTGAGCGAGCTCGGCTACACGGTGATCTCGCGGCCTTCCATCGGTACGCGGCAATATGGTGTCGACGTCGCAGCGCTCAGCCTCCCGGACAGCGAGGGAAAGCGCAAGCTCTATTTGTTCTCGCTGAAGCAGGGCGATCTCACCCGGGCTGACTGGGACGGGACGCCGCAGGCGCTGCGCAGCTCAATCAACGAGATTATCGACGTCTACATTCCGACGCGTGTCGCCAGGGCGTACCGCAAGCATGACGTGGTGATCTGCCTTTGCTTCGGTGGCGACGTCCAGGAAGCCGTCCGCGACAATTTGACGATGTTCACCAACGAGCTGACGCGCGAGGGTCTTTCCTTTGAGGAATGGAATGGCGACTATCTGGCCGGCCTCCTCGTCGACGGCGTACTGCGCGAGCAGCTTGTTAGTCCGGAGCTGCGCACGCATTTCCAGAAAGCCGTCGCAATGGTCGACGAGCCGGAGGTGGCTTTCACGCACTTCGCAGCGCTCATCCGAGGAATCTGCGCGACCACCGGCACCACGCCCAGGCAGCGCACAACGATTCTCCGTCAGCTCTCGATCTGCCTATGGGTTTTCTTCGTCTGGGCGCGAGACACCGGGAACATCGAAGCGCCCTATCGGGCAAGCGAGCGCGCGCTTCTGCATGCATGGCAACTCGTCCGCGACGATATCACTCGCACGAGCAAGGCGAGCGAGGCGATCGGCATCGCCTATGCCGATCTGGTCGATCTTCATTTCACCATCTGGGATGGTTTGCTTGGCGAGAAGATCTTGCCCTTCGTCGGCAAGCAACACGCTATATCGGTCGCCGTCAACTCGGCGGCGTCGGCTGACGTCAATCTCAAGCTGTTCGAGACGCTGGGACGGGTCGCGATGCGCGGGCTCTGGCACCTCTGGTTCAAGGCCGGAACGGCGCAGCTACCCGAGCTTCGCTCGGATTGGGAGTCACCGGAAGCCACCGAGTTGGCCCAACAGATTGTCCTGCTGATCCGCAACAATCCGATCCTCTTGACCCCGATCACCGACGAGCAGGTCGTCGACATCGGCGTGGCCCTGCTCTTTCTGTCGATGCTGGAACAATGGAATCCGGCGGCATGCAACTACGCCGAGGCGCTGATCGAGCGCATCACCTTGGCTTATCGAACGCACAATCGATATCCCACGATCCATAGCGACTATCGCACCCTGATTGATCATCCGCACGAGCGCACCGATGAATTTCGGCAAGCGCAGACCAAGGGAAGCACCCTGTTCCCGCTTCTCGCTCTTTGGGCTGCCTCGCTCGGCGGCGCGAAGGGATCGGCGCATCTGGCGCAATTTGCCGCGAAATTCCTCGGCTATTGCAACGCTCAATTCTGGATCGCGGACGGGGATACCGAGGAGCGCTTTTATGTCGGCGACACGCAGCACGGCGCTTCTCTCGGCGGTCTGCCGATCACCGAAGATGGCGCCGAGTTGATGCGCATCCTCGAAACCGAATGTTCGCCGTCCTCGTCCTTCCTCCAGCTTTCCGCGATCCGGCTCGGTCATTGGCCGATCCTGGCCCTGGCCTGCCGCCATTACCGCTTGCCCTTGCCGCCCGACCTCTGGCTCGGGCTCGTGAAACAGCTGCGCGCAAAGAATGGGTTGGGGGATGGAGGGCCCATTCGAAAGACCAAGCGGAAGCGCCGTGCGCGGTCGAAAACGGCCAACGACGCGCGCAAGCCGCGCCGAGGATCCAAATGAAGGGTGCCAGACGCGTCGACCTGGTCAGGCTGTCGGAGCACTTGTCTGCCCAGCAGCGCCATCCGGAGCTTGTGAAGGCGATCGCGCGCGCGGCCGCGGCAGGATCGATCCGCGAAGACTTGCGCACGGCGTTAGCATCGTTGCGGCTGATTGAGGCAAGGCAGAAGGAAAGTCCGCGCGAAGACATCAGAACGCTCAATGATGAGACGACCATCACCGGTGCCTTGTTCACTCAGGCCGTCGTCCTCTACGCTCGCGCGACCTTCACCACGGGCAAGCGGCCGTCGCTGCTTGGCGAGGCCAGATTGACAGATGAGGAGCGGGCCACGCACGAGGAAGTGAAGCTCCTGCGGAATGGCGCGATTGGACATTTCGGGCGCGGCGAGGGTCTCAAGGACGGTCCGCTCGTTCGCGAAGCTGTGATCCTGAGTTTCACGCGCCGACAGCGGCAGCTCGGTGTCTACACCGTCCGCGCCCAGCATAAGGCTAGGTTGGCAATGCGCCTGATTCATTTGATCGAAGTCCGGCTTCGTGAAATTGCCGAGCGTCAGGATAGCTTGTTCGACAAAGTCGACCGGTTGCTCTCCGAAGCCGTCAAAGCCGACGCGATCCTCGGGCCGTCCTTGCCCCAATTCCAGTTCGACGTGGAATCCTTCTGCCGCAGCCCTGAGGCGGCACAGCGTCTTCATGCGCAGCTGGAGGCCGGCGATGTTAAAGATATGGATTATGTGATTTCTGTGCCGAAAGTCTGAGCGTAAGCGTCAGTCTTTTCGCGGCGCAGCAAAGCTCGGCACATGGTAAGGGCAAGGATGGCAAAAGTTTCTTACGGCAACCGGCGCGCGGGCATTCTCGTACATCTCAGGCAGCCGCAACGATTGCGCCTCATTGCGGAAGGTCTCCCAGTCATTTCCGTCAGTGCGCGCAGCTTTTGGGGCAGTTCGAGCCAATTGGAGAATGGGTCACGCGAAGCGACGGTGCTCGAGGGATTTGCGGAGGAAGAAGCCGCCAAGGCGCTGATCCTGATGGACATGGCGCGGTGTCCCGCAAAGCTGGTTGCCCGCCGTGCTGGCACCATCGTTCGTACCTTCTACGATCATCTTGGTCGGCTGATCTACGCCGATGCGCAGCATTGGCGGCCGGTAAATATCGACCAGCTTCGCGAGTATGTTGACGATGCGCGCCAGGGCCACTCGCTGGAAGGCTTTGCCGGCGAGTACATTGTTCCGAACTGGCAGCGCTATAGCCGCGAAGCCGCGATGTATGCCGACATCGAGGTGTATGAAGACGGTGTCCCGCAGTGGAGCGCGCCGACAGGGTCGCTCTCTAAGACCATCTTTGGTGGCCCTCCGAATGCGCTTGCGCTGGTCGATGCTATGGCGACGACAGGCATGTTTACCCAGAAAGGCGTGCGGATCGTCAATGAGGTTTGGGGTGCACTCGATTTCGTCGACGTGCAACAGTTCGACGATGGCCAGCGCCTGACCGGTGAGATGTTCGATCGCCTCGATGCGGCCAGGCTCATCACCGACGCGGCCACCGACGAGCATTACCGAGTGCTCTACAACAATTGGCAGATGCCCATGTACGCGCTGGAGTTCAGCGAAATCGCGGTGCCTCTGGAAGAGCTGGAAGCGCGCCGGGAAGCCGCACTGTGGAGCGAAATCGGTTATTGAGCGACGCAGCAGGTGCTTACATAGAGCCGATATGCTGAATCCACTGGACTAGCGTCTCCGCGACGCTCGCAAGCTTATCATAGAGTGCGACCGGATCTTCCCACAGCTCCTTTCCGACGCCGGTTCCAATTCCGGTGACAAGGCCGGCCCCTGACAATTTTCCGGCCCATTTGAGCCAGCCCAGAATCTTGGTCGATAGCAGCCGAATCCGGCCTTCCGCCTTTTGCAGCAAAGCGCCGTCGGCGGTGGCCATAGCGTCCGGTTTGGCGAGCTCGCCCCGAATGTCGGCGATGCTGTCTCGAGCGCCGTCCAGGTCGACTTGGGGGAGTTCGAGGTGATATTCCTCCGGAGGGCGATTATGGCCCAGCATGGGCGCAGCGGCCTGCAATCGGGCCAGGGCGCGATCCAACTCGTCTAGCTGCGCCGGGAGCGCCGCAAGCCTTAGTGCAAGGGGAAGCGGCTGCTCCGCATACTCATCATCGTCCGGAAGATGCTGGAGGCCGAATTCGATGTTCTCCAGCAATTCATGATCGTTCACCTCGGTCTCAACCATGTTTTCCATTCCGACCGGATATTCCCACAGGCTCCAGCTGAGCTGTCCAAGTTCCGGATGGTCAATGACAGCGGCGTAGCTGTTCTCGGGGCCCATCTGTCGCTCTTCAGAGCCGACGGCCTCCCATTCCAGCTCTGCGGCATCGATTTCATAAACCTCGCCGGTCGTGGCGTGCCGAATGCGCGCGACACCCCTGGAGTAGATGTCGATCATGTCCGCTTATGTCGGCGCAACTTCGACGGAGACTTTCGCGACATGGTACAGCGAAACCGCGCCACCTTGAGCCTTGCGCGGATCGAACAGAGCGAGGTTGATGCCATCGCTCACCGAACTGCGATAAACGACGCCATCGAACCCGCTCTTCTTAATGAACTCGCACAGATACTGACTTGGGATATAGTCGATCGCCGCGCCGGAGGGCAGCACGGGCCGGGTAAGTTCCTCGCCGAGACGTTCAAGGAACGGTAAGTCGGCGCGAAGCTGGCCGATCTCGCTGGCGTCGGTCAGGATGAATGGCGACACCAGCTTGCGCGGGTTGCGCAGGTCGACCGCGCGAATGTCGGGAATGGCGAAATCGGCGACGCAGGCAACTTCACCCGTATGCGGCCGGATCTCGGCCGCGGCCGTCTCCGGTTTCGAACCTAGATAGAGATAGGGAATACCGGCGGGATTGGCGCGGCCGTGCGATGCCCGGCGCTTCGGCGGTGCGCCCATCTTGTCGATCGGGAAGAATTCGTCGTCGGTACGGATGCGCGCGCGAAACCATTGGCCCGGCAGGTCGGGCGCGAGCAGCAGATCGAGAAGCTGGCGCAGGCGATCCTGATCGATCGACACGTCGAGAAACCAGCGATTCTGGTACATCATCTCGTCGCGCAGATTTTCCCACAGCGCAAGACCTTCGCTGATATAGCTTGGTGATGGCGCGAAAGGTTGCCGTACGATCTCACCGTCATCGAGGATTTCGCCGAGCAAATCCTTGGCATGCGCGATGTCCATCCGGGGGTGGGTGAACAGCTGCCAGTCATCCTTCAGCCATTCGACAAGCGATTTGCCTTCCTCATCGACCTCATAGACATTGACGAGCAGCTCGAACCAGGTCGCGAGCTGCGCAGGCTCGACCAGCAGCGTGTCGCCGGTTCCGCAGAAACTGCATGTCCCGCGTTCCGGGTCCAGCGAAGGGAAGATGTCGTCGCGCAGGCCGCCATCGTCGAAGCATTCGGGACAGCAGTACCGCTTCGCCATGTCGGCCTCAGCCGATATAGTCAGCGAGCGTCTCGATATGATGCTTCATCGAGAGCTTTTTGACATAGCCGAGGCCCGGGAAATGGCCCTTTTCGTGGAGCTCGCGAAATTCCTTGATCGCCTCGGTCTCGAGCAGCTTTGAATTGCCGCTATCCAATTTGGCAATGACCTTTGCGAGCGCCTGGCCGAACTTGCCTGCCGGGTCGGTCGGTGTGTCCTTGGTGTCGGAGACGAAGTGATAGATGTACATCACATCGTCCTTGTCGGGATCGATGAAGGACAGGTGGATCGCGACCGCATAAGCCGGTCCACCGCCTTCGCTATAGACGTCGCCCACGATCAGGAAATCTCCGAAACCATCCATTCCGAGATCGGCATAGGTCACATGGAGGTCGGAGAACTCTTCCATTGCAGGGTAGTCCGCATTGCGCTGCCGCTTGAACCCGTCCCGCACAAGGATGCGATCGCTGTCGCTGAAATGCTTCCGATAGAGGAGCTTGGCGTGGTCATCGACGAACACGTTGGTCATGTCCGGCAAGTCCGCTGCTAGGGCGGCCGCCAGATCTTTTGGCGCGGTAAAGCCCGCATGGACCAGCACCGGATTATGGTCCGAATGATCGGCGTAGCATGCCAAGACTTCGGCGACTGTCATGTCGCTCCGTAGCAGGATACCCGCGGCAATTGCGTCGTTGCCGATAAAGCCTTCCTGTAGGAGGCCGGTGATGCTTGTCCCATCTTCCTGATGATCGCCATGATAGGGATTGACGATGACTATGGCGCGACCGCCGGCGTCGCACACGGCGGTTAGCGTCTTTTTCAGACCGCCGAGCGCTTCGCGCACTGGCTCGATGATCGGGACGAATTCCTTCTCGGCGAGCAAGGGAGCCATTTCACGAATTGTAATGAGCTCGAACTGCTTTCCACGAAAATAGGGATGATACATCGTCGGCTTAACTCCATGCCATCGCGGCACGCAGAGGCGTGGCCACCGCCGTGACCAGACGATTATGATCGCTGCGGCGTACCGGGATCGACAATGCAGCTGCCTGCAGCGAGTTTGGTAGTTGGTCGACAAGCTCGCCGAGCGGCGCAAGATTGCGGGTCCGCTTCAAGGTCCGAACCATCTCGACATGCAGGGTTGCTGGATCGAGATCGGCAAACAGGGTGCGCAATGCTGCATGGCGCTGTGTGTTCGGAACTTTCGGAACCAGGACGCCCAGTGACTTGAGGATCGCGATGGCCTCGGCTGCACGAAGCGATTCGAATACCGTCACTGGGCAAACACGTTGTGGGCAATCGACGGCGTCGCGCACAGTTGAGATCTGATACCGTCGTGACAAGCACAAGACGCCCACGTCTGCAGGAACGGTCGCAAGTACGCCATCGACATGGCTCTCGCCGGCGATCACGTTCACCTTTGCAAATACGCGTTTGTAGTTTTCAACCTGGTTGGCGAGCCGGGTCAGCGAATCCCGCTCCGATTTTATTTCGTAGACAGTCGCGGTACCATTAAGAATGACCAGATCGGCCTTGCATGAGCCGGCGCGAAACTCGTTGAGCATCGACGCGGATTGCAGCGAGTGGGTGCCCATCAGGATCTTGTGACTGATGGCCGCCCGATAGACATATTCGTCGCGTCGGCCTGCCACCTTCAGAATTTCAAAGGCGGATTCGAATGTGTCTCCGACAGTCGCACAAGGCGTGACACGCTCGATCAAATCTGTTTGCTCGACCAACCTGCAAAAGAGGCTCGAGCGCCCCTTTTTGGCTAATTCGCGAAAAACGCTAGCGGAAAAGAGCCGCTTCAAAGCAGAAAGTTGCGCTGTCCTAAAGATATTCGCTTCCTCACCAGAACCGTACTTAGCATCGCACGGTATACAGCACCTTGTAGCGAAGAACTGTCGGGAACGGAATCCTGAAGTTCCAGCTTAGGTAAAGCGTTAGATCGGGTTCGGATCGTGGGCAAGGCGAGCGGGCGTCGCACCCACATATGTCTGCTATCACCGTCTGCCGGTGGAAAGCCGACAGTCTCCTCCCGGCCCAAAAACGGCCGGGCGGCAATGCGCCCTAATTTCGGTCATTAGCATGGTTCGCCTCGCGACTTGAAAGCTGCCGTTTGCTCAACACGCCACTGTGGCGACACTGCTCGGACTCGCAAAATTGCCCTGCCCTTGCCAATGGACCTCCACAAGCGCTCGATGCGTATGGCTTTGTCATGCCGTTCCAAAGTCATTCTGTATTCGCTAAACGCGCATCGTATGACCCGAGCCGACTTCCAGCGCCTGATCGACGACAAGACTAAGCCGATAGGGTCATTGGGAAGGCTCGAGAGCCTTGCAGTTCAGGCTGCTGCGATCCTTGGCGACATGACTCCGTCGAATGCTTCGGCATCGTTGACCATTTTCGCAGCTGATCATGGGATTGCCGCACAGCGTGTGTCCGCGTTCCCGCAGGAGGTTACCGGCCAAATGGTCGCCAACTTCCTTGCAGGCGGAGCCGCTGCGAATGTCATCGCGGCGCAATTCGACATACCGGTGACCGTCGTTGACTGCGGAATCGCGCATCCGCCGCGCCGACGTGATGGGCTTATCGATCTGTCGTTGGGAGGGGGAACGGCCGACAGTTCGACAGGGCCTGCGATGTCGCCCGAGACGGCAAGGAACGCGATTGCGCAAGGGCGACAGTTCGCAAGCGGTATTGAAAGCAAGATCGTCTGTTTCGGCGAGATGGGCATCGCGAACACTTCCGCTGCAGCCCTGCTTGCGCACAAGCTGAGCGGCATTTCCGTGGCCGAACTCGTAGGGCGAGGGACGGGCCTCGACGATACCGCTCTCTCCCACAAGCAAGAGGTTCTCGAACACGCAGCTGCGCGGACTGGAGCGCTTGCGCCGATTGAAGCGCTGGCCGAGGTTGGCGGCTTCGAGATCGGCACGATGGCGGGTGCAATGGTTGGCGCCGGGGCATCGAATAAACTTGTGGTGGTCGATGGCTTTATCGCGACCGCTGCCGCCGCGCTTGCGCGGGCGATCGAGCCAGACTGTGAACGGGCCTTTGTCTATGCGCATCGCTCGGCAGAACACGGCCATCGGACGCTGCTCGACTGGCTAGAAGCCGAACCACTGCTCGACCTCGACATGCGGCTGGGCGAAGGGACCGGCGCGTTGTTGGCCGTGCCGATTATTCACGCCGCGCTCTCGCTTTTCGGCATGGCAAGCTTTTCTCAGGCAGGGGTGTCCGGCGCTCCCCCGATTTCATGAAGCGTCCATTCGCCGCCGCTTTGGCCGCGTGGGTGTTCCTGACGCGACTTCCTTTGCCCGCGGCGCAGCTCGACGAGAGCGATTTCGAGGCCGCGCCCGGCTTCTATCCGCTGGTCGGCGTGTTGATCGGCGTAATCGGCGCTGCCGCTTTTGCGCTCGGTTGGGCAATCGGCGGGGCCTTTATCGCAGCGATCTTCGGCACTGCGTCTACGCTGCTGGCAACCGGTGCCTTTCACGAGGATGGCCTGGCGGACCTGTTTGATGGGCAAGGCGCGACAACGTCGCAGCGGATGATGGAGATCATGCGCGACAGCCGGCTCGGCACATTCGGAGCCGCAGCGCTGTTCATAGTTCTGCTGCTCAAGATCGCGGCACTGGCGCAACTCCCTTTCATGGTCGCACTCGCCGCCCTGCCCGTGGCGCACGGAGCCTCGCGCCTGTCGGCAGTGATCGTGATCGCGACAAGTCGTTACGCACGTGCCGAGGGGATCGCCAAGCCGGTTGCGAAGGGGATCGGAGCAGCGCCGCTGGTGGTGGCGACGCTAACCGGGATCGCTGCGGTCGCAATCGGTGCGACCATTCTTGGGCCCGGCGCAGCGCTATGCGGCTTGGCCGGCCTTGCCATCGGCCATATCTCGACGCGGCTGCTCTTCGAGCGCAAGCTTGGCGGCTATACTGGCGATTGCCTCGGCGCGGTGCAGCAGATCAGCGAAGTCGGCTTCTATCTTGGCACCCTCGCATGGCTCTGATCCTGCTCCGCCATGGCGAGCCGCAGATCGAAGCGGGCGTTTGCTACGGCCTGTCGGACGTTCCCGCTAAAGCCTTTGACCAGAAAGACCTTCATGCACTGGTGGCCGCGTTGCCCAGCCGCTTTGCACGGATCGACAGCAGCCCACTGATCCGATGCACTGCGGTGGCGGAGCAGTTGTCCGCGCATTTCGACCTTCCCGTCCACGCCGACCCGAGACTGATGGAGATCGATTTCGGGAACTGGGAAATGCAGGTGTGGGACGATATTCCTCGTCACGAGATCGATGAGTGGGCAGAAGATATCGAAGGCGCTCGCCCGCACGGAGGGGAGAGTGTCGCGCAAATGGCTGAGCGGGTTCGCACATATCTGCTCGATTCCGCGAGGATCGAGGGACATATCCTTGCCATCACGCATCTCGGCGTCGTCCGTTGCGTCGCCGCGGCCCTCGGCCGACCTAACCCATTTGAACTCGAACTCGGCTTCGGCCAGTTCCTCACCGTTGAACCAAGAGGGGGCGTATGAGCGAGACCGACAGCGATACACACAAGGAGAAGATGAAGGAGCTGCAGGCCGCGCAAGCGAAGCGGCGCCGGGAGCTCAAGGATCCAGAACGCGGCCTCGTGCTGGTCCACACCGGCGATGGGAAGGGCAAGTCGAGCTCGGCCTTCGGGGTCATCGCCCGCGCGCTGGGCTGGGGACAGAAGGTTGCCGTGGTGCAATTCATCAAGGGCAAGTGGAAGACGGGCGAGAAGAAGTTTTTCTCGCGCTTCCCGGATTTGGTGGACTGGCACGTCATGGGCGACGGTTTCACATGGGATACGCAGGACAGGGATCGCGATATCGAAGCCGCGGAAACGGCATTGGCCAAGGCCGGTGAGTTGATCGCGAGCGGCGACTACGCCTTGGTCGTGCTCGACGAAATCAATATCGCGTTGCGCTACGAATACCTGACGCCCGCGGCAGTGATCGAGGCGCTGGAACGCAGGGGTGATACCCGGATCATCCTTACCGGGCGGGACGCTAAGCCCGAACTGATCGATTATGCCGACACCGTCACCGAGATGGCCGAAATCAAGCACGCCTACCACGCCGGTATCCGCGCGCAGCAGGGCATCGACTTCTAGCAGGCAAGGATTGACAGCAACGGACGAGGCGAGCATTGGCGCGGACAGACGGTGCTGCAGGTGCGAAATCGCCTGGAGCTAAGAGGGAAGCCGGTGCGATACCGGCGCTGTGCCCGCAACTGTGAGCCAGGAGCCCCGAACCAACACGTCACTGGCCAAGCCCTGCACTGGGTGGCGCCGGGAAGACGGTTCGAAGGCGTTGATCGGCAAGCCAGGAGACCTGCCGTCGCGTCGTTCGTCCGGGGCCGGGTCCAGCCCAGTGGGACAGGAAAGTTCTTTTCCGAAGTAACGACAGCCAGGCCGGTTACCGGCGCTGCGGCTCTCGGCGAGCGGCAGCGGGCCATCTGTCGAGTTGACCATGCGGGCACCGGAGCCTCCGCGTGGACTGGCTTTGGATTTTGCAATGAAAACCGCACTCTATCTGCCCGTCGCGGCATCGGCCGTGGCGCTGTGTTCGACCGGAGCATTCGCCCAGTCGGTCGATCGCCCCGAAGACGAGGAACTGGGCTCCGAAACGATCGTCGTCACCGCCAATCGCACCGAACGGGCGATCAGCCAGGTAGGTGAATCGGTCACCGTCGTCGAGGAAGAGGAAATAGTGAACCGTCAGCCGAGCGATGTGCTCGATGTGCTGCGCACCGTCCCCGGCGTCACCTTCAACCGTAATGGCGGCATCGGCACTAATGCTGGCGTCTCCATCCGCGGGGCCGAAAGCGACCAGACCGTTGTGCTGATCGACGGCGTGAAGCTGAACGATCCGGCGTCGCCCGGCGGCGGGTTCAATTTCGGACCGCTGCTGCTGGGCAATATCGCCCGGGTGGAAGTGGTGCGCGGTTCGCAGAGCGTGCTCTACGGCAGCCAGGCGATCGGCGGTGTCGTGAACCTAATCACGCGCGAACCGACCGAGGAACTCGGCATGTTTGCCCGTGCCGAATATGGCGCGCGCGATACGGCGGAACTGACCGGCAATGTTTCGGGTCGGTTCGGCCCGGTCGCGGCCAGCATCGGGGCAAGCTATCTGCATACCGACGGCATCTCTGCCTTCAGCGAAGCGCGGGGCGGGGCCGAGAGGGACGGTTTCGAAAGCCTTGGCGTCAATGGCAAGATCGACATAGCCCTGAGCGAAAACCTCTCCATCGATCTGCGCGGCTTCTACGCCGACGGCGAAGTGGGCATCGATGGCTTCCCGGCTCCCGACTACGTCTTCGCGGATGTCGATGAAGTTTCCTATCGCAACGATTTCGTTGGTTATGCGGGGCTGAATGCCGACTTCCTCGACGGTCGTTTCCGCAATCGGCTGGGCTTCGCCTACACCAATATCGATCGCCGCAACTTCAACTTCGATACCGATACCGAGACGTTCGACGCCAATGGCGAGAATCGTCGCTACGAGTATCAGGGCGTGTTCGACGCCGCCGAGTTTGTCGAACTGGTCTTCGGGGCCGAGCGCGAGAAATCCGATTTTCGCAGCGGCACCGATGAAGCCGACGTCTGGATCAACAGCGTCTACGGACAGGTCAACCTGAGCCCCGTGACAGGTCTCTCGTTGACCGGGGGCGTGCGCTACGACGATCACGAGACCTTCGGCGATGCAACGACTTTCGCGGCCAGCGGCGCCTACACTCCCAATAGCGGCGATACCGTGGTGCGGGCCAGCTATGGCGAAGGCTTCAAGGCCCCATCGCTCTATCAGATCTATAGCACCTACGGGAATCCGGCCCTTCTGCCGGAGGAATCGGAAAGCTGGGATGTCGGCATAACGCACAGCTTCCTCGATCGGCGTGCGCAGATCGGTGTCACCTATTTCGAGAGGGATTCGACCAATCTGATCGGATTCGTCTCGACCGCGACACCGCCTTTCGGCTTCTACGACAACACCGAACTCGCATCGGCGAAAGGCTGGGAGTTCGGACTCGCGGTCCGTCCGGTCGACGGCTTCGATGTCGCGCTGAACTACACCAATATCGATGCGATCGACGAGACCACCGGCAACAAGCTTGCCCGGCGTGCCGAAGACAAGGCCGACTTGGTGGTCGATTACCGGATGAGTAACGGCATCGGCATCGGAGCCACCGTTCTCGTTGTCGGGGACAGCTTCGACAATGCAAGCAACACACGGCAACTGGACGGCTATGTGGTGGCCGACCTTCGGGCCAGCTACGGTGTCACCGAGCAGCTGGAGATCTTCGGACGGGTCGAGAACCTGTTCGATGAGGAATACGAGACCGTTTATCGTTACGGCCAGCCCGGTCGCGCGGTATTCGGCGGCGTGCGCTTCCGGATGTAGTCGATGATGCGGGCGATCCTCTCGGCGCTGGTGTGCCTCTCGCTCTGTGCCTGTTCGCAGGTGCCCGAGCGGGGCACCGATGCGCCGCGACGGATCGTCAGCCTCGATTATTGCGCCGACCAATATGTGCTGAAATTCGCCGATCGCGAAGATATCCTCGCGCTGTCGCCCGATGCGGGGAAACGCTTTTCCTACATGCGCGCGGCGGCCGACGGTATCCCCACGGTGCGTCCGCGCACGGCGGATGTCCTCGCGCTACAGCCCGATCTGGTGGTGCGGACATATGGCGGCGGGCACGACATTGCGGACTTCATGAAAGAGCCGGGCGTGCCGGTCGTGCAGATCGGCTTCCCCCAATCGATTGACGAAGTGCGGGGCGAAGTGCTGCGCGTGGGGACCGAACTCGGCAAGCCCGAGGAGGCGGCGGAACTCGTCGCCGAGATGGATCGGCGCCTCTGGGCGCTCGCCGAAAGGCCCCGGCCTCGTCGCGAAGTTCTCTACATGACCCCCGCCGGTGTGACCGCTGGCGAGGGGACACTGGTGCACGAACTGTTCGTGGCGGCCGGCCTCGAGAATTTCCAGGATCGCCCCGGCTGGAATCCCCTTCCGCTCGAACGCCTCGCCTACGAGCGCCCCGACCTGATCGCGGCGGCGTTTTTCGAGAGCGCGACCAACCACGTCGACAACTGGAGCGCGGCGCGCCATCCGGTGGCGCAGGCGCAGCTGCGCGAACTGCCGGTCGTCCCGTTAGAAGGAGCATGGACGGCTTGCGGTGGGTGGTTCCTGCTAGACGCAGTCGAAGCGCTGGCGACATCGGGGGAGAACACGCGATGAATCGGGTGGTGTTCATCCTGCTGGCAGGTCTGGCAGGTGCGTTGGTTCTTTCGGTCGCGCTGGGTTCGGTGCCCTTGCCGCTCGACCGCGTGCTGGCTGCTCTCGCATTTCAATCGAGTCAGGGTGACGAGCTGGTGGTCTGGCAAATCCGCCTGCCTCGTGCGCTCGCTGCCGCGTTCGTCGGCGCGGCGCTGGGGATAAGCGGGGCGGCTCTTCAGGGCCTGCTGCGCAATCCGCTGGCAGAGCCTGGCATCCTCGGCGTTTCGGCTACCGCCGCGCTCTTCGCGACTTTCGTGCTTTATTTCGGTCTCGCGACTGCCGGTCCACTCGTCTTGCCATTGGCTGCGGTCGCGGGGGCGCTGATCGCCACCCTGCTGGTGGCGCTGGCCGCGATCCGCACCCGCTCCGTGGTCACGCTGATCCTGATTGGCGTCGGCCTTTCGAGTTTCTCGGCGGCGATCATGGCGCTGCTGATGAATCTCGCGCCCAACCCGTTCAGCCTTGCCGACATGGTCAACTGGATGCTCGGCACGGTGGACAATCGGAGCTTCGACGACCTGATCTTCGCGCTGCCCTTCATGGCGATCGGGGTGGTGGTGCTTCTTGCATCGCGCCGAGGCCTGTCCGCGCTCGCCTTGGGAGACGAGGCGGCCGAAGGAATGGGACTGGACCTCAGGCGGCAACGGCTGGCGGTCATCATCGGCGCCGGCCTGGCGACAGGTGCCGCTGTGGCGCTTGCTGGTGCGATCGGCTTTGTCGGGATCGTCGCGCCGCATCTGGTGCGGCCTTTCCTGCGCTACGATCCGGCACGGCTGCTGGTGCCATCGGCTATGCTCGGCGCTCTGATCCTTATGCTGGCGGACATCGGCGTGCGGGTTCTGCCGACCGATAGCGAGCTCAAGCTGGGCGTGGTCGCGTCACTGCTCGGTGCACCGGTATTCATCTGGATCGCTGCGCGACGGAGGCTGGCATGAGCATTCTGCAAGCGAGCGGTCTGAGCTACGCGGTGGACGGCAAGCCGCTGGTCGTCGATGCTGGCTTTTCGCTGGAACCAGGGGAACTCACCGCGCTGATCGGCCCCAACGGGTCAGGCAAGACGACTCTGCTGCGCCTCGCGCTCGGCCTTCTCCAAGCAGAAGCCGGTTCGGCGTCGATCGATGGCGAGCCGGTCGCTGGGCTTTCGCCGGTCGAGCGGGCGCGCAAGATCGCCTACCTGCCGCAGGCCCGACCGCTGGTCTGGCCGCAACCGGTTCGCGACGTCGTTTCGCTCGGGCGGTTCGCCTATGGCGCAGCTTTGGGGCGGCTGTCAGCGGGCGATGAGGCGGCGGTTTCTCACGCGATCGGGGCCTGCCAGCTGGACGGTTTCGAAGAGCGGGCAGCCGATACCCTATCGGGCGGTGAATTGGCCCGTGTGCATCTCGCGCGTGCGCTCGCTGCCGAGACTCCGCTGGTCATTGCCGACGAGCCGGTCGCCGCGCTCGATCCGCGTTACCAGCACCAGACCATGCGGTTGTTTGCCTCAATGGCGCAGGGCGGTCACGGAGTGCTTACGGTCGTCCATGATCTCGATCTCGCGCTGCGTTACGCCACCCGCGTGCTGTGGTTGGATGAGGGGCGGATTGTAGCGGATGGGACGCCAGAAGAGACCTATACCAATGAGCGTCTGAGGCGAGTGTTCGGGATCGAGGCAGAGATTATCCGGAATGGCGCACGGATCCGGCTCGACATCTTGGGTCCCGTGTAACGCAGGATGACCGGTCGCGCGATCATGCTGCAGGGCACCGGCTCGGACGTTGGCAAATCGCTGCTGGTTGCGGGGCTTTGCCGGATCGCTCAGCGACGCGGGATCGACGCGGCACCCTTCAAGCCGCAGAATATGTCGAACAATGCTGCCGCCTGTCCGGGTGGAGGCGAAATCGGTCGAGCGCAGGCGCTCCAGGCTCGCGCTGCGGGGCTGCAGCCGTCGACCGACATGAACCCCTTGCTCCTCAAGCCCGAAGGCGACCGGCGCGCGCAGGTCGTCCTGAACGGCAAGGCGCTGCGCAGTGAAGAAGCAGCAGCGTATATGGCAAATCGGGGAAGTCTGCTTCCCATCGTGATCGAGGCATTCGATCGGCTGAGATCGGCGCACGAACTCGTTATCGTCGAGGGCGCGGGCAGCCCGGCGGAGGTAAACCTGCGCAAGGGCGACATCGCCAATATGGGCTTTGCGCGCGCGACCGATGTTCCCGTAGTGCTCGTTGGTGACATCGATCGCGGCGGGATTATCGCATCGCTCGTCGGCACCCGAGCCGTAATCGACACCGAGGATGCCGAGATGATCGCAGGCTTCGCCATCAACCGCTTCCGAGGCGACCAGGCCCTGTTCGAAGATGGCGTGCGTTTCATCGAAGACCGCACCGGCTGGCGTAATTTCGGCATCGTGCCGTGGCTGGCCTGTGCTGCGCGGCTGCCCGCTGAAGACGCTGTGGTGCTGGGACAGGCGAAACCGAAAGACGGGGCCATTTTGATTGCCGTGCCAATGCTTTCGCGGATCAGCAATTTCGACGATCTCGATCCGCTTCGTGCCGAGCCGGATGTAGAGGTCCGCTTCATTCCTACCGGCCAGCCCATTCCGCGCGAGGCCGGTGCAGTCATCCTCGCAGGCACCAAATCGACCTTGGCCGACTTGGCAATGCTGCGGAACGAGGGGTGGGACTACGACATCATCGCCGCCTGGCGCACAGGCGCGCACATCGTCGGCCTGTGCGGTGGCTTCCAGATGCTGGGCAATCGGATCGAGGATGCCGACGCCGCGGATGGATTGGCAGGGACTGCGGATGGTCTGGGCCTGTTCGACATGACGACGGTGATGACCCGCAAGAAAGTGGTCCGCCCCATCAGCGGGACTACAATTGCCGATGCTGACGCGGTGACAGGTTACGAGATTCATACCGGTCTTTCGCAGGGGCCTGCGCTGGAGAAGCCCTTCTCTCGCTTGGAAGACGGCGTCCTTGATGGCGCGGTCGCAGCGGGCGGACGTCTGATCGGAACCTATCTTCACGGTGTGTTTGCAAGCGACGCATTCCGTTCGCGCTGGCTTGAGAAATTGCGTAGCGGCCGGAGCAGCACGCTCAACTACGAAGATGGTGTTGACACAGCGCTGGACGAACTAGCCGAAGGGCTCGAGGAGGCCCTCGACGTTGACGCTTTGCTGGCGCTTGCGCGGTGACCGCGGCATGGATCATGATGGCAGGGCTCGCGATCGAAGCCGTGGTCGGCTGGCCCGAAGCGGTGGACAAGCGGATTGGGCATCCTGTCCGCTGGTTCGGCTGGCTGGTCGAGCGGACAGAGCGTCTGGGCAATCGCCAATCACGGAGCAGATCGGCGCGGATCGCGACGGGCGGTCTTGTTACTCTGTTTCTAGTGGCGCTTGCGGGCTTGATCGGTCTGGCCATCCAGCTGCTTCTGCCAGCCGGATGGCTAGGCCTTGCCCTGATTGCCCTCCTCGCCTCCAGCCTGATCGCTGCGCGCTCACTGCGCGAACACGTTGCGGCGGTCGTCGAGGCGTTCGACACTACAGGGATCGAGGCTGCGCGGCATTCGCTCAGCCGCATCGTTGGACGTGCGACCGCTGAGCTGGATGAGCCCGCCATCGCCCGTGCCGCCATCGAGAGCTTGGCAGAGAACACTTCGGATGGCGTCACTGCACCCTTGTTCTGGGGTGCGCTTTTCGGCCTGCCGGGTCTGTTTGCCTACAAGGCAATCAACACGCTCGATTCGATGATCGGCCATCGCAATGCGCGCTACGAAGCTTTCGGTAAGATTGCCGCCCGGCTCGACGATCTCGCCAACCTGATCCCCGCACGCCTGACGGGTATTCTTTTCGCGCTATGTGCCGGTTCGGGCCAGGCTATACTAATCATGTTTCGGGACGCCGGCAGGCACCGTTCTCCCAATGCAGGGTGGCCGGAGTCCGCGATGGCGGGCGCGCTCGGCATCAGACTGTCGGGGCCGCGGACTTATGGCGAAACGACGAGCAACGACCCTTGGCTCAATTCGGGAGCAAGAGAGCCATCAGGAGCCGATATCCGCCGCGCCTTGGATCTTTATCGGTGGGTAGTCATCGCCATGGCGATCATCCTGGCGCTCCTGGGCTGGATCAACGTGTCATGACCGATCTCGACCTCGTGTCAGGCCATGGCGGACGGATCGACGCGATGGCACGCGCGTTTCCCGGGGCGCCACTGCCATGGATCGACCTGTCGACCGGCATCAATCCGTATCCTTATCCGTTGCCCCCGATCGCACCCGATGCATGGGAGCGCTTACCGGCCGAGGTGGCCCGCGCATTCTGCGAAACCACCATGGCGGAGTCGTTCCGATGCGATCCGTCTTTTTGCCGCGCGGTCGCCGGGACGGAAGTCGTCATCCGCCAGCTGCCGTCGATCCTGCGTGCTCAAAGAGTCGCCGTGCGCGCTCGAAGCTATGCCGATCATGCGGAAAGCTGGCGACTGGCGGGGGCGAAGGTGGTCACGCATTCCGATCCCTTGGCATTGGCCGGGGAGGCTGATGTCGTAGTAATCGTGAACCCCAACAACCCTGATGGGCATCGTTGGTCTATCGAAGCCATCGAGACAGCGCGCGCTACACTCGCCCATCGTGGTGGCTGGCTGATCGTCGACGAGGCGTATGCCGACCTCAATCCTTCGCTAAGTGCGGCTCCGTTTGCGGGACGCAAGGGGCTCATCCTCTTGCGATCCTTCGGCAAGTTTTTCGGGCTTGCGGGTGTGCGGTTGGGTGCCGTGCTTGCTACGCAAGAGATCTTGAGCAGCATCGAAGATCGCCTCGGCGGATGGGATGTGTCGGGCCCCGCGCTGGATATCGGTGCGGCAGCCTATGCTGATCATGACTGGCAGGCCGCTACGCGCGGACACCTTGCCGTGCGAATGCAGGAGATGCACGCCCTTTTCGCGACCTCGGCGTTGGAAGACCGTGGCGGAACCGATCTTTTCCGGTTCGTCCGTGGATCTGACGCAAATGCGCTCTGGCGGCGACTTGCTGAGCAAGGCATCGCCGTGCGCCGGTTCGTCGGGGAAGCGCATCACCTCCGCATCGGCTTGCCCGCCGACAAAATCGCGTTTTCACGGCTTGCACGAGCGCTCAACCCTTGAGACGAAGGGGGAGCCCAGCGACCACGAGTTCGACCGTGTCGGAAATCTCGGCCAGCCGCTGGTTCAGCCGTCCCTGTTCGTCGCGGAAATCGCGGCCTAGTCGATTTTCCGGGACAATGCCCGAGCCGACCTCGTTACTGACCAGCACGACATTTGCATTAGCCCGCGCAATACTCTCCACCAGCGCGTCGGCTTCCCTTCCGATGTCGAGTTCGGCAAGCATCACGTTCGAGAGCCACAAGGTGCAGCAATCGACGAGCACCGTGCCTGCGTTGACCGATGTAATCGCTCGAGCGAGTTCGATCGGTGCCTCGATTGTGTGCCAGAAATCGGCACGTTCTTCACGGTGCTGACGGATTCGCTCGGTCATTTCATCGTCATACGCCTGCGCGGTGGCGATGAACTTGTGCGGCCCCCGCATGCGGCCGCATATCGAAAGAGCGTGGCGGCTCTTGCCCGATCGAGCACCGCCGAGGATCAAATGAACCAAGCTCATAGAGTGAAGCCCTCGACTCTTCGCCTCTCAGCAGCCTGGATTACGGCTCGCCTTTGGTCAGGCGACATTTCGGACCACTCTGCAATCTCATCGAGCGTTCGGCCACAGCCCGTGCAGACATTTCCATTTGCCGACAATCGACATATCTTCTGGCATGGCGATTGCGGGTCATCAATGGTCGTTGCAGGCATGAGAATGGCTCTAACTCGTGCTGGCGGGGCTGGCAAAGTGCACGGACCTTTGCGGTAAGCGAATGATGAAGCGACTTGTCAGCTACGAAAACCTTCTCTCCTGCATCACGCGAGATGAGAGCCATCATGTTGCCACGCTTGACTGGAAGGCGTTTCTGCACCTCTCTCCTATTCTCTGGCTGCGGCGTAGGGAAGCACGTGCGGCGCTGCGGAAATACCTGAGCGGGCTTCAGGGCGCCAAATGGGAAGTCGATACCGTTCGTTTTCCAATCGGAAGTCAGATCGACGAACAGGCACTGAACTCGATCACAGGCGATATCGCTGGCGCTCTAGACGCGATTGCAACGAAGGCCGTGACACCGAAAGAGATCTGCAAGGCGCTCAACATTACGAAGCAGGAAAGATTGCGGTGGACCAAGGATGGTCGCCTCAAGACATCCGGGGTCGTGAGCTTCAGGAGGGCCAACACCGTAAGCATCTCGACTTACTCTGCACACGCAATTCACGAATTGATGAAAGACCATAGCGTAATTGAAGGTTGGCGACAGAAAGACCTCGATAGTCGAAAATCCTAGCCTCGAAGCTACAGCCATTGTGGTTCACAGGGGTGTAGTTTGGTCAAAAACCGTGACCGACAGGGATGACGCAGATTTGCACTACAACGCGGTCGGCCGCTTTCACATGTAAGCCAATCAAAAGCGGACCGACGGCTAGCGGCCCAGAAGCATCCATACTCGGCGTTCTCTCATCGGCCAATCACGGCCGAGGAGATGAACCATGGGATACTCTCGATTTGACACCGCCATTCAGGCTCGCCCGGCATGGAACGCCGGCATTCCCCGCCCCAGGTAACTGGCATCACCGCATCGCTCTCTTCGACGAACCCGGCAAAGGCCTTCACGATCGCGCCTTCGGTCATTTCTGGCCGCGACCAGGTCTCGAAGGCATTCACTTTGACGCTGCCACTATTCGATACATCGAACGACAGCGCCGAGATGCACACGATCCGGTGGAACGGCCACCGGACTTCGCGAGGACGATCGGCATTATCGTTTCCGGCATCGCCCTCGACATGCGCAGCATGAAGGTCGGCACGGCGCTGCCCCTCACGGTCGTAGGCGTATTCGATGTCGAAAACGATGTAGCGCTGACGATGTTCGTTGCGTTCGAGGATGGGCTGGGCCTCGGCGCGCAGGCGCAGCTCGAGAAGTTCGAGGTTGATCATGGGATTATCTTTCTGTTGGGCCGCTTGCGGTCGGGATCGACGGCAAACGGCGGGAGGATAGGGAGCTTGGTTGCGGGGCTGGTGGTCAGACCCGGTAGCGGGACACGGCATCGAGCATGGTGCCCGTAGGTTCTGGATGACCGGCGTCGGCAAAGATCGCCTTTTCCGCAAGGTAGTCGGCCATGGGCATATCCTTAAACCAAACGCGTTTCATGGCGTCCCAGCTGTAGCCACGCTGTTTGACGAACGCCTTGTCGTCGAATGGCAGGCCATGGGCCCTGACGCGAACGCAGCCTGCATCGCTGCTTGCGAGCAAGGCACCGAAGTAGGTCTTGCTCTCTGCTGCGGGGTCACCGCCGCGCTCGCGGACCTGCGATTGCAGCAGCTGGAACAGCGCCCAGACATCGCTTGTCGCCCGGTGCGCGTCGTAGAAGCCGCCATGTTCTAGGACCAGATGCTCGAGCTTGCGGCAGGGATAGCCGAGCGCGGTCCAGTCGATCTCCGCCAGGCTGCATGCCCACGGCAGGTGCGACGCGTCCGGCAGCCGCTTGTCGAGGAAGTTGATGTCGAACCCGGCATTATGGGCAACGACGAGATCGCAGCGTGAGAGGATCGCCATGACTGCCTTGTCGTCGATCATCTGGCCCTTGAGATCCTCATCGCGCAAGCCGGTCAGGCGGATGATATCGGGCGCAAGCGGCACGCCCGGATCTTCGCACCAACTATAGAGCCTAGAATGACCCAGCACGCTCCCGTCCGAGCCAAGCGAGACATGCTTGAGGCACAGTTCGATGATCGCGTCGTTTTCGGGATCAAGCCCGGTCGTCTCCACATCGAGAAGGGCAACGCGCCGTGCGCCTTTCGGCAACTCGTCGGGCAGGTCCTCGAAGGCGCGTGGCAGTCGCTGCAGAACACGGTATTGGCTGCTGTTACGCAGCAGTTCCCTTCCGCTCCTTCTTCCGGCCTATGGACCGCTGGCGGATTTTCCGGGCCATACCCCGCTTTAACATGAGACGCCGGCTGCGGAGTGACCGGATAGGAAGCAGTTGCTGCGGTGGCCCTCAGGCTATCTACAAATTCATCGTCGATCAGTTTGCTGACCGCATCGAACGTCGATGCCACTTTCGGGTGCGCAATCAAAGCGCTGCGACCCTGCGCCTCGATCATGCCAGACAGCCGTGCCAACATCACGTCCCTGATCAGACCCGGAGCGAGCGGTAGACCCCATCGTTGAAGCAGATCGCGCGCAGCTTGAGTAAGGTCATGTTCATCGACGAAGAGGCGCTTGGCCAGTCGCGCCGTATCCGCCTCGGCTGATGTAAGTTCAGCGAGAGGACTGGGTGCCGTTTCCCCGCCATTTGCCGAAATGCGGGCGGAAGCATCGTGGTAGGCCGCAGCATACACCTTGGCCCTTTGCTCTTCACGCGCCTTGTCAAGGGGCACGCCATCCAGCATGTGCGCCGTCGCCAAGGCCAGCTCATCGGCAAGGGCGTCACGGTAGATCTTCGACCTCTGGTCGAGGGTGAGGTGATTGACTGAACTCATATACATCGTTTCGGCATCCCATCTCGCCGCAAGCCGCCGAGCCAAAACTTGGGCGCGGTCAGGGTCACGGGTCTTCATTGAAATACTTATAGGATTTTTTGCTTCGTTTTGTGCGGGTAACCTCCGGCGGAAGTGGTAGGTTCGGCCGCGCAGCCAGATGAACGGGTGGGGCGCCATGCGTGCAAAGCTCCATTCAGCGGCCCGGCTCGATGCTGCACGCAGGACACACCCGGATTGCCTCACCCCCGCACAAGCCGCTGTGAACGGTCGTGTGAACAGGTCTGTGAACAACTCGAGCCGTGCTCGAACTGGATCCACCGAAAAGGCGGAAATTCAACGCTTTACGAGAGAAATGGTGCCAGAAGAGGCATCGCATCTGTTGATCATCATTCTAATTATACGAATATTTTTATCAGACGGCCAAAACTATGCCCCCAAAAATGCCCCCACGAGAGTCGCCTTGGAGGAACATCAGCTAGTATCAGGCCCAGCCTATCGCGGCCATTTTGCGATTCATTATCTCTCCACATCGCGCGTCGAGTTCCCAGTAGCGCAGCTCAAATGCTGCATATGTCCGCCGCCACATCCCCTTTGGGCGGCGGATGGGTCTCTCCCATCCCGGTTCACAGCCAAGTTGTTCTTGCAGCCTAAAGAGTTCTTCGAACGGCTTGTCGTCGCGTGAGATTCGCTGCGAATGGTATGCGATGCCCCATGCCGTTCGACTGGCAAACTTCTTTGCCCCTGCCGGGCAGAAGAGCTTTCCGACCCTCTCGCCATTGTGAGGACAAAGCATCCACCAACGCTTTCCACCAAAGTTGGGGCAGGTGTAGGTGAGCGGGACATGTTGCACATGATTTTGCTTCTGGCCGGTATGGCGGTTGGTTGTCTGAAATCGGAGGGTCAGCGAGGCATCGTCGGCGTCGCACATGTCGCACTCATAGCCGATCCTGCCGCTTTCCTCGCCGCGACATGTCCAGCTTAGTGAACCAATCATCAATTTGCCTGGGACGGCCTTCCCTACCCGAAGCATCCAGCCGAAATCGATTCTGAGAGCCTCGTGCGATAGCGGCTTCCCCCCGCTTCTGCCTGATCCAAAACCGCCCATAACCCATCACCCGACTTGTCGAAGCTGGAACACGTAGTTCAATCCTCTTCCAGCGAGACAGGCCCATGAAAGAAGCAACTTCGAATCTAGCGCTGCCCTATCTGCCGTCCATCCAAGACCGGACCTTCTCAACGCATCCCGGCAAGTCATCTCGGATTTCATAGACCCAGAAGCGCATCACATCGAAGCCCAGCTCAAATAGCCGGTGGTTTCGAAGCTGGTCTCTCCTGCAAAGTTCGCCGGTCCAATTCTTGTGATAGCGCTCGCCATCGACTTCTACGTCCAACTTCCGCCGCCCGTCGGTGACCAATAGGTCCAAAGCGAACTTCTCCACTTGGTATTGCGGAATTGACGCGATGCCAGCTGCATACAGTGCGCGATACAGAATCTTCTCCCAGTCTGAAACCTGATCGGGGTTCGCAACACTGGGATAGTCGGCCCCTGCCGATACAATGGCGTCTTCCACGTTCCGCGCTTCAGTGGCGCTCAGTTCGACAGAATATTTTGCAAAGTTCTCAAGGTAGTCGATCTCACAATCCAGGCACGCAGATAGGTCTCCGACCACGATCAGTTGTGCGCGAGCGCGGGTGATCGCGACGTTAAACAGGTTGCCGTTGGAATTAAGGAAGCCGATCGCACTACGTGGCGAGTCTCTGGACACTACCGGAGAGAAGAACATTACGTCTCGCTCGTCGCCCTGAAACTTGTGAACCGTGTCAGCCAAGAATGCGCTTCGACCAAGCCGATGATCTAACTCGCGATCCCTTGCGACTGCTTCCTTGATGGCGTTGATTTGAGCGCGAAACGGACTAACCACGCCGATAGTGCCGCGATAATCTTGCTCGATGGCGAGCTTCCGAAGTTCCCTGATTATCCCGCTCACTTCATCGCTATTGATGGCCCCTCCTGAAGAAGGCCTGATCGCCTTGCCCGGCGTATCCACCCAGCGCACACCAGGCTCCCCACGCCGAGGAAAATTCAGGCTGTCATAGTTTGTCGCAACTCTAAGCCGCTCCTCATAGAATTGATCGTTCGAAAAGCTGATGATGTCTGAATGCGAGCGATGATGATCGAGGAGCGCGACAATCTCGTCACCAGCCACCTGCCCTGCGGCCAGCGAAAACAGCGAATTGAAGCTGTAAGCCCACTGAGGATAGCCCTCGACCAGCTCGTATCGTTCCAGCAGTTTCTGATCCTGCCCTCTGGGCAACGAACTGATGTGCGCAAGCTGCATTGGGTCGCCAATGATAACCGCTGCCTTGGCACGATAAAGAAGTGGGAGAGCGGAAGCGATGTCGCACTGACTTGCTTCGTCGATCACAACGAGATCGAAATAGCCTGGTTCGAAAGGCAGACGCCCCTTTGCCGAGAGCGAGGTTACTGCCCAGCACGGCAGAAGGTGCGAAACCTTCAGATGAAGCCCCTTGTATTGACCAGCAACCTGGCGGGCCAAACCACCCTCGGGGCCAGCGTCGATTACCATTTGCAGTAGCGAGTTATACCGGCTCAGCATCGAGCGGTCCTGGGCAGACAACCGAGCGGGCTGTAGTCGCAGCCAGATTTTCCAAAGCGATGCCGAGACCTTTGCGAGGGTCTCTAGCTGAACCTTGCGATCCGCCCCAAGCTGCTCCAGGCGTGGTTGTTCCTGAAGCTTCTTCAACGATGCAAAGTAGCGGGCTGCCTCGTCGATATGGCCAAGTTTCAGCAATCCCGTGTTGCAGAATGACGCGACATCTTCGAGTCTGCCTTCGTCGATCGAAACGGGCAGCGTCGACAATTCCAGTCGAGATGTTAGCCCGCTGGCTTCCAGCGCAAGCTCGTTCACCTGCTTGAGTCTGCCCGACCGAAAAAGGAACCAAAGCAGCCTAACAATTGAGCTTTGGGATGCACGATCGGCGCGACCAACCAACTCCTGCAATTTCGTCAGCGTCGCGCGCGGTTGGAACGTATCAATCTCTGCGGCCTTGGCGAAGATGCTCACTCCGAGTGCCTCGCGCGCGGCCTCAGCCTTTCTCTCAAGCTCATCAACAGTGTTGCGGACCTCGATGACCGCCTCAGCCTTTGCATCCAGGGCATCCAGGCGCGCCATTACCGCATCCAGCCTGCTCTTCTCCTCTTCAAAGGATTCCTTGTCATTTCGGCCTATGGTCGCCGCCATGAGCGACAGGAGGAACTCCGCAAGCTTGGTCTGATATTTCTGCGAGCCGACCCGCAATAGGATTGGTCGCGGGCCGAGGGCATTGATCCGTGTCTCTACAACATCGACAGCCTGGTTGTTCTTCGATGCAAAGAGAACCCGCTTTCCATGCCAAGCCGCATTAGCAAGGATATTGGTCACGACCTGTGATTTGCCAGTGCCCGGTGGCCCAGTGATCACGGTGAGTGGTCTCGACAGGGCGGAACGGACGGCCTCGCGCTGCTCCAGATTCATGGGAAGCAACTCGATGAGTTGACCTTCAAACGTGGGACACTGATCAGCGCTTGTTTGGCCACTGATCCACTGACCCAGAGCAGTCTGCCCGAAAGAAGACTCCTGCAGACCAGCGAGCATCTTGAGTTCACTCTCCAGACCGGCGGTGAACGGCGATCGATCTGCCATAAGCAGAACCGCGCGATTGTAGATGCCGCCTTCAGTTAAGCTGGCCAGCGAAGGATCGGTGGCGAGGCCCGTCGGTTCGATGTCTTCACGCCAGGGCCATTCCGGCCTGATTGCTGAAAGCCGCATGGCGAGATCGTCAATCTCGACCGCATCACCGTCACCCGAAATGCCGAGTTCGTCTTCGAGTTGAGTGAGTTCAGTCATCAAGCTGTCGCGGTCAGCATTCGTCAGATTGCGGAATGCGGCCTGGTTTATGATCGGGAATGAAAGGTCGAGGATCGGGCGACCACTTCCTTCTTCTTGTTCAATCGGGAAGAGGAGGACCGGCTCGACAAAATAGCCCTGCCACCCGCTTCGGGCACGATGGCTTCTCAGTAGGCTCGGGTAACCGAGATAGAGAGCTTTGTTCCCTCGCTCCCTTCGGACCATGCCCAGCAGGCGATTGACCGCGGGATTGTCATCGAACGCGTCAGAGGAAAGCGGCAGGTCCTCCAGCTCGGTGTAGTCCAGGTGACCAGAATTGCTGCTCGCGAAAACAGACACGCCTGTCTCATCAAAGCCGATGCACGCGAGGTAATAGCGGCACAGCCTCGATAGATCGGTATCGGCAAAGGCTTCTGCTTCGACATCGTTGCCTCGACCTGGCGAGGCTCCTGTCTTCGCAAGCGTCCAGCGATAGCGTCGATCCTGGACAACGTGTCCTTTGAGTGATCCGTAAAGAGCCGAATTGATGTCACGCTTATCTTTCCCAAGCGCATCGCCGATTTCGCGGGCCAACAGCCCATCCCGACCCTCCAGCAGCTCTAGGATGGCTCGCTCAAGATCGTTCGGCATCGATCGATCTCCAACTCAGATGAAGGCTTGAGAGCAACTTAGAAACTTCCCTCATCTTCTTCGGGATCGGTGAATGTCTCGGTCTGCGGATTCCAGAAGACTTGCTTCCAATCCTGCCCGGTTGGCTCAACTTGATCATGCGGGACCCAAGAGTCGCCTTCATCTGAGTTCTTGTATTTGTAGACCAACATGCTGGAGCCGCCCATGTCGATAAACCGGAGGCCGAGGAGTTCTCTCTCGACCAAGGTCCCGTTCATTCGGACACTTACGACGCTGCCAGGCTCGTAGACCACCAATTCACCGTTAGGGGGCGCGAGCTGTTGGGGTGAAGGGAGGGTTCCCTCCTGTAGACTCTCATACCAGTCCACCAGCTTCTCGATGATCTCGCCGGACACCAGCGCGTCTCCACCGGCCATCGCAGCCGCCTTTTGCAGCTTCTCCAAGAAGTCATCAAAATCTTGGAACAACGGCTCTGTGAGACGCAAGCCGCCGTAAATGCTGTCATAGACGACTATGGTATCCGTTGCGCGCTTCGGCACACCTGCTTGGTAGTAGGATATGTGAGAATGCGCCTCATCTATGTCAGTTGGCGCGATGCTCTTCTCTCGCAGGATCATTTGGCGAAGCGCATCTGCTACAGCCTGTCGCACAATCCTTTGCTGACCACTGCCTGAGAACCATTCATCCTTGATTTGGATTACCACTCCAGTCGTTCCAAATTCGCGCTGCTTCTTGGTCATCTTTGGGTCTTTCGCCCTCAACTCCTTGTAGAGGAATTGCTTGCCGCCAACCTGAAATCCCAAGACCGCTTCGTTTACCTGCAAGCTCACTTCCGCAAGCAGACCACGTTCGCCGGATAGAATGCTGCCAGCGATGATCTCGTCGGACGAGACACCCACCATGACGCTCTTATACAGAATGGGGCGCGTCAGAGCGGCCTTGCTGGCATCATACAACCGGATTGATCTATCGAACGAATTGGACTTCCACTCGCTGACTTTCATGGGTCGCTTTAGGTGGAGATAGAGCGCCCCCGGATACGCCTCTCGGATGGCTTGATTGAGGGCAATGCCGCCGATCTGTTCCGGGTCAGAGTGCGACCCTTCCTTGAGCTTGTAGTTGGGTTCACCCACCTGTCGCAGCGGATAATTGAAGTGGGGAGCATCAGCACCAATCTGGGCAATAAGCTCAAATTCCTTCGGTCGGCGGATGCCGGGGCGGGCAGCCTCATAGACCTTCTCGAAAGACTCGGGCCACTGAACGCCGGGAGGGATTTTCGCATCGCTGAAGCCGAGTTGTTCTGACTCGTCCATCAGACATCTTGCATGGGCGAACTGGATAAAGCGGTTGTCGAGGTAGAGATATGATGGCTCTACCGAACCTTCAAAATACTCCTGAAAACTCGAACCGAGCTGGGTAAACGCATGGCGCGGCGCAACGACGGCGAAGATGCCTGGAGACGCGCGGCCAACTCGGCCCAGTCTTTGTCGGAATGCCTTCTTCGACTGCGGAACGCCGAGGTTCAACCCGACCGTAAAGCCGCTGACATCGATCCCCACTTCCAATGCCGAAGTAGACACCACTCCTCGCAACTCGCCCTCTCGAAGTTGCTGCTCGATCCGCGCCCGGTCCTTGCCTTCGTAGCCGCTCCGGTATGGCAGGATGTCATCGCGATCAATCGCTCTGGTGACGCGTTCGACGCCCTGGCGCGAGTTATGAAATGCGATGAAGCTGTCTTGTGTCGCGTGCCCGATCTCCTGGATGATGTCCTGCAGCATCGACTCGCCAGGACCTCCGATTTCCGGACCGTCGATATGGAGAAGAGTTCGAGGGTGACTTGGTGAACCGTCGTCCACGTCATCGACTGAAACAAACTCCCAGCCCGTCAAGCAAGCCATGTGATCGACGGGGCTATAGATCGTCGCGGTAGCGGCAATGATCTGCAACTTGGCTTGGGACTTGAGGTCTTTCGCGGCACGGTTGCGGGCGATCAGGAACCGCCGCATCAGATAGGCGACATTGCTCCCGAACACGGACTCGTAGACGTGCGCCTCGTCGATCACGAGGAACCGGAGCTTGGCGAGAAATTGCTTGAACAATGGCGCGGACACTTGCCGCATAAACCATGCTTGCAGCAGGTCGGGAGTAATCGCGACTATGCGGGCATTCTGCAGGGCATCATGGCGCTCGTCCATGCGAATGTCGCCGTGGAGTTCGGCGACAGTATTCGCCGGAAGCCCAAGTTCCAGCGCCATCAACCGCCAGCGCGAAAGCTGGTCCGAAAGTAGCGCCTTGAGCGGGTAGATGACGATCGCGACACCATCGCCTTCGAGCAATTCGCGCATGATCGGCAGCTGGAAGATGAGCGATTTGCCGGATGCGGTGCCGGTAGCGATAACGACATTCTGGCCATCGTCGATCTGCTCAAGGGCAACCGCCTGGTGGTTCCAAACTGTCTCGTCCTGACCGAACTTCGCGTTAAGCCAGTGGCTCAAGTCATCTTGCCGATAGGGGTCAGGAATCGGAGCAACCCGTTCCTCGCGTCCAGGAATCTCGACCCGTTCGACCACGGTAAGCTTGCCACTGTCGCACAGCTCGCCAAATGCTTCCCTGACCCTCATCAATCCCCCCTTGCAGCGCGTCAATCGCGCCTTGGATTAGGCGACATCGAGGCAGGCGATGGCTTGGAGCCTGATGCCTCCCCACGCAGTCTTGCAAGCTCGCTGTCAATGTCGGCTAGGTTATCACTGTTCAGCTTAAGAATAACAGTAGCGCCAACCACTTGGGTAGGCCACGAGGCGACGCCTCGATTCGTCCACGAGCGCGCGATCGAGCCGGAAGAGATCGTGAAGCTGCCACCGCTGGCAATGCACAATCCCTTGACCATATAGAGGCCGTAACCGCTGTTGGACCAAACACTCTTCGAACGCTGCTTGCGCCAGGTCTTTGACGAAATGCCCGGTTGAACCGCAAGATCGAGCGCCCGGTCGTCATCCATCTTTCCCAGCTTGGGGTTGGACGAAAGCGACTTAGCCAAACCCATTCCACGGTCGGTGATGGCGACTTCCGCAAGCCCGTTGCCCGGCCAATATTGCGCCGCGTAGGCAAGATCGACAGAGCCACTGTGCTCGACGACATTCCGGATCATCTCGCGCATCGCGTATGAGAGTGCCTGGAATGCGGGCGTGTCGCTCGCTTGCAGCAGCACGCCAATCATCTCCTCGCTCGCGCGCTGGATGGTGTCGCCATGATGCTCCATCTGGTCGATGGCCTCGCCCCTGATGTCCTCGACCAGACGAGGCGTGATCGGAATGAAGCGCTCGTTGGAATTGGCTTCTTCGGCCTGCTTTCCAAACTTCATTCCAAAGAACTGGAAGAAGCCTGCATGGGCGGGATAGTGCAACTTGCCGAAGTTTATTGCCTTGCGTTGGACGGCCTCGCGATCTTCCCGAAACTGCCTGAGCGCTGCACCGATCGTCAGCATCCAGCCGGGCGTTGCGAAAGCCACGTCTCCAAAATCGAAGTCCACGCTGCGGACTTCAGGCAATGCTGCAAGGTCGGCGCTGAATCGGTGGAAAGCGTCCTTGCTGTCAGGGACTTTGACGACGAGCGCTTCGCCTGCCGTCGTCATCAGTCAAAGTCCTTGAACAGCGGGCCGATGGAAGCGATCTGCGCTCGGCGGTTCTTGTCGATGAGGCGCTTCACTAAGTCTTTGAGTTCCATCGAACGTTGCATCTTGCGGTAGCCAAGCTCGCCCAAAACCAGCTGCAACTCCTCGTTGTCGCGCTTGTTGGCTGTGACGTGGTTTTCGAGTTGGTCGATCGACCAAGTGCCCATTGGCCTCCCCGCTTTGCCCCCGCTTCGTTTCATGCCAATTCGCTCATTTCATTGGTCTTCCACTATCGGCTCGAAGGCTCCAATCCTCCTCAGACATAGGTCTTCGAGCGCTTCGAGATCACGATGGATACTTGAAGCCTGCTCGTTAGCCTGTTGGACTCGAGCCTCGGTCGCTTCACTGACGATCCCGGTCTCTCGATCTTGATCAGTCTTGAAGGAGGCAATCTTTGCCGAGCCTGTTAACATGTGGGAGTTGAGGGCGACGAAGTTCGAGAATGATCGAATTTTCGCTAGTAAAGGCGACCACCTCTCTTCGACCTTCTTGTCGCGGAATTGGTATTGAACGCCATCGAAAACCCCCGCGACGTATCGGATGCCTTTGAGATCATCGATGTTGAAGCTCCCCCCAAAATCGTGGTCGCGTAGGAACTCCAACTCATACTGAAGGCGGCTGTAAAGCTTGTTTCGCAGTTTGACATCATGAGGATGGGGGTTTGTCCGAAGCGAAGCCCATTCAGAAGCAACCCAAGCCGCTATTGCGCCTGCCACCACAGCGGCCTTCTCGAAATCAAACTGAAGATTCTCGGCGAGTGGTAGGTTAGCAACCGTTACCACAAGAGCCATGGAGCCGAGGAACAACCGCGCGGCGAAAGAGCCGAGCGCCTCCTTCGCATGATGCAGACTAACGTCGGCCATCAATCGATCTCCAGCTTAGGCAGGTTGCGGACGATCTTCATCGTTTCCAGGCTGACCGTGATGACGCGCTGGAAGAGTTTGAGCGGGTAGGCGGGGTCACCGACTGTCTCGATGGCGTAGCGGTTGGCGTCATTTACGATGCCGCTCTTCGCATCGGTCTTCACGCACTGACGCTCCATGACCCAGTCGAGCGCGGCCTTGCCGTTGACGACGTAGTCGTAGGCTTCAAGCGGGATGCCGGTGATGGTGATGTTGCTGTTGTAGATGACGGTCGTCTTGTCCGGCTCCAGCTTGCCATCCTTGTTGCGAACCTTGTGGAACTTCATTTTCTCGACGCGGAAAAACTTCTTCGGATCGGGAATGTGCGCCAGCTCCAGCGCGCCCTGCGCGAAAGTGACCGGGAAAGGCTCAGCCGTCTCGTAGTCGCAATGAAGATCGCCAAGCGTCCTACCTGCTTCAGTGAAGGCCCAGAAGTCTACCGCCTTCTTCACGGCTGGAATACGGGGCAGTTCCTTGGAGAGGTTGTCGGAAAAGCGGCTGCGATACCCCTCCGAATGCAACAAGCCATAGACGTAATAGAACAGATCATCTTTGGTGATCGTCTCGCCCGGATAGGCCGCCTGGAAATGCGCCACCCCCTCATCGGTCAGGGCATCGCGGCGCTTAAGGCCAGCCTCCCCGCCATTGGCGAACAGGTCATCTTCGGATTCTTGCGCCTGTTCATCGTATAGGAAACGGGGATAACACTGCCCTTTTTCGATTGTATCCAGAGCTGGAATTGAATTGCTCATCAATGCTGAGAACCCACTGCGCGCACCGATTCCAGCCGCTTGAATTACCCGGTTTTTCGCCACCGTTTGTAACGGAAAGATGCGAGGCATCTGCAGGACCATCTCATTGAAAGTACGGTCGTAGTATTGCCATTGCGATGTAAATGGTCGGTAGAGGCTTAGCGTCAGCGCAGCATCGTCAAATGCAAAGAGCTTTCCCTTCGCCAATTCACCCTTGAGACCTCGCGTCCAACTTATTTTGGTTGGGTCGTTTTCGACAAAGTCGTCAGTCGCATCACCACGCGATTTGCGGTCAAGGTTTGGGTGCGCTGCGTCGAAACGCTCGACCTCACGATTATAGCAGCCAATCATGGCCCCCATGTTTGCGGAAAGAGCATCGCGACTGAAATTATAGGCCCAGCTATCTCGGTTGCTCACGACACCAAGAGAGAAGTTCTCGAATATCGCAGGGTCGCCCCCCTTCTTATCTCCGATCCGAATGAATGCATCAAAGCTCCGATCTCGCTGCCCGAGCCAATCACCGTGCTCATCAGGCGTGATTTGTTCCCACTGCCTTGCTTGCCTTATTCCCTCGATGCTTCTGAAGCGGGCGATTCTCTTGAGCTTCTCTTCCGTGCTTAAGTCGTCCCCAATGTCATGATAATAGATTTGCCCGCATTCAGCCCCGCTCGGGTTCTTGACAAAGATTGTGATTGCATTGCCCGTCATGCTGCCGCTGCCAAAGACATTCTGACCTTCTTTAGCGCGGCCTTTGCTCAGCATGTTCTTACGAATGTCACCTCGCAGATTCAGCACATGAATGCTGAGAAACTCTTCTGCTAAAGTCTTGCGGAGGCCATCCATCGCAGGCTTCTCCGCGAAACCTGATCCGGAGATGTAGCCAACAACGCCTGCGTCTCCGATCCGGTCGCTGGCCCAACGGATTGCTCGAACATAGCTATCATACAGTCCCCGAGACAGGGTGGCGTTAGACCTTGCAACATAAGTCGCTTCAATTTTGTCATCTAGCTTTTGATACGAAGCGTTTCCCGCGTTGTCGTTGGCGCTTCCCTGACCAATCGAATACGGCGGGTTCCCAACAATTACTCTAACAGGCAATTCCATTTGCCTGGTGCGTCGATCGCTGTTGACCGGGAATATCTCTGCAAGCAGGTCTGCTTGCTGCTCGCCCATCTGGAATGTGTCAGTCAGGCAAATGCCTTCAAAGGGGGCGTAATCGCCCCCGGATTGCGAGTGATAGACTGCCTCAATATTGATCGCTGCGATGTAGTAAGCGAGCAGCACGATCTCGTTGGCGTGAATCTCATGCTTGTATTTGTGCTCCAGCTCTTCCGGCTTGATGAGGCCGGATTGCAGCAGCCTGGTGATGAAGGTGCCAGTGCCGGTGAACGGGTCCAGGATATGGACGCCTTTGCTACCCAGCGTCTGGCCAAACTCGCTTTGCAGCACCTCGTTGACCGAGTGGATGATGAAATCCACCACCTCGACCGGGGTGTAAACGATCCCCAGCCGCTCGGTCATGCGCGGGAAGGCATTGCGGAAAAACTTGTCGTAAAGCTCGACCACGATCTTCTGCTTGGCCTCGGCATTGTCGATGCCCTGAGCACGCCGCTGAACACTCGCATAGAAGCGATCGAGGCTCTCGGCCTCCTTATCCAGTCGATGCTCGTCGAGGGCCTTCAGCACGCCTTGCATTGAACGAGAGACGGGATTGTTGGCAGCGAAGTCATAGCTCTCAAACAACGCGTCGAAGACCGGGCGCGTGATGAGGTGCTGGGCCAGCATCTCGATGGCCTCCTCCTCGCTCACCTCGGGGTTCAGGTCGTCGCGGATTTCAGCGAGGAATGCGTCGAATGCTTTCCTTTCGGGGCTTCCTTCTCTTGAGATGATACCCTTGATGCGGCTGATGTGGGTTTCGGCAATTTTGGCGATGTCGCCCGCCCAGTTCTCCCAATAGTCACGTCGTCCGCACTTCTTGACGATCTTCGCCATGATGGCGCGGGAGAACTCGTCGAACACGAAGCCGGTCTGGAACGGATTGTCAGCCTTCGGCTTGCTGTCACCGTCGTTCGTGTCATCCTCGCCACCGCCGCTGCCATCACCGATTCCGGTTTTGGGCTTGGCGGTCGATCGGGTGGAAAGCTTGTTGCTGACTGCCACCACTTCAATCTTGTGGCTGATGTCCACGCCCAGATCGGCTTGGTTGAGCTGTGCGTCGAACCGCTCGTCGTGAGATCGCAGAGCGTTCAAGATTTGCCAGACGACGCGGTAACGCTCGTTATCCGCCAGCGCCTCTTCCGGGGTCATCCCGGCTGGCACGCCGATGGGCAGAATGACGTAACCCATATTCTTGCCAGGCGCGCGGCGCATGACGCGCCCCACGGATTGCACCACGTCGATCTGGCTCTTGCGCGGATGCATGAAAAGGATCGCGTCGAGGGCGGGCACGTCCACGCCTTCAGACATACAGCGCGCATTGCTCAGTATGCGGCAGATGGCATCGCCGTGGGTTTCCTTCAGCCAATCGAGCTTGTTGGCGCGCTCCTTGGCACCCATGGTGCCGTCAACGTGCTGCAACTCGGTGGTTAGCAGCGTCGCGTCGCCCAGCGCCTCCTGCCCCTCGTCGCTAGCGAGATACTCCTCGATGACGTTGCGGAACTCGGTCTGGATCAGCTTTGACGAGGCGATGTCCTTGCAGAAGGCAAGTGCCCGCTGCATCGGCTGCGGATCGGTTTGCACCTCCTCGGCCAAACCAGACTTGATGAGCGCCTTGTAGCATCCGATGATCTTGGTGGCGTCGTCCAGGACCAGTGAGCTGTCAGCGTCCTTGAGGCGGTTCTGCACGCTGGCGCTTACCATCTCTTCGTCCACGGCCAGCACAATGACCTTGTAGTCGGTCAGCAGCTGGTTCTCGACCGCCCAGCCGAAGCCACGCGTGAAGAGCGTCTCGCCATAGAGCGCTTCGTCATCCATCGACGCCAGCTCAGCGGATGCCTCGCTAGCCTTGGCCTTGACCGCCTCGCCAAACACCCGAGGGGTTGCTGTCATGTAGAGGCGCTTCCTAGCAGCGATGTAGTCCTGGTTGTGGACTTTGACGAAGTTGCTCTCGTCCTCGCCAGCCAGGGTCGCGCCAGTCGTCCGGTGCGCCTCATCGCAGATGATCAGATCGAACTCGGGAAGGCTGTGCAGCTTTTGCGCTTCACTGATCACTTGGATGCTCTGGTAGGTCGAAAAGACCACCGTCATGCGGTCACTGGCGTCGTAGGATGACCGGCTGGCCAGGTTGGCGGCATTGGTAGTGACAGGATAGTCGAGGTCATGCAGCTCGACCTCTGCCACGTCGTCTTGTCCGCCCTTCTTGCGCTTGCCGACCTGAGCGTCCGAACAGACCGCGAAGGAGCGAAGAGGAGTCTGGCTGTCGATCGTCCATTCACGGATGGTCTGGTTGACCAGCGCAAGCGATGGCAACAACACGAGGACATTGCCGCCAGCGCCGACCATGTCTTCTGCGATCTTGAGGCCAGTGAATGTCTTACCGGTGCCGCAGGCCATGATCAGCTTGCCGCGATCGGCTTCAGCGAGACCGGCCTTTACGTCGCGGAGAGCTTCTTCCTGGTGCTGCCTAAGCTTCTTCGGCGGATCGACCTTGATCTCACCATCGACGAAGTAGGCTTCCCAGTTGATGGTGCTTTCTTCCAGCCGGTCCAAGCCGATGGTCGTGACGTTCAGATCATCGAACAAAGCCGTCGCATTTGCGCTGAAGGGCCTGCCAGTCGTCTCGATGATCAAGCCGCGTGAAAAATGCCTGCCCATTGCCCCTAGTGTGGAGAGGAACTTGTCCACCTCTGCCTTGGGGATGTTCCCGCCTTCGCGATAGAACTTGCACTGGATGGCGCAGAAGCTGTCTTCGCCCCTGATCTTGGCAACGACGTCGATGCCGTTATCAGTCTTCGACAAACCGTGGTTGGCTGCCCAGGTGCCGTATTCCCAGGCATCCTCGTATTCCTGCTTCATGCCAGGATCGTTCTTGAGAAAGACCAGCGCAAGCCGTTCGAAGTATGTGCCCTTCTCGCGCTCTGTCTGGGCGACATCGCGGTATTGATCGAGCAGCTTACGAAGTGCGGATGCCATCTATCCCCCTGAGTTTTCGGCCAGCTTAGCTCCCATCTGCGACCGCGCAAGACAATGAGGGACGATCTGATTGATTGTCGGTGCATCATGCAAGGGGCTGCTTCGCTTCGCGTAGCGGGGGCTACGCTACGCAGCCCCTTGCGACCACTGTCGCGAAAGATTTTCCGAAATCAATTGGCAATTTGGTGATTTGGGACATCGTGGCACAAGATGACCAATCCACACAGCAATTGCTCGACCGCAAGCTGACCCTCACATGTCCACCAATAACTGCCGGGGGTATGGTTATCTATAAGCGGTGACACAGTGCTACCGACCTTCCCGGTAGCGGAATGGCGGACTTCTCCCGTTTCTTGCGCATCGGTCGCCTCAATTGGTGACAGTGCGTCACCAGCCTTCCGCTCGTTCAGTGATGCGTTGTTACCAAAAATCGCCTTCTTCGGTGACGATGCCTTACCGGCTTTCGGTTTGGGCTTCACCCAATCCTTGTAGTCGTTGGTCGCGGCCTTGAATTTGCCGCCAGGCGTGGTGTTCACGAAGGTCAGCCGATATTCGCGACCTTTGCGGCCCTTCCAGTCGGCATCAGTAGTCACATCGATGAAGCCGTGCTCCATCAGTTCTGCGAACGCTTTCGACATTGCGCGGCGGTTGGTGTTTCCGAGCCGCTCGGCCAACTGGTCAAAGGTGCAGACGATCTTGCCATTGTTGTAGCCGTTAAAGCACGCCACCAGCTCGATCAAAACAGCTCGCCCCCAGAGCGAAAGATCGCGATAGGCGGGGGACTCGATGACCTTCAAAGGTATGCCGACCCAGCGGCCACCCCTCGTGTCAGCGCGATGGTCTGCCTTCGGTGGCTTCTTTCTCGGCATCGGTTCGAACTCGGCGGTGCTCTCAGCCGCGCGCGGGCAGCTGCTCGAACCACTTCTGCGCATCGCACTCGGCGATGCGCGTTGCGCGACCGATCTTGCGGAAGGGCAAGCGTCCCGCCTGGTTCTCGCGGTAGGCCGTGGAGCGGCCCACGCCGAAGCGGTCGCAAAATTCGTTGATGGTGATGAGCCTGTCCATAGGTGCCTCCAGGTATTTAAGGAGGCTCCCAAGTATATGCCTTGCGACGAATGTCAGTCAGTTATTCGATGCCGATTCCGGCATCCAAGATCTGACTACCTGGTCGGTAATCTCACTCTGCGGAGGACGCTTTGCCTATCCGGCGTGCTTTGCTCCCCCAGAGCAAGTGAAGCAGCTGCCTGAAAAACTGCGCCCAAGGGCTTTCATCTTCGATTGGGAGAGATGCAGAACCGCCCTTGAGCTTAGGCTCCAAACCAAACTGGTCTTCAAATATCGGCAGGAGCTTGCAAGCCAGAACAAGCCGCCGTTCTCGGTCGGATGAAGGCCGTGCCTTTCGCGGTTGCCAGTTGCTGGACAGTTCAAGCCAATACGCAAACTTTCTCATCGGACCGACAAGTTCGAAGATGCGGCCTGGCAAGTTGCAATACTCAAACATCTCGCTCTCCGGAGAGCCGGATTTAGCTTCGAGCGCGGCCATCGTGTAGTCTTCTTGCCACGCCATATCATTCATTTCTCTGCCGATCTTGATGATCTCGTCGGCACAAGCAGAACATCGCTTCGCCATCTGCGCGCGGCTCAAACTGTCCTCGGTTCGCGCTTCCGGGAGCTGAAAGTGAATGATACGCAACTCGCGAGCCACATAAGACCAGCCGTCCTTGGGGGTATGGTGGAAGCTCATTTCTTCACACGCACGGCTCAGCATCTCTGCCTCAACCTCCGCAGACCCAATTTCACCCCAAGCGACCCACTGATCCCAGTGCTCTTCGACCACTGCACGCGAGACGCCATAGTCCTCGTATCTCGGCCTTGTCCTTGGGCCTCTCTTGGTCATGGCGACTCCATCGGTGGCCGGGTCGCTTCCCAAAGGACGGCCTGTCGGTCGGGCGTAGAATGTTCACCCCAGAAAATGCTAGCCGCCATCTGGTAGAAGCGGGTCCAGTCGTTGCTATCCGCGTCCTCGACGCTGGCACTGCCGCCAACTGGCTTTGCCGCAAGCCCAAATTCCCGTTCAAAAAGCGGTGAGAGTAGAACGGCCAGCCTTACCCTTTGTTGTCGCATCGACCGCGCATTCCATTTTGCAGGTGGCTTAGCCCATTCAAGCCAAGCCGAAATGTGCGCCAGGTCCTGCTTGAGTTCACCCAGCCCTCTTTCCCTATGCCTCACTGCATACGGATCGGGACGTGAGTAAATTGCCGACACATAGTAGAGTTCATACTCTAGTCCGTGGAGAAGCTCTTGAGCTTCCCCCAAGCGCTTGAGAGCTTTCTGCACTTCCTTCTGCACCTGGGCATGAGACATGCCGTTCTTGGCAAGCGAACCGCAGCCCAGTTCAACAAGTCTCAATTCTCTCGCGACAACAAGCCATCCAGATTTTGGAGACTTCTCTCCCTTTCGGTCCTTGAAGGCCGCTTCGAACCGCACTGCATCAAGCTCGGGAACCGGAATGCTACCGGAAGCAACGCTGGCATCATAAATTCGCTGCAAGTCATCGCGACTGGCGACAGCGTTCTCATAGGCGATCCGATACCTAGACATTGTTCTTGGCGGCTTCGAGTGGGATCACCTCACCACCCCCTGCTAGCGTGTTGAGATAGTCACTCCACCATTGCGCCATCTTGACCCGCTCGTTCCAGTAGTTGCCGCGACTGTATGCTCCACGGACTGCATCGCTATCGCCATGAGCAAGCGCCCGCTCGATAGCATCGGGGTTCCATTTCCCGCTTTCGTTCAGCAAGGTCGATGCGGTCGCCCTCAACCCATGAGCAGTAACTTCATCTTTGGAGAAACCCATGCGTCGGAAGGCGGCGTTGATGGTGTTCTCACTCATCGGTCGCTTTGAAGTATATAACGATGGGAAGACGAAGGCTCCATTACCCGAAAGCTGGTGTAGCTCGCGCAAATGCGACAGCACTTGGCGGGAAAGCGGCACGGCATGTGGCCGCCGTGCCTTCATCTTGCCTGCCGGAATGCGCCAAATCGCGGCTTCCAGATCAAACTCACTCCATTCGGCATGGCGCAGCTCGCCTGGTCGCACAAATATGTGCGGCGCGATCAGGAGGGCAAACTTCGTGACGGGATGGCCGTCATAACTTTCGATGGCGCGTAGCAGCGCACCCAACTTGGTCGGCTCAAGGATGGCGGCATAGTGCTTGGCTTTCGGCGTCACCAACGCCCCCCGCAATGTAGATGCGGGATCGTGCTCGCCTCGGCCTGTCCAAATGGCATACCTAAAGACACGGCTGGCAAAGCTTCGGCACTTCTTGGCCGTCTCGTAGTTGCCCTTGGCTTCCAGCTTCGGAGGGCAGCCAAGAGCATTTGGGGATCGACATCGGTAATCGGCATCTTGCCGATCGCTGGCTTCAGCAAGTCCAAGAACCAACGCGCCTTTTTCAATGTCCCCTCGGCGCAACCATCTCCCACCATCTTCTTTTCGATGTATTCAGCGCCAATCGCGCCAAACGTATTTGCAGCCTCGAACTGGGCTGTCGCCTTTGCCTTCTTGCGTTGAAGCGACGGGTCAACGCCTTCGCCCAGCTGTCGTCTCGCTGCATCTCGCAAGTCACGGGCCTCGGCCAAGCTGACTTCCGGCCACGCCCCCAACGCCAGCCGCTTTTCCTTGTTGGCGATTCGGTATTTCCACCGCCAAAGCTTCGAGCCGTTCGCGAAAACTTCGAGATACAGCCCCTTGGCGTCAGCTCGCTTGTAGGGCTTCGAGCCAGGCTTGAACGCCTTAATCTCGGCTACAGTCAACGTCATTTGGGGGAATGACCATTGGCCGAATGGGGCCACATCAAGTGAAATGCCCCCGCCAATGCCCCCATCAGGAGCGGGTTTTGGGGGCATGACCTGAATTGCCCAGAACCAACCATGGATTACAAATGCCCTGTTTTACAGGCTTTTGCAAGCAATCTGGGATGTTGAGGAATGTTGAAATGGTGCCCAGAAGAGGACTCGAACCTCCACGACCTTGCGATCGCCGCCACCTGAAGACGGTGCGTCTACCAATTCCGCCATCTGGGCACACTGTGCAGGTCCGGTCGTCGAATGCCGGGCTGCCGGGTAGGCGCGGGCCACTAGCGAAGGGGTGGCGGGGTTGTCAACGCAAGATCGCCCCGACACCGGACAATTCTGCGGCGGAGAATTCTTCGCCAGGCAATTCCCAACCCGGCGAGCTGCCGGATTGCCGACCTTGCGGTCCGGCCCGGCATTGGGCAAAGGCGGCGGCGAAGACAGCCGCGCGGCACATAACCCATTCCCGCGCATTGAAAGGGCATCATGGCAACGCGCAATCCTTTGAACGGCAAGCTCGTCACGCTGATCGGCGGGAGCGGCTTTTTCGGCACCCATATCGCCCAGGCACTGCTGGAGCGCGGGGCGCGGGTGCGCATCGCCAGCCGGTCGCCGCAAAGCGCCTTCAAGCTGAAGGCGATGGCGAACCTGGGGCAGACCCAGTTCACGCGCTGCGACGTCACTAACGAGGCGAGCCTGCGCCACGCCGTCGCCGATGCGCACGGCGTGGTCTATCTCGTCGGTGCCTTCAGCGGCAATCTTGACGCGCTGATGCGCGATGGCGCGGGCGATGCGGCGCGCTTCGCTCACGAGGCCGGCGCCAGCAGCTTCGTGCAGGTCAGCGCGCTCGGCGTCGATGCCGATTCCGATGTCGATTATTCACGCACCAAGGCGCAGGGCGAGGAACTGGTCCGGGAGGCTTTCCCGAAAGCGACCATCGTCCGCCCGTCGATCATTTTCGGCGAGGACGACAATTTCCTGAATATGTTCGCCAACTTGATACAGGGCTTCCCGGCCCTTCCGGTCTTCGGGCCGGATGCGCAGATGCAGGTCGTGAATGTCGACGACGCGGCAGAGGCGGTCGCCAATGCGCTGGCAGACCCCGGCAAGCATGGCGGCAAGACTTACGAGCTGGCCGGCCCGGAGGTCCTCACCATGGCCGAGATCAACCGCATGATCGCCGATGCGCAGAACCGCGACCGGACCTTCATCGAATTGCCCGACTTCGTCAGCCGCAACTTTGCCAAGTTCACCGGCTGGCTTCCGTTTGCGCCGATGACGATGGACCAGTGGAAGCTGCTGAAGCGGGGCAGCGTGGCGAGTGGCGATTTCCCGGGGATCGAGAAGCTGGGCGTGACTCCGCGGCCATTGTCGCTGTTCCTCGACCGCTGGATGACGACCTTCCGCAAGCATGGCCGCTTCGGCAAGGCCAGCGCATCGCGTCCCACCGCCACGGGCGGCGGGACGATCGGCACCTGACCGGCTGCCCGCGCTACAACGCGCTGGCGTAGGTCTCCAGCAACAGGGCATTGGCACGTTCTGCCGCGGCGCGGTCGTATGCCGGCGAGTCTGGCACGGTCCACCCGTGGTCGCCTGCAAATACGTCGACCAGTCCTGCGGCACCGGTGTCGGCCATCGCGCTGCGCAGGATCGCCTTGTGATCGGGATTTTCCGCATCGTCATCCTGCGCGATGGCGATGAGATAATTCGCATCCCCGCGCAGCATTGTGTGCGGGCTGTTCTCCGCGTCCCGAACAAGGCCGCCGCCATGGAAACTGGCGGCCTCGCGAATGCCGGGCACTGCCGCGGCGCTCCAGATCGTGAACGGACCGCCCATGCAATAGCCCTGCGTGCCCATTCCGCGCGCGCCATCAACCGCCGACCGCTCCATCAGCCAGCCGGCTGCGGCGCGCGCGGTGCGCTGCACGCTTCCGGCAGTCAGCTGGTCGCGCCAGGGCTTCACCTTTTCGAAGCCGTCCTGCTCGACGAAAGCCGCGAAATCGGCGAATTGTTCGCCCGAAACGCTCTGGTAATAAGGGTTGAGGACGAGCACGGCATAGCCCTCGCCCGCCAGCCGCCGCGCCATGGCGCGCTTCGCATCGCGCAGCCCGGCGATATCCGGCCACATGATGACCGCCGGCGATTCGCTGTCGGCGGGATGGACGAAGAAGGCGTCCATCGTGTCGTCGCCGATAGCGAACGATACGCTGCGTTCTGCAAGCCTGCCGGTATCGCCGCCGCCATAGGTTGTGCAGGCGGACAGGCCCACGGCCCCGCCGGCGAGAGCGGCCCCTGCCCCGAACTTGCGGCGATCCATCGCCCATCTTGCCAGCAAATCGCGATCGCACATCGTCTCGTCTCCCCGAATGAAGCGGCTTCGCCTTCGTTTAATTGAACGCTTAAACTCCCGCCGCGTGCATGCTATCTATGCATGGAAAGCCATTCGGTGCCGGAGCGCGAAAAGCCCTGGCCCGCCAAAGGAGAGCGCGATGCCCACTGCCTACAAGAACCTGATCGACGGCGAGATGATCGAGACCGCCGACACGCTGGATGTCGTGAACCCCGCGAACGAGGAAATCATCGGCGTGGTGCCTGCCTGCGGCAGGGACGAGCTCGACCGCGCGGTCGCCGCCGCGCGCCGGGCGTTCAAGACATGGTCGAAGACGCCGATCGAGGAACGGCGCCAAGCTGTGCAGGCCGTCGCCAAGATCATCTCCGACAATCACGAGGAGCTCTATCGCCTCCTGACCAGCGAGCAGGGCAAGCCGCATGGCCAGGCCAAAGGCGAAATCCTCGGTGCCGCCTACATGACCGGCAACCAGGCCACGCTGGAGCTGGAAGACGAGATCAACGAGGACAGCGACACCCGCCTGTCGCGCACACGCCGGGTGCCGGTGGGCGTGGTCGGCGGCATCGTGCCGTGGAACTTCCCGGTGATGATGGCGATGCAGAAGATCGCGCCGGCCATGCTGTCGGGCTGCACCATCGTGCTGAAGCCCAGCCCCTTCACCCCGCTCGCCACGCTTCGTCTGGCGGAGCTGATCAAGGATGCGGTGCCTGCTGGCGTCGTCAACATCATCACCGGCGAGGATGCGCTCGGCCCGATGATCACCGGCCACCCGGACATCGACAAGATCACCTTCACCGGCTCCACCGCGACCGGCAAGAAGATCATGGAAGGCGCGAGCGCGGACCTGAAGCGCATCACGCTGGAACTGGGCGGCAACGATGCAGCCATCGTTCTGCCCGATGCCGACGTGGAAAAGGTCGCCGAAAAGCTCTTCTGGTCGAGCTTTTCCAACGCCGGCCAGGTCTGCATCGCATCCAAGCGGATCTACATCCACGAGGATATCTACGACGAGCTGTCTGCCGCCATCGCGGAGTATGCGAAAGGCGTGACCGTGGGCGACGGATCGCAGCAGGGCACCGGCGTCGGTCCGATCCAGAACAGGAAACAGTTCGAACGGGTGTGCGAGCTGATCCAGGATGCCAAGGACAACGGCTACAAGTTCCTGGTCGGCGGGGACACCGATCCTTCAGGCTCCGGCTATTACGTGCCGATCACCATCCTCGACAACCCGCCCGAAGACGCGCGGATCGTGGCGGAAGAGCAGTTCGGCCCGGTCATGCCGTTGATGAAGTTCTCGACCGAGGAAGAGGTGCTGGAGCGGGCCAACAACTCCGAATACGGCCTCGCCGGGTCGGTGTGGACGCGCGACACGGATCGCGGCGTGAAGCTGGCCGAGCAGATGGAAACTGGCACGGTCTGGATCAACGAGAGCCAGCACCTGTCGCCTTTCGCTCCGTTCGGCGGGCACAAGCAATCGGGCTTCGGCGCGGAATACGGCAAGGAAGGCTTGCTCGAATTCACCTATCCGCAGGTGATCACCGTTAACAGGAAGGCAATGGCCTAGGGTCAGGACCCATTACTGGCGCGGGCGATCAGCAATAGTCCGGCGGCGCGAGGCGCTGCCGGATTTGCCACGCGTCGACCCGCTTCGGGACCGCGCGAAAGATCGCGGATACACCGCGCCGCAGCCACGGCCTGCCGTGGGCGATCGCGCCCATTGTGGCGCTGTCGCGGTGGATGCGGGCGACGCGTTTCAGGCGCAGTCGGTCGAATTCCGGCAGGATCCTGTCGGGCGGGAGACGCCCTGCCAGGATGCCGAGCGCCCATGCATCCTCGATGCCCTGGCAGGCGCCTTGCCCCTGGTTCGGTTCCATCGCGTGGGCGGCATCGCCGATGCAGATGACCCGGCCGCGCCCGAAGGATTTCGGCATCGGGCGGGAATGGATCGGAATGGTGATCAGGGCTGCGGGATCGGATGCGGCCACAGCCTCCCGAATGCGCTCCGGGAAAGACTGCGAGCGGCGAAGCAATTCGGAATGGTCGAGCACGGCGATCCCGGCCTGAGTGCCGGTTGCCATGTAGAACCAGTATCCAGAGCCGCCGGCATCGAACAGGCCGAAGCGGTCGCCTTCGCCCCAGATTTCCTCGCCGTGCCCGGTCGCTTGCGGGGCGGCTTCGACCAGGTTCAGCACCCCGCCGTACCCGCGATAGACGGGCGGATTGCCAAGCAGGGACGTGGCGATGTCCGAATGGATGCCGTCTGCGACGATTAGGAGGTCGAAATCTCCTAGCAAAGTACCGTCCCGCGCAGTCAGGGCAACGCGCCCGCCTTCCTCCTGCGCGCGCCCGACCGCGACGCCGCAGCGCACGTCTCCGGCCCCAAGCCGTTCCAGCAATATCGCCTGGAGATCGGTTCGCAGCGGCAGCCAGCTGTCGCTGCCGGACAATTCGACGGGCCCGAAGAGGCCGCGTCCCTGCACGTCCCGCAGCGCAAGCCGTTCGACCCCTGCGGCCTTGCCGCGTACCGCATTCCCGCATCCGAGCCAGTCGAGGCCGGCCATCGCGTTGCCCCAGATCGACAGCGCCGCGCCTGTGGGGCGGATTTCTTCGGCCTGTTCGAACAAGGTCACGCCGAAACCTGCCTTGCGCAAGGCGATGCCCGCAGACAATCCGGCGATGCCGCCCCCGATTACTGCCGCCGACGAAGCCATGCGCTTCTCCCCGTTTGCGCACAGGCTACCGAATTTGCCTTCCGTTTCCAGTGCATTGGACGCATCCTTGCATGCGGCGGATCAAACGATGCGCCCGCGCCGCCAACAAGTTCGACGCGGTGCGCACGCCTTCCGGCGGCCGCATCTATGCCATCGGCACCGAAGTCCAGGTGCTGGACTTCAGTTTCGCCGACTGAGCCCTATTGCTTCTCGAACGCGGCGCTGATCGTCAGTTCGACCGCGTCGCCGACGACTGGCAGCGCATAGTCGATACCGAAGTCGGAGCGCATGATTGTGGTCGTGCCGTGGAAGCCGATGGTTTCGGCCTGGCTCATCGGGTTGCTGCCGGCACCGGTGAAGCGGGCCTCGATCGTGACGGGCTTCGTCACGCCGTTCATCGACAGATTGCCCGCCACGATGGCGCGGGTGCCGTCGCCATAGACGGTGACTGCAGTCGATTCGAATGTGGCGGGTGCAGGCTCGGCGCCGAAGAAGTCGGGCGATCCACCGTCCTTACCGGGCCGCAGCAGGTGATTGCGCAGGCCTTCGCTCGGCACGGCGACGCTGGTGATCGGCACGCTGACCGAAACCCGCGCGTCCTGCGGATTGGCGGGATCGATCACCAGCGTTCCTTCCGCGTCGCCGAACACGCCGTGATAGTCGTTGAAGCCGAAGTGGTTGACGCTCCAGCCCACCAGCGTGTGGGCCGGGTCGGTCTGGTAGGTTCCGGCGGCGACACGGCTGACGTCCATCTGGCCGGGCAGGTCCGCGCCGTGATGGTCGGCAGATGCTGGCAGCGTGGCGATGGCGGCAAGGCTTCCCGCTGCGGCAAGGGCGATGGCGAATTTCTTCATGGTGTTCTCCGGACTCTTGTGCTCGGCCTTCCAATGCAGGAGCCGCGCCGTGCGTTCCGGTTACCCCGCCTCAGCCGGAGAAGACCACGGTCCGCCCGCCGTTTACGAGCACCCGGTCGGCAAGATGCAGCCGGACCGCCTCGGCAAGCACACGGCTTTCGATGTCGCGGCCCTTGCGGATCAGGTCTTCGGGGCTATCGGCATGGCCGATCGCCTCGGCATCCTGGTGGATGATCGGCCCCTCGTCGAGATCGCTGGTGACGTAATGCGCGGTGGCACCGATCATCTTCACCCCGCGCGCATGGGCCTGGTGATAGGGTTTGGCACCCTTGAAGCCGGGCAGGAAGCTGTGGTGGATGTTGATGCAGCGCCCGGCAAAATGGGCCGCCTGCTCGTCCGACAGGATCTGCATGTAGCGCGCCAGCACGACCAGTTCCGCGCCGGTTTCCTGCGCCAGGCGGCGCACCTCGGCCTCCTGCGCTGCCTTGGTGTCCGGCGTGATCGGCAAGTGGTGGAACGGCAGTTCGCCCAGCTCCGTATGCTCGATCGCCTCGCGCGGATGGTTGGAGACGATGGCGACTGGCTCCATCGCCAGTTCGCCGATGCGCCAGCGGTAGAGCAGGCTGGCCAGGCAATGGTCGAACTTGCTGACCATGATCATCACCCGGCGCGGGCGGTCGCGCTGCACCAGCTTCCATTCCATGCCGAACCGGACGGCGATGGGGGCGAAGCCGCTGCGCAGATCCTCGCGGGTCGCCTCGCCGGGGTCGAACTCAACCCGCATGAAGAACGCGCCCGCGCCGGTGTCGTTGAACTGCTGCGCTTCCAGCACGTTGCCGCCGCGCTCGAACAGGAAGCCCGTCACCTTCGCCGTGATGCCGGGGCGATCCGCGCTGGACAAGGAGAGGATGAGGGGTGCGCTCATGCGAGGAATTCGGATCCGTGCCTTAGCGCCGCGACAGCGCCTCTTCGCACTGCGTCATCAGCTTGGCGATGATATCGGCGGCGGGTTCCTCTTCCTTCAGCATCCCGACCGACTGTCCGGCCATCAGGCTGCCGTTCTCGACATCGCCGTCGATCACCGCGCGGCGCAGCGCGCCGGCCCAGTAGTGCTCGATCTGCAGCTGCGCTTCGGCCATCGCGATCTCCTCGCGGTCGAGCACGGCGGCGACTTCGCGCTGCTTAGCAGTGAATTCTTCCGTGCCCTTGTTCTTCAGCGCCCGGACGGGGATCACCGGCAAGCGCGCATCGACCTGGACCGAAGCGACCGCATCGCGTGCGCTGGCGCGGAAGAAGGCCTTCTTGAAATCGGGGTGGGCGATGCTCTCCGTCGCGCAGGCGAAGCGGGTGCCCAGTTGCACGCCGACCGCACCCATTTCGAGATAGCCCGCGATCGCCTGGCCGCGGCCGATTCCGCCGGCGACGAAGACGAGGTGGTCCTCGGCCAGTTCGGGCAGGAATTCCTGCGCCAGCACGCTGGTCGAGACGGGGCCGATGTGGCCGCCCGCTTCCATCCCTTCGATCACCAGCGCGTCCCCGCCGCTCCGCAGCAGTTTCTTCGCCAGTGCGAGCGTGGGCGCGAAGACGATGACCCTGGCGCCGCCTTCCTTGATCTTTTCGACGCTGCCCTTGGGCGGGATGCCGCCAGCGAGCACGACATGGCCGACACCGTGCCGCGTGCAGACCTCGATCAGGTCGAACAGCTGCGGGTGCATGGTGATCAAATTCACGCCGAAGCGCTTGTCGGTCAGTTTCCTCGTTTCGGCGATCTCGGTATCGAGCAGTTCCGGCGTCATCGCGCCGCAGGCGATCACACCAAAGCCGCCGCCGTTGGAGATGGCGGAAACGAGGTTGCGCTCCGAAACCCAGCTCATCGCGCCGCACAGGATGGCGTGCTCCGAACCGAGGAACTCGCGGCCGCGCCGCATCAACGCGTGTGATCGTTTGTAATCTGTCATGACCCGGCCTTTAGGGTCCGCCTCAGCGGTAGGCAATCCGCACCTTGGCTGCGGCTGAGCCGGCGGTAGCGCGCGCCGCATCGGTGTCCGGCCCGCTGGCGAGGGCCACACCCATTCGCCGGTAGGGGCGCGTCAGGGGTTTGCCGAAGATCCGCAAGTCGGCGCCTTCTGCCATCGCATCGGCAAGCCCTTCGAAACCGAAGTCGGAGCTCTCCCGGTCGGCAAGGATCACGGCGGAGGCGCTGGGCCGCGCGCGGATATCGTCCGGCACCGGCAGGCCCAGGATCGCGCGGGCATGGAGGTCGAATTCGGTCAGGTCCTGGCTGACCAGCGTGACCATGCCGGTATCGTGCGGGCGCGGGCTGAGTTCGGAAAAGATGACCTCCCCGCCCTTCACGAAGAATTCGACGCCGAACAGGCCGTGTCCGCCCAGCTCGTCCACCACCTTGCGCGCCATGGCCTGCGCGGCGGCGATGGCGGCGTCGGTCATGGCGGCGGGCTGCCAGCTTTCGCGGTAATCGCCGCGTTCCTGCCGGTGGCCGATAGGCGGGCAGAAGCTGACCCCGCCGGCATGGCGCACGGTCAGGAGCGTGATCTCGTAGTCGAAGTCGACGAACTGCTCGACGATGACGCGCCGCCGGTCGCCGCGCATGTTGTCTGCGGCATAGGTCCATGCCGCCTCCAGCTCGCCCGGACCGCGCACGGTCGACTGGCCCTTGCCGCTGGACGACATGACGGGCTTGATGACGCAGGGCAGGCCGACATGTTCGGCTGCCGCCAGCACCTCGTCCAGATTCTCGGCGTAGCGATAGCGCGAGGTGACGAGGCCCAGCTTGTCGGCGGCGAGGTCGCGGATGCCGTCGCGGTTCATGGTCAGCTGCGTCGCGCGCGCGGTCGGCACGACATTGAAACCGTCCGCCTCCAGCTCGGCGAGCACTTCGGTGCGGATCGCCTCCACTTCGGGCACGATGAAATCCGGGCGGTGCCTTGCGGCCACCGCGCGCAAGGCCTCCCCGTCGAGCATCGAGAACACTTCCCGCCCGTCGGCCAGCTGCATCGCCGGCGCATCGTCGTAACTGTCGCAAGCGATCACCCGCGCGCCGAGCCGCTTGGCGGAAATGACGAATTCCCGCCCCAGCTCGCCGGACCCGAGCAGCAGGATGGTGGCGATGTGGCTCACGAGCGGTTCAAGCTGCCTCGTCTTCCGCGTCGAGGCCGTAGGCAGTGTGGAGGACGCGGACGGCGAGTTCGGTTTCGTCCTCGTCGATCAGCACGCTGATCTTGATCTCGCTGGTGGTGATCGCCTGGATGTTGATTCCGCGCTCGGCCAGCGCGGCAAACATGTCCGCCGCGACGCCCGCATGGCTCTTCATGCCCACGCCGACGACGCTGATCTTGGCGATCTGGCTGTCGGTGATGATGCGGTTGAAACCGATCTCGCCGCGGTGTTCCTCCAGCAGCGCCTGCGCGCGGGGCAGGTCGGCCTGCGGGACAGTGAAGGTGACGTCGGTCTCCCCTTTGTCGCGCCCCACGTTCTGGATGATCATATCGACATTGATGCTGGCCGCCGCCAGCGGGCCGAAGATATGCGCCACCGCCCCGGGCTTGTCCGGTACGCGAGTCAGGATCACCTTCGCTTCGGTCTTGTCGTGGGCGATGCCGGTAACCAGCTGCCGTTCCATATCCAGCTTCTCCTCGAGCGCCGTCATTTCCACTTCCGACACGATCAGCGTGCCGGGCAAATCGTCCGCCGACGGGCCGTCACCGTCGGTAAAGCTGCTGAGTACCTGCACGCGCACGCCGGACTTCATCGCCAGGCTGACGCTTCGGGTCTGCAGCACCTTGGCGCCGACGCTGGCGAGCTCCAGCATTTCCTCGTGCGTCACCGCCTTCAGCTTGCGCGCCTTGGCCACTATGCGCGGGTCGGTAGTGTAGACCCCGTCCACGTCGGTATAGATGTCGCACCGGTCGGCACCGATGGCGGCCGCCACTGCCACGGCCGAGGTATCGGAACCGCCGCGGCCCATGGTGGTGATGCGCCCTTCGTCCGAAACGCCCTGGAAGCCGGGGATGACCGCGATCTGGCCCTCGCCCATCGCCGCCAGCAGGCCTTCCGCATCGATGGCTTCGACCCGCGCCTTGGCATGGGCCTCGATAGTACGGACCGGCAATTGCCAGCCGAGCCAGCTGCGCGCCTTCATGCCCATGCCCTGCAACGTGAGCGCGAGGAGGCCGCTGGTCACCTGCTCCCCGCTTGCCACGACGACGTCGTATTCGGCCGGATCGTAAAGCGGGTTCGCCTCGCGCGCGAAATTGACCAGCCGGTCGGTCTCGCCCGCCATGGCAGAGACGACCACCGCCACCTCGTCGCGCGTGCCGTCGGGTTTGGGCGCGGCCTGCCGGCGCACGATGTTGGCGACCCGGCGAATGCGCTCGGTCCCGGCCATCGAAGTGCCGCCGAATTTCATCACGATCCGGGCCAAAGTCGCCATGCTCCTGCTGGTGCGGGTTGAACCGCGCTGTTAGAGAGCCGTCATGGCGAATGCAAATGTCTCGGGTGCAACCAGTGGCGCAACGATCCGTCCCGATGAGGCGCAGCACTTCGGCGCGCTGGCGCGGGACTGGTGGGACCCGATGGGCTCCTCCGCCATGCTGCACCGCCTCAATCCGGTGCGCCTCGGCTTCATCCGCGAGGCGGTGGACATCCATTTCGGCAGCGATGCCTTTGGCTACGAGCCGCTTTCAAGGAAGAGCGCGCTCGACGTCGGTTGCGGGGCCGGCTTGCTGTGCGAACCGCTGGCGCGGCTCGGCGCGGACGTCACCGGGGTGGACGCTGCGGCGCAAAACGTCGCGGTGGCGCAGGCGCATGCCGATGCGATGGGACTTGCCATCGCATACCGCCACGGGGAGCTGGGCGAGCTAGGCCTCGGCCAGTTCGACCTCGTCACCTCGATGGAAGTGATCGAGCACGTGGCAGACAAGGGCGCCTTCATCGCCGCGCTGACGGACTGCGTGGCCGATGACGGCCTGCTTGTGCTGTCCACCCCGAACCGTACGCTCGCCAGCCGCGCGCTGCTGGTCGGCGCGGCGGAAGCGGTCGGCGCAGTGCCCAGGGGCACGCATCACTGGGAAGATTTCATCACGCCCGACGAGCTCGAGCAATTGTTGCACGCCGCCGGTTTCACGGTCACGGACTGCAGGGGCATCGCCTTCAACCCCGCCAAGGGCTTCACCCTCTCCGCCAATCGCGACCTCAACTACATCCTCTCGGCCCGCCGCGCATGATTGCCGAACTGCTCGCCGCAGCGGGCGACAGCCTGATCGAACGGACATCCAGCACGCTGCGGGTGCAGAGCATCGTGCAGCTGTCGCTCGCACCGGTGTTCATGCTCGCGGCGATCGGCGCGGTGCTCAACGTCATGAACATGCGCCTTACGTGGATCGTCGAGCGGGTGGACAAGCTCGAGAAGCGGGAGGAAGAAGGGCGCACCGATCGCGAGATCGAGGAGCTGCCGGCGCTGCGCCGCCGCCAGAAATATGCCCACGACGCGATCAACCTCAGCACCGGGGCAGGCCTGCTGATCTGCGTGGTCATCATCCTGCTGTTTGTCAGCGCCTTCATCCGCACCGCCATCGGCACGTGGGTCGCCGCCACGTGGATCACCGCGATGGTGCTGGTTTCGGGCGCGCTGCTGATGTTCCTGCTGGAAACGCGCCTCGCCACGCGGTCGGCCCGCGAGATGCGCAGTCTTTCCCGCCGCATCGAACGGCGCGAACGGGACTGAAATTCAGAGGTAGGCATTTTCCCAGATCGTCTCGTTGAAGCCGACGTCGGTCTGCCCGTCATGGGTGACGACGGGGCGCTTGATCATGCTGGGATGCGCCACCATCAGTTCGACCGCCTTGTCGCGGTCCAGCCCTTCTTTGTCCGCATCGTCCAGCTTGCGGAAAGTGGTGCCGCGGCGGTTGAGCAGCACCTGCCAGCCGACCGCATCGGCCCATTCGCCGACCATGCCGCGCGACGGCGGCTCTTTCTTGAAGTCGTGGAAGGTGTGGTCGAGACCCTTCGCCTCCAGCCACTTGCGCGCCTTTTTCACTGTGTCGCAATTGGGAATGCCGTAGAGGTCGATCATGTCAGTGTCCTTTCGGGGCGAGATGCGCGCTCGCGATGGCGACGGCAAGCGCGTCGGCCGCATCGGCACCCGCCACCTGGGCGCCGGGAAGCAGCACTTTCAGCATAGCCTGCACCTGTGCCTTGTCCGCGGCGCCGGTGCCGACGACCGACTTCTTGACCAGCCGCGCGGCGTGTTCGCTGACCGGGATCGATGCGCGGCCGCATGCGGCAAGCACCGCTCCGCGCGCCTGCGCCAGCTTCAGTGTCGACTGCGGGTTCTTGTTGAGGAAGACCTCCTCGATCGCCGCCCGGTCCGGCGCGTGAGAGGCCAGTACCGCGTAAATGGCATCGTGCAGGTGGTGTAGCCGGTCCGCCATCGGCGCCTTCGCGTCCGTCTTCACCTGCCCGTTGGCGACATGGCTCAGTCGCGCGCCCTCGCTGCGCACCACGCCCCAGCCGGTACAGCTGAGCGAGGGATCTAGGCCGACGATGATCACTTCACCAGTTCGCCAGAGTCCACGAAAACAGCATCAGCAATAGCGCACAAATTCCGCGGGCCACTACACAAACGGCAGCGAACTCCGTCCGGCTCACCCGCCGACCTGCTCCATAACCTCGTCGGAAATGTCGTAATTGCCCCACACGGTCTGCACGTCGTCATCGTCGTCCAGCACGTCGATGAGCTTGAGCAGCGTGGCTGCGTTCTTTTCGTCCATGTCGACGGTTAAGTTGGGCTTCCACGCCAGCTTGACCGTCTCCGCCTCGCCCAGCGTCCCTTCGAGGTCGCTGGCGACCTGGTGGAGATCGTCGGCCGCAGTCCAGATCTCGTGGCCGTCATCCGAGCTGGCGATATCTTCCGCGCCCGCTTCCATCGCCGCTTCCAGCACCTTGTCCTCGCTCCCGGCATCGGCGGGATAGACGATCAGGCCCAGCCGCTCGAAACCGTGGACCACGCTACCTTCAGTGCCGAGATTGCCGCCGTGCTTGGAAAAGGCGGTGCGCACGGCGGTGGCGGTGCGGTTGCGGTTGTCGGTCAGCGTTTCCACGATGATCGCGCTGCCGCCCGGGCCATAGCCTTCGTAGCGCACTTCCTCGTAATTATCGCCGTCCGTCGCCGATGCCTTGTCGATCGCGCGCTGGATATTGTCCTTCGGCATCGACTGGGCCTTGGCCGCGTTCACCGCCAGGCGCAGGCGCGGGTTCATGTCCGGATCGGGCATGCCCATCTTCGCCGCCACGGTGATTTCGCGGCTGAGCTTGGAGAAGAGGTTGGAACGCTTCTTGTCCTGCGCACCCTTGCGGTGCATGATATTCTTGAACTTGGAATGGCCTGCCATGGTGTCGCTTGAACCTGTGGTGGATGAAATCGGGGGCCGCAATAGCCGCATGACGATGGATACGACAAGCCCGCCGATGGGTGCGGACGGCGCTGTGTCGGGCAAGCAAACCGCGCCTGCAACGATGCGCCATGAATGGCGCCGCTATGCCGGCTTCCTGCGCCGGCCCGTCCTGCCGGAAGAACAGGTGCGGACCGGTGGCAGCGGGTTGGCCGCGATCTTCCGCATGCTGGGCCTCGACCTGCTGCTGATGGCAGGCCTGGGGGTGATTGCGATGCTGGTCATCGCCGCGGGCGTGGAGCTTCCCGAAACCGCGCTGGCGGGCATGGAGATCGAAATCGGCCTCGCGCTGGCGGTCGTGATCGTTGCGCCGCTGGTGGAAGAACTGCTGTTCCGTGGCTGGCTGTCGGGCAAACCCGGGCGCGTCGCGGCCTTGCTCGCCATCCTGGGCGGGGCAGCGCTCGGCGGCGTGTTGACGGCCACGGGCCCGCAGACCGATGTGCCGGGACCGGCCTTGTTCGCGACCGGCGGCGGCATCGTCCTGGCGGTGATCCTGTTTGTCGCGCTGCGGAATCACGACGCGCCGCAATGGTACCGCAGGGCCTTCCCGATCTTCTTCTGGCTGAGCACGCTCGCCTTTGCGTTCATCCACGTCTTCAATTTCGAAGGCGCGGAGATGCTCGCCGCTCTGCCGCTTGTGCTGCCGCAATTCATCACCGGCTCGATCCTCGGCTACATGCGCGTGCACTATGGCCTGTGGTCGAGCATCGTGCTGCACATGCTGCACAACGGCGCCGCCCTGTCGCTGGCATATGCGGCGACGGAGCTTGCCGCCTAGTCGAGGATTGCCGCCCAGTCGGTGTCGTTTTCGGCCTGACGCCGCAAAACCGTGCGCCCGCTGACGAAGAGTTCGACATCCACCGGGCCTGCATCGCCGCCTTCCATGAGGCAGGCGCTCAGCTCGATGACGTCGTCCCTGCGGTTTGCCGACAAGGCATTCCATCGTTCCAGATCGATCAGCCCGCGCACCGGCGAAGGCTTGACCTTCTGGAAGTCGTTCTCGCGATAAAGCATGTTGCAGGCCTGCATCCGGGCCGTCCTGTCCTCGAACGAAAGAGGCGCCTCGACCGAAGGCCGCGCGCACGCGGCGAGGCAGACGATCAGGACCGCCGGCAGGACCTGCTTCAAATTGTCACAGCCGTACCGCTGGCGCTGACCATCAGCATCGAGCCGGTATCGCCGATCACCTCGTAATCGAGGTCGACGCCGACCACCGCATTGCCGCCCACGCGGCCAGCCTCGGCCTGCAGCTCCGCAATCGCCTGCTCGCGCGCGTCGCGCAGGATACGTTCGTAGCTGCCCGAGCGGCCGCCCACGATGTCGCGGATATTGGCGAACAGGTCGCGGAAGAGATTGGCGCCGACGATCACCTCGCCGGTCACGATACCGCGATATTCCTGGATCGGCCGCCCCTCCAGCGTGGGCGTCGTGGTGACCGGAAAGTGGCGCGCGTCCTTGTACTGCGGGGGCATGTTCGTCTCCTTTTGGCTGGGCCGCCTATGCCATGCCGAGCGCGGCCTTGTATGTATCGAGCACCATTTCCTGCTCGCTGCGGTCGTCGGGCTTCATCTTCCGCAGGCGAACGACCTGGCGCATGATCTTGGGGTCGTATCCGACCGCCTTGGCTTCGGCATAGACGTCGCGGATATCGTCGGCGATGCCCTTCTTCTCTTCCTCGAGGCGCTCGATCCGTTCGATCAGCAGGCGCAGGCGGTCGTCGGTGGCATCGGCCATTTCGTATCTCTCTTCTCTATCCGGGTGAATCGGTTGGCGGCCTGATAGCGAGAGCGGGCGCGGGGGTGAAGCGCGCAATCCCCGGCGCGGTCGGAGGCCAGCAAGGGCGCGAGCAACCGGCATCGGCGGCATTCGAATGCAGGCGCGCGCCGCCATGCGCTCGCTTGTCTTGCGCCTGCATGCTGCCATAGGGTCGGCGAAACGCAGCCATCCGGAGTTACGCAGCACATGGCACAGATCGATCCGCGCGACCGCAAGGTGAAAATTCTCGCCACGGTCGGCCCTGCCAGCCGCGATCCGGCCATGCTGCGCAAACTGCTCGATGCCGGCGCTGACGCCTTCCGCATCAACATGAGCCACGGCGAGCGCGATATCCACGGCGATACGATCAAGGCGATCCGCGACCTTGAAAAAGAAACGAAGCGCCCGATTGCGATCCTGTGCGACCTCCAGGGCCCCAAGTTGCGCGTCGGCACTTTCAAGGACGGCAAGGCGGTGATCCGCCATTCCGGCCACTTCACGCTTGATCGCAAGGACGAACCGGGCGACGAAACCCGCGTCCAGTTGCCGCATCCAGAACTCTTCGGGATCCTCGAAAAAGGCCAGCGCCTGCTGATCAACGACGGCAAGATCAGGCTCCGCGTAATCCGGGCGGACGGGAACGAGATCCTGACCAGAGCGGAAGTCGGCGGCGTCATATCCGACCGCAAGGGCGTGAACGTGCCCGATGCCGAAGTGCCGATCCCGGCCCTGACGAAGAAGGACCGCACCGACCTTGCCTATGCGATGGATCACGGGGCCGACTGGATCGGCCTCAGCTTCGTGCAGCGCGGGGAAGACCTGGCCGAAGCCCGCCGCCTGATGGGCGGGCGCGGCGCCCTGTGCGCCAAGATCGAGAAGCCGGGCGCGGTCAACCGCCTCGCCGAGATCCTCGAACTGGCGGACGGCGTGATGGTGGCCCGCGGAGACCTCGGCGTGGAGCTTGATCCGCAGGACGTCCCGCCGATCCAGAAGCGCATCGTCAACGCGGCGCGCGAGCTCGGCAAGCCGGTCATCGTGGCAACGCAGATGCTCGAAAGCATGATCGAAAGCCCCGCGCCGACCCGTGCCGAAGTCTCCGACGTCGCCAACGCGGTCTATGACGGGGCCGACGCGGTGATGCTGAGCGCGGAGACCGCGGCCGGCGAATGGCCGGAAGAAGCGGTGCGGATGATGGACCGGATCGCGGCTTCGGTAGAAGCCGATCCTGCCTATGCGGAGCGGGTGCATTTCCACCAGCTCTCCGCCCATCCTACAACCGCCGACGCACTGAGCCATGCCTGCATGACCATTGCGCAGACGGTACAGACGGCGGGCATCATCGTGTTTACGGGTTCCGGCAGCACGGCGCGGCGCGTGGCCCGCGAACGGCCGGCGGTGCCGATGTTGGTGCTCACCCCCTCCACCGCCACGGCGCGCCGTACCGCGCTCCTGTGGGGTGCGCATTCGGTGACCACCAAGGACATCGGCAGCTTCGAGGAGATGATCGCCAAGGGCAAGCGGATGGCGCTGCGCCACGGCTTCGGCAAGGCGGGCGCAAAGCTGATCGCGCTGGCCGGCGTCCCTTTCGGTACGCCGGGGTCCACCAACCTCCTCCACGTCGTCACCCTGCAGGGCAACGAGCTCGACGGCCACGCTTGAGCGCAGTCGCGCAACGTCGCGGCGAAGCTGCGGTAGCGGCCAAAATGCCACACGCCGCAACGGTACTGTAACAACATTTAATCGCTCGCTTGAATTTTGCTGTGTTGCCTCGTTAATGCGGCGGGGCATACGAATGCATTGAGGAGAGAGAACTCATGAACTTCCTTGGACGCTCCACCACGTCACTGACCGCGCTTGCCCTGACGGGTGCAGGCATGGTCGCCCTGCCCTCCGCCGCGTTGGCGCAGGACGCGCAGGACTACGATTCCGATGCCGCTACGCCGGGCGAGGCGCAGGAGCCGGAAGGCCGGCAAGGTCGCCAGAGCGCGCTCGACGATCTCAGCGGCGTGATCGTCGTCACCGCGACCAAGACGGAAGACGCCGAAGAAGTGCAGGACGTGCCGCTGTCGGTCACCGCCTTCAACTCGCAGAGCCTCGAAGCGCTCAAGGTACGCGACGTGCAGTCGCTGACCTATTCCGCGCCGAACGTCTCGCTCGACCAGGTCGGCACCAGCCGCGGTATGGCGAACTTCTCGATCCGCGGCCTCGGCATCAACTCCTCGATCCCGTCCATCGACCCGACGGTCGGCGTGTTCGTGGACGGCGTATATCTGGGCGTGAACGGCGGGGTCGTGTTCGACCTGTTCGATCTCGACAGCGTGGAAATCCTGCGCGGTCCGCAGGGCGTGCTGTTCGGCCGTAACGTGACCGGCGGCGCGGTCCTCCTCAACACCGGCAACCCGACGGAAGAATTCCAGGGCAAATTCCGTGCGGCCGTCGACGGCCCGTTCGTGGACGACCGCGGCGGCGCCAATTACTACGCCAGCGGCGTGGTGTCCGGACCGCTGGTGGAAGACACGGTGCTGTTCAAGCTGGGTGCGTACTACAACAACGACGAAGGCTATTTCACCAACCTTTTCGACGGATCGAACCAGGGCGCGGCGGAAACGTATATCGTCCGCGGCGCACTCGAACTGCGCCCGCGCGACGATGTCACCCTGCTCGCCAAGCTGGACTATTTCGATTCCACCGGTGACGGCCCGGCCGGCCAGAACCGCGGGATCTTCCGGCGCGATACGTTCGATTTGTCGATCGACAACCGCGGCAGCTACGATACCGAAATCACCACCGGCAGCCTGCGCGCCGATGTGGAGGTAGGCCCCGGTACCCTGAGCAACATCTTCGGCTATCGCGACTACTCCGCCTTCACCAACGGCGATATCGATTCTGCGCCCATTTTCGGTTTCCATTCCGACACGGAATTTACCCAAGAACAATATTCAAACGAAATCCGCTACGCGATCTCGGAAGCCGATTACGACCTGACCTTCGGCGGGTTCTACTTTACGCAGGACCTGGCCTACACCGAAGTGCGTGACCTGCCCCCGCTCAGCCCGCTGACCTTCTATGGCGGCGGCACGCAGGAACACACGGTGCTGGGCGCGTTCGCGTCTGCGAAGTACTACCTCACCGAACGCCTCAGCGTGCAGGCCGGCCTGCGCTGGTCGCGCGAAGAGAAAGACGACACGGTGACCTACATCCGCCCGCGGCCGATGTGTTCCGTGGTCGACGGAACCTGCCCCACCACCGGCACCAATCCGTTCATCCCGACCGAGAACAACGGCTTTGAAGACGGCAACGTGTGGGAAAACCTCAGCCCGAAGCTCGGCCTGCAGTACGAACTCGACAACGCGCAGGTCTACGCTTCGTGGACGCGCGGCTACCGTTCGGGCGGTTACAACTTCCGCATTACCAACGCGCAAGTCTTCGAGAACGTCGTGGTCCCGGCAACGGGCGGGAATTTCTACTTCGATGAAGAGCGCGTAGACAACTACGAACTGGGCGCGAAATTCCAGAGTCTGGACGGCCGCATCACGCTGAACGGCGCGGTCTATTACACCGACATCGCCGACATGCAGCGCGAAGTGAACCAGTCCAGCCCCACCGCGGGCGTCAGTCAATTCATCCTGAACACGGCCGATGCCTCGATCTACGGCGGTGAGCTCGAAGGCCGCTTCCGCGTCCTCGACAGCCTGCTGCTGACCGGCAACATCGGCATCATCGATGCGAGCTATGACGAAGTGCGCTTCGACATTTCCGGCGACGGGGTGATCGATGGCGCCGATCTGGCGCTGAAATTGCCGCGTGTGCCGGATCTCACCTGGGGCCTCGGGC